>JACPAO010000126.1:15216-29213 GCA_016180755.1 Methanobacteriota archaeon
TGCCCACGTCCGCGATAGGCATCGACTTCGTCGAGACGCTTCCCGAGAAGCTTCCCTCGCGGCTCCAAGGCAAGCACATCGTGGCCCAGGTCGTAAACGCGCAGGAAAGCCACCTCGAGACCCCCCACGACGTCCAGGACCTCCTTGCGCGCGTCGAGGCGAAGCTCAAACCGTCGCGCCTCACCGCGACCCACACGTGGGACCTCGAGTTCGTCCCGGCCGAGGTGGCCCAACGCAAGGTCGAGGTCCTCGCCAGCCTCGTTCCCCAAAGGAAGGTGACGGCATGAGCCACCACGGCGTGCACGACGAGCACCGGCTCTTCCCGCTCCAGGAGATCGGCAGCCTCGCGAAGCCGGTCTGGCGCATCCAGGCGCTTAGCGGCAAGCCCGTTTCGAAGGACGCGTACAAGGAGGCCGACGCCCTCGTGAAGGAGTTCCAGCCCGCGAACGGGTCCCGGCTCCTCGAACTCCTACGCAAGACCGGCCTCGAGAAGGAGGAGAAGGCCGAGGTGAAGGAGTTCGCGTCCCAACTCGCGATCGCGTGGCAGGAGAAGGTCGGGCTCGACCTCGTGTACGACGGCGAGCAGCACCGCACCGAGATGTACGACTTCGCGGTGAAGCACATCCAGAACTTCGAACCGCGCGGGTACGTCCGGAGCTTCGACAACCGGTATTACCTCAAGCAGGCCGTCGTCGGCCCCGTGAAGCCCACGGAGATCTACCACCTCGAGGAGCTCAAAACGATCCGGAAGTACGCGACGAAGCCCGTCAAGATCCCCATCACGGGAGCGTACACGCTCATGGACTGGAGCTTCGACGAGTACTTCGTCGGCAAGGTCAAGCAGAACGGCCGCCGGCGCCGGGAGGTCCTCAACGAGGCGCGACGCCACTTCGGGATCGACCTTGCGAAGAACGTGATCCGGCCGAACATCAAGGCGCTCGTCGAGGCCGGCGCGCACTCCATCCAGATCGACGAGCCCGCGGCGATCACGCGCCCCGGGGAGATGGACCTCGTGGTCGACACCTTCAACGAGAGCGTGAAGGGCCTCGACGGCCGCTTCACGATCCACATCTGCTTCAGCGACTACCGCCTCATGTGGCCGGCCGTCGAGAAGCTCGAGAACTGCGCCCAGTTCACGCTCGAGTACGCGAACAAGGACCTCAAGGAGCTGGGCACGGACGCCGAGCACCGTCCCGGCTTCACGACCATCGAGCTCTTCAAGAAGAACCGGACCGACTTCGAGGTCGGGGCGGGCGTCCTCGACGTCCACACCGACGAGCTCGAGACGCCGGAGCTCGTTCGCGACCGGATCCTGTACACGGTGAAGGCCATCGGCGACCCACAGAAGGTCTACGTGAACCCCGACTGCGGCCTGCGCACGCGGACGTGGGCGGTCTCCCGGAAGAAGATGGAGATCATGGCCAAGGGGACGGAGCTCGCACGCGAGGCCATCGCGTAAGCTCCCGCGGGCCGTTCCGGCAAGGCCCGTTAGGTTTAAGCCGTCGCGACGTCCCTGGCCCGGAGGCCGTGGAGCTCTTCGTCCGTCCGTGCCAGTCGGGCCGCTCCATGGAGGCCTTGCCGAGTCCTCCCCTTCGCCTCGACCTCATCGCGCTCGAGGAGCGCCTGGAGGCTTCGGGCTGGCAGCCGGTGGTTAACGCGGGCGTCATGCTCATCGTCCGCAAGGACCACGAGGCGACGATCTACGAGAACGGCAAGGTCGTCCTCAAGAGCCGCGACGACGCCATGATGCGGCGTGTGTGGGACGAGCTCGCCCCCCACCTGGAGGCCACGGGCGGCGGAAGCGTCGCGCGGGCCCTCGGACCTGGTTAGGCCCGGGCCGTCTCGGCGGCAGACATGGCGGCCGGCCCGCCGCCGTAGCTCTGCTCCGCGCCCCAGTTCCACCGAAGGACGTGGCGCGGGCGGGCGGTGGCGTGGATCGCTTTTCTTGTCGACCGAAGGAGCGCGTCGAGGATGCGGCTGTGGGCGTCGGACATCCGGCGACCCAACTACGCGTTCTCGATGGAGATGGCGCAGGCCGTGGCGCCTTTGTTCATGCATGCCTGCTCGGAGACCTTGAGGGGCTCCTTGTATTGCTTTCCGACGCCGCGTGCGAGCCCGATCGCGACGCCGCACATGCGTCGGGGCGAACTGTACATCATCATGAGCTTCTTCGGCGAGGTCCGGGTCACGTTGAGGTGCGGGGGTTGCGCGCCGGGGATCTTGAGGCGGACGACGCGGTGGATCATCTCTTCCGTCTTCTCGATGAGGTCGAGCGCCTTCCAGGTCGGGTTGATCTGCTGGTGGTAGCGGACGGCCGCACCGACGAGCCTCCCGAGCTCTTCGTCGGCGTAGACCTGGTTCGGGAGGTAGATCTTGTTCGCGAGGCCCGCCTCGGCCTCCAACTTGTTCCACGCTTCGCCGCCGAGGCGCGCGACGACGTACTTCTTGAGCTCCGAGAAGATGAGTCCGTGCAACGCTGGTCCTCCGTCAGTCCAGCCTCGTGCTAGGCAATGGGTCGCCCGGGCATATACGCGTGTCGATGAGGGGCGGCGGAAGTTTCGCGTTTCCGCGGAATCGTCGAGGCCGGGCCGGCCCGCCATCGGTCCCTTCGGCAAATCCTAAATACGGCGCGCGTGCCGTGGCCCATCCATGCGCGAGCAGGGACCCTGCCGGCGGACCGCTCGTGCGGCGCGGTTCCTGGTCGGGGGCGTCCTCGTGGGGCTGCTCCTTCTTCCGTCGGCCGCGGCCATCCAGTTCCCCCCCAGCTACAGCTACAAGCGGTTCGAAGAGCCAGACGAGAACTACCTCGTGGGCCACCTCACCTGGCGCACGGGCAACGGCGGAGTATCGTGGTCGGGAGCCACGGAAACGGACGACCCCGGCGGCCCGCAAATGGACACGGCCGCCGAGACGCACGGCTCGGTCGAGCAGGCCGCGCACGCCTACGCAGGTGCCCACGTCGAAGGCGTGCCTGACCGTGTCGACGAATTCGTGAGCGAACCCGTCCCCCGCTCAATCCACCTCAACGTCTCCCGCTACGTCCAGGTCGACCTGTTCATCTCGAACCGAAACGACAACTCGAACCGCGGCTACGCGGACCCCTGCCAGTACTACTCCGCGACGACAGGGAAGCCGAACACCGGAGCCGGCGACCCCCTGCTTCGCGTCGAGGTGTACGTCGGGGACGTGCTCCTCGGCGGGACCGACTGGGACCAGAACGACGCATACCGAGGGACGCGCCTCTCCGACCCGCCCGGCTATTCGGCGTGCCGGTACCGCTTCGGGCCCGAACTCGACGAGATTCCACCGGGCGCGACCGTCCGCGTGAGGGTCATCGTGCTCGAGGCGACACGCACGTTCCAGTACGGCCTTGCGGGCGAGCATCGCAGCTTCGTTGCGATCGCGGGCTACTCCGAGGAGGAATGGCTCTTCCGTCAGCCGGTGCAGCAGGCCTTTGTGAGCGACGTGGAGGAAGGCCGGGACGCGGCCTCCGACGGCTCGCTTTCTTCATTCGTCGGTCTGGCCTTTGGGCTGTTCGGTCTCGCGGCCGCGCGACGGCGCGGGGTCCGCGCGGGACTCGTCCTCCTCCTACTTGCGGGCGTCGGTTTCGCGGGATGCCTCGGCGGATCGTCGCCCAGAGTCGACGACGCCGCCCCGCCGAAGAGCACGGTCGACGTGCAGCACGTCCCCGCCGGCAACCAGACGCTGTCGCGACCGGGTCTTGGGACGATCGCCGGCACCGTGCATGATCCCGACGGCGCGCCGCTTCGGGGCGCCCACGTCAGCCTTCTCGGCACGAACAACTTCACGGACACGGACGGCGGGGGCCGGTTCGTCCTGCCCGGGATCCCGCCTGGCCGTTACCGGCTGCGGATCGACCAGGCGGAATTCTTGTCCGTCGAGGCCGACATCGACGTGCGCACGGACGCCGTCGCACGCCTCGACGTGACCCTCGTCCCCGTCGAGATGAAGGACGCCAACCTCCGGTTCCACCGCCACGACTACTGGGACGGCCAGTCGCACAAGGTGATCTTCGAAGGGCCCATGGGCGTCGTCTGCTCGGGCGGCTCGAACTGCATGCCGCGCCTCACGATCCCCTTCGGGGCCGACCCGACGGGGGGCGTCCGCTCCATCCTCCCCGGCACCAAGAACGTGGAGGTCGTCTTCACGTGGAGCGCCCAGGACATGGGGATCGAGCGCGTCGCCATCGAACTCCAGGCGAACCACGACACCTGGCCGAGTAACGCCACCATGTACCTCCCCCGCGAAAGCGGCAAGGCGTTCAACCTCCGGGCAAACTGGGAGATGGCTGACGCCGGGCATCAGCTCGCGTCGACCTGGATCGCGACGATCGTGCCGCCCCTCGACCATCCCTACGGCCTTGCCCAGGCGTTCGCCGACATCGCGACCGGGCCCGCGCGCCTCACCACGCCCCAGTTCTCGGCGAAAGTGACCATCCATCGGGGCGTCGTGCCCCTCGAGCGGCCGCACCCGGACCCATGGGGCACCAACCTCCAGCTGCCCGTCATCCAGCAACGGACCGCGTACCCCGTCACGTACATCCTTCCCCCGGGGGCGCCCTTGGGCGACGTGAACGCGGTGTACTTCACGCCCGATCGGATCGTCCCTCCCGGGACCGAATGGATCCAGGCGAACTTCACGCCCGAAGGCGGGACGGGCCTTCCCAACAACTGGCGGCTCTACTTCCGCTCGGGCGCGCATCCGTTTCTCCCGCAGTACGACGGCCGGCCGGGCGAAGACTTCCGGCTCGTCACCGAGGCGCCCGCGCTGGACCAGGGCCGGCTCGTCTGGCGGTTCAAGATCGCCGCGGACGAAAGCGATCCCATCTACGCGCGCCGCTCGTCCGTCGCGTTCGGGCTCGTCCCGACCGACGAGACGGCAGAATGGGCGAACGACTGGGCCCAGAACGGGCAGGCCACCATGTCGGCGGCCGCGCACCGCGACCCGATGCCGTGACTACGTCGCGCTGAACTCCTTCCCCAAGACGTGCCGCGCGATGATGAGGCGCTGGATCTCGTTGGTACCTTCGTAGATTCCGCAGATCTTGGCGTCGCGCCAGTAGCGCTCGACCGGGTACTCGTTCGTGTAGCCGTTGGCCCCGTGGATCTGGATCGCCTCCTCGGCGACCTTCACGCACATCTCCGCCGTGAAGAGCTTCGCCTTCGAGACGGCGAGGCCCCATTCGTCGTACGTCGCATCCCCGCGCTCGAAGCGCTCCTTCATGAGCGCGCCGTTCCAGACTAGAAGGCGGCCCGCCTCGACTTGCGTCGCCATGTCGGCGAGCTTCGCCTTCACGAGCTGGAAGGCCCCGATGGGCCGGTCGAAGGCCATCCGCTTCTTCGCGTAGTCGGTGGCGGCCTCGAACGCCGCCTGGGCGATCCCGACGGCGCCCGCCGCGACCGAGAGCCGGCCGTGGTTGAGGACGTGCATGGCGATCTCCCAACCCTGGCCCTCCTTGCCGACGCGGTTCGCCTCGGGCAGGTGGCAGTCCTCGAAGACGAGCTCCGCCGTCGGGGAGGAACGCAGCCCGAGCTTGTTTGTCGTCTCCACGACGCCCGGCTTGAACCCCTTCGTTCCCTTTTCGGCGACGAAGCACGAGATGCCTTCGTGTCGCTTCTTCGGGTCCGTCGAGGCATAGACGACCACGAAGTCGGCCTTCGCGCCGTTGCTAATCCACATCTTCGACCCGTTGAGGATGTAGTCCTTTCCTTTCCGCGTCGCGCGCGTCTTCATCGCGGCTGCGTCGCTTCCCGACTGCGCCTCCGTGAGGGCCCACGCGCCGAGCTTCTTCCCCGACGCCGTCGGGCGGAGCCACTTCTCCTTCTGCTCCTCCGAGCCGAACTTGTTGAGGGTCGTGCCGAAGAGGCTCGCGTTCACGCTGAGCGACGTGCGCAGCGACGAGCAGCCCTTGGCGAGTTCCTCGGTGAGGATCGCGTACGAGACGGCGTCGAGCCCCGAGCCACCCAGGTCTTCCGGGATCGGCGCTCCGAGGAAGCCGAGCTCGCCCATCTTCCGGTACACGGTGTCGGGGACCGCGCCCTTGAGCTCCCATTCGCGGACGTAGGGTTTCACGTGCTGCTCGACGAATTCGCGGGCCGTGCGTTGCAGGAGCCGCTGGTCGTCCGTGAGTCGAAGGTCCATTCCCAATCCTCGGCGCCCGCGAGAGCCGGGCGCGGCGTTTAACCCCTTTGACCGCGGGCGGGGCGGCGGCACCCACTTTCACTCACCCCCTGCGCGGGCCGTTATACCTGCCGTGCGTGCGGAACGGCTACCGACATGGAACGACTCCTCGAAGTCCTGCTCCGGGAGGCGAGTGCCTCGCTCCCGTCCCTCGCCGCGTGCGGATGCGACGAATGCCAAACGGCCCGCCCATCCAACGCTTCAAGGGACGTCTGCCCGCGCCAACGCGCCCGGCTGGAGGATTTCCTCGCCTCGAGGCTGCGACGGATGGCCTTGAGGGGCGCCTCGGCCCACGCACGCCTCGTGGAGGACGCGCGACGCTTCGGCCGCCTCGAGTCGCGGCTCGGCTTGGCCGGCCTCACGTCGCCATTTCCAATGATCGAGAGGCGGCTGGAGACCTATCCGATTGACCAAATGTCCTAGGGGCACGCCCAACTGCATCCCCCCAATCCCCTCGCGCGTGCCCCTAGACGCTTCTTTCGTTCGCGTCTAGGCAGCGGAAGGGTCCGCGGGCTCTTCGGCGTCGTTCACGTTCGCCGGGAGTTTCTCCAACATCTCATGCAGCTGCGCCCGCTCTCGCCGTTGCTCTCCGAAGAGGGTCCAGACGAGGAGGGCCAAGAGCAGGGCGAAGAGGACGAGCCCCAGGACGAGCGTCGCGTCGCTTTCCCACAACGACTCGTACCACGGCGCCTGCCCATCGTCCGTCGGGGCCTCTGGGGACGCGGGCGCGTTCGCCCCGGCCTGGGTGGGCCCGCTGGCGGCCGACGAGGGACCGGATTTCTGCGCCTCGCTCTGGTCGCCCGCGACGGGTTGGGGCTGGGGGGCGGGCGCCGAGGCTTCGCTCGACGACACGGGCCCCAGAAACTCCCGGATCCACGCGACCGTCTGGAAGAGCGCGCCGCCCACGCCGAGGGCGCCCAGGCTGAGGAGCACGAAGATCTGGACGTTCTCGGGGTGGAGGATGTTCCGGCCCTTCCAGGTGAGCTTGTAGTAGACCCATTTGCGGGCCGGGTCGTCCTCGCGCTTCGTCAGCTCCGCCGCCATGAGCTGCTTGAGGTGCTCGAAGACCGTCGCCTTGTTGAGGTCGAGGAACCGCGACAGCTCGGAGACGGTTAGGGGTCGGGCGTCGAGGGCCTTGAGGATCTGCAGGCGCGTGTCGCTTGCCAGGGCCTTGAAGCTCTCGGCATCGAGGACTATCTTGGTCATCCTAGGCGGGACAGGATTGGCTCCCCGCCCTTAAATAGGGGCACTTCTCGTTGGGGAAAAACCGACCGCCCGCGCCCTAGGGGGTGACCGTCAACTCGTCCGTCCGCAGGCTGGGCATCGCGATGGCGGTCTCGCCGGCCATCGCCTTGACGTCGTCCCCGAGCGTGATCCCGGCCCGAAGGACCCGGTGGAAGTTCCCCGCGACGCTCAATGGCGCGACGGGACCCTCGACGGCCCCTTTACGGATGCGGAAGAGGAGGCTCGAGGTCACGCTGAAGTCGCCGCTCACGACGTTTGCGGTGTGGACGCCCATGAGGTCGTGCACGAGGAGGCCGTCGTCGACGCCGGCGATGAGCCGCTCGGTCGTGCGCGAGGGCGCCTCGATCCGCACGTTGCGCGAGCTCGCCGTGGGCGGCGCCTTGTAGCTGCGTCCGTCGAGGCCGCTCATCCGGATGGCGGAGGCGGTCGTCCGCTCTTTGAACTCGGAGGCCGTCGAGCGGTCGAAGACGTAGCCCTTGAGGACGCCCTTCGCGATCGGCACGAAGTGCCGGCTCGGCTCGCCCTCGTCGTCGAACGGGGCCGAACCGAGGCCCCGCGGCAGCGTGGGATCGTCGATGACGCTCACCTTCGGATGGGCGACCGCCTTGCCTTTCTTCCCCGAATAGAAGGATTCCCCGCGCCGCGCGTCCTTGCCGTGGAGAGCCGCGAGGGTGACGGTGTCGACGAGGTCGGAGGCGGGCTCCGGCCGGAGGACGATGGGGAGCCTTCCGCCCTTAGCAAGGGGTTTCGGGTTGCGTGCGTCGAGCGCGAGGCGGGCCGCCTTCTTCCCGAGCCGCAACGGGTCGAGGTCGCGGCGGTTCGAGTCCGCGCTCGCGAACCCCGTCGAGACGCCCGCCTCGTCCTGCACGACGAAGCAGCTTGCGTGGAACATCGTCTCGCGGTGCTCGAGCGCGACGCCCTCCGAGTTCGCGACGGCCGACTCCGACACGCCGAAGGAGACGCCCGCTTCGGTGACGTTGAGCTTGGCGTTCACGTCGCGGGCGCTTCGCACGAGGTCGAGGGCGAAGTCGATGGCCTCGGGGGCCTCGAGGGCAGCGAGGCGCTGGTCGAAGAGCCCCGCGATCCGGGGGACCTTGCCCGGTCCCGCGAACGCGAAGCCGGGCGTCTTCTTCGAGATCCGTGCCGAGCCCAGGGCCGACCGGACGCCGTCCTTCACGCCATCGAGGCCCGTCACGTACGCGAACCCGAGGCGGCCCCCGTGGAGGACGCGCAGGCCGATCCCAAAGCTCGTCTCGGTCTCGACGCCGCCGAGGTCGTTGCGTTCGACGCGCACGCCGCCTGAGGCGTCGCGCAGGACGAAGGCCTCGCAGGACGGGGCGCCGGCGGCCTTCGCCCGCCGCACCGCCTCTTCGGCGACGTCCAGGATCCCGTCGCGCTTCACGCGCTTCCCCCCACGATGGCGTCGCGGATCCGAAGGTGCGGCCCACCGTCGCCGACCGGCACCCATTGGCCTTTGCCGCAGTACCCTGGGTCGCCGAGGGCCCACTCCTTCGAGACGCCGTCGATGTTCGCAAGCGTCTCGAGCGTGGAGCCCGTGAGGCTCACGTCGCGAAGCGGCTCGGCGAGTTCGCCGCCGCGGATCCGGTACGCCTCCTGGGCCGAGAACTGGAAGGAACCCTTCGCCGTGTCGACCTGGCCACCGCGGCTACCCACCGCGTACACGCCATCCTTCACGTCCTCGAGGAGCTCCTCGAAGCTCAGGGCCCCCGGCTCGATGAACGTGTTGCTCATCCGCACGAGCGGGCGCGAGGCGTACGACTCGGCCCGCGCCGACCCGCTCGAGGCCTGCCCCAGCTTCTTCCCGGCGACGCGGTCCAGGAGGTAGGAGCGGAACACGCCCTTGTCGACGAGGACGCGCCGCCGTTGCCGGACGCCTTGGTCGTCGTACGGCATGGAGCCGAACGACTTCGGGATGGTGCCGTCGTCGACCAGGGTCACAAGCGGCGACCCGATACGCTGGCCGAGCTTGCCGGCGAGGCACGATTCCCCGGAGGCGACGAGGTCGCCCTCGGAGGCGTGGCCGACGGCCTCGTGGGAGAAGACGCCGGTGAGCTCCGAGTCGGTCACGACGGTCATGCGGCCGCTCGGGGCGGCCGGGGCCCGCAGCAGGCGGATCGTCGCGCGGGCCGCCTCCTCCGCCTTCTTCGCGTAGTCGACCTCCGAGAAGAGCTCGAAGCCCTGGGCCGCGCCAATCCGGATGCGGCGGCTTGTGACCTGCCCGGAACCGCGCGCGACGAAATGGACCTGGGCGACGGTGCGCGTCACCTCGGTCTCCACGTGGGCGCCTTCCGACGAGTAGAACGCCTGCGCCGTGGTCCGGTCCCCGTACGAGCCCGTCGTCGACCGCACCTCCTTGTGCGCCTTGACCGCGTCGTGCATGACCCGGACGACCTCCTGCTTGTCCGCGTCGTCGACGCCGTCCGGGTCGCGCTTCGGCTTCCATCGTTCGGTCGCCTTCGACGGCTTCTGGTCGGCGACGCCGGAGGCCTTCTTCGTGCGGGACGAAGCCGACCTCGCGACCTTGAGAGCGGAGCTGAGGGCACGCTCGAGCGAGGCCATCGTGGCGTCGTTCGTCGCGTGGAACCCCCAGCCTCCCTTGTAGAGGACCTGGATGCCGATTCCTTCCTCGCGGCCGCTGACGGCGCGCTCGATCTTGCCGTTTCGCAACTCCAACCCGTGGCTGCGGATCCGCTGGACGCGAAGGTCGGCGTAGGACGCGCCCGTCCTCTCGGCCTTCCGAAGCAGTTGGTCGAACACGGGCGGGCCGCGAGAACCCGATGCCGCTTCTAAGCCTTCGCCTGCCACGAGGTGACGAAGCGCGGCTCGCGCGCCTCGTCCTCCGTCACGCGCACGACGTGCTCGAGCCGCTCGCGGACGTCCTCGAGGTGGGTGACGACGAGCACTTGGCGGAACACATGCGCCAGTGCGTGGAGCGAGTCGATCACGGCGCCGCGGCGCTCTTCGTCCTGCGCGCCGAAGACCTCGTCGAGGGCGACGACCTGGAGGCGGCTCCGGCCGCGTCCGTTGGTCACGAGTTCGCTCACGGCCAGGCGCAACGCGAGGTTCGCGACGTCGACCTCCCCGCCGGAGAACCGCTCGAGCGGATGCGACAAGCCCTGGTCGACGAGCGACGGCGCGTAGTCCTCATCGAGCACGATCTCGGTGTAGCGTCCCCGCGTCATCTGGCGCACGAGTGCGGAGGCGTGGCGGCCGAGCGCGGGGCGGATCCGGCCCACGAGGTGGTTGCGGAACTCGGCAAGGAGCCCTTGGTCGGCGCGCCGGCCGCCCAGGACGTCAAGGAGCTCCAGCCTCGCGGCCCCGGTCTGCGCGTCCTTGCGGCGCGCCGCGATCTCGGCGAGCTGGCCGCCGAGGCGTCGCACCTCGCGGGCGCGAGACGCCTGACGCTCGGTGAGTTGGACGCGCTCGCGTTCGCCCGTCTCCAGACGCTGCCGGAGGCCCTCCGCCTGCTCGTGCGCGCGTTCCCAGCTGCCGGGGGCGTAGGCGACGGCGCGGACCTCGCGCGACGTGGCCTCCCGCTCGGCGACGACCGCCTGTTCCTGCCCCTGAAGCACGCGGTCCTCGTCGCGGAGCCTGGGCAGACGCGCGGCCTGCTCCTCGCACCGGGCCAGCGCGTCCCGCAGGCCATCCCGCACGCGGCGCTTATCGACGAGGCGGGCGTGCGCGGTCTCCTCCCACTCGATGTCGGGCAGGGACGCAAGCGTCGACTCGAGGGCCGTCGTCTCGGCGGCGATGCGGGCGACCTCGTCGGAGGCCAGCGCGGCCCGGTGGATCCGTTGACGCACGGCCTCGAGGGCGGCCTGGGCCGCCGAACACTCCGTTTGGAGTGCGCTATGGCGCTGCAACACGGTCGACAGCTCGTCGCGGAGGGACGCGGATCGCCCTTCGAGCGACGCTTGCCGCTCCCGTCGATCCTTCTCGCGGCGCGTCGCGGCCTCCCGGGCGCTCGCGCCGAGCGGCCTCCCGCAGGCCGGGCACGGGGCCTTCGGGTCGAGGTGCGCGTGGGGCGGTTCGTCGAGCCGCTGCCGTTCGAGCGCGGCCGCCTCGAGCTCGGCCTGGATCCGGGCCCCGCGCGCGGCGTCCTCCTCAAGCGCGGCGCGGCCGCGCCGGACGCTCTCTTCCAGCGTCGCCGGCGAGGACCCGTTGACGGCGTGGGCGTCCGTGAGGGGCGCCCATCGGTCCTTCTCCTTCGCGAGGGACCCGATACGGTCCTCGAGGCTGCGCCGACGCTCGAGCGTGCGCGCCGCGGCGTCCGAGGCGGCAATCGCGGCGTCGACGTCGCCGAGGGCGCCCAGCTCGCCCCGGAGTCGTTGGGCGTCGGCCTCGCGGTCGCGGATGAGGTTCATGTCGGCGGAAAGGCGCGTCCGTTGGCCCCAGAGCGCCTCGAGGCGGGACTGGAGCGAGGCGAGCCGGCCCCGCGATTCCAGGTCGCGCTCGCGGTCCCGGCGAAGCGTCTCCGAAACCGTCCGGGCGGCCCCCCAGTCCACGCGGAGTCGGTCGAGTTCGACGGCGAGCGCGCGCAGCCGCGACGCGGCCTCCGACTCCTCTTTCTTGGCCTCTTCCAATTCGGCGCGAAGTCCCGGCTCGGCCTCGAGGCTCCGGCGGGCCTCCTGCAGCCGGGCCTCGAGCAGGCGGGCGTCCGAGCGCACGCGCTGCAGGGTCTCGTCGATGCGTCCGATGCCGAGCATGCCGAGAAGGAGTCGTTTCCGTTCGGCCGGCCTTAGGTCGGAAAGCGCGGCGAGTTCGCCCTGCTTCGCGACGACGGTCGATTCGAAGGCCGCCCGGTCGAAGCCGACGAGGCGTTCGACGTACTGGTTCGCCTGCTCCCAGGAGTTGGGGCCCGGTGCGACAAGGAGCTGGCCCGCGCACTCGACGGCCGCCTCGGGCGCAAGGGATTTTCCTTTGAGCCGGCGCGTGATCGCGTACCCCGAACCGTCGAGCTCGAACTCGAGGCGGACGACGAGGTCCTCCCCGGGCGCCGCGCCTTCGCGCTTGAGGAGTTCCTTGCCGGTGCGTGCGGCGTCGTGGCCGTAGAGGCTCCAGAGGATCGCCTCGAGCAAGGTCGACTTTCCGGCTCCGTTTCGTCCCACGACGCCGATGAGGCCGTCGGGGAAGTCGAGGGTCGCGTCCGCGAAGCGGCGGTAGTTGACGAGCCGGATCCGCCTAAGCCGCACGGGATCCCTCCGCCCCTTGAAGGTAAGAGAGGGCGACCGCCGCGACGCGTTCCCGGTCGAGGCCGGCCAAGGGCCGCCCCGCGAGGAACGCCTGGAACTCGGCGTCGAGGGAACCGAGCTCCGGGAGGCTCTGCTGGGCCGCGTCCGCCTCGTGCGTCTCGAGGCGCAGGTCAAGGTGGAGCGCCGGTCCAGCGGCGCGCCGGATCGCGTTCGCGTCGAGGGCCCGGACGGTGGCGGGGTCGAGGCCGACGACGCGCAGGCGCACGATGGCGCCTTCCTGCGCGACGGCCTCGAGGCGCTGCGAGGCTTCCTCGACGATCTCGTTCGCCGGGCGGCCGCGGGCGTCGTAGACGCCGGCGTCCCGCATCGGGCGCGCGTTCGTCGCGCGGACGCGGACGTTGGGCGCGCCGGAGCCGATGTCGACGTCGAGGAATCCTTTTTCCTCGAGCGCCTCCGAGAACGAGGTCCGCTCGGTGGAGCCGGCGTAGGCCGCGTTGCGCCCGAGGACGCGGTGGTTGTGGAAGTGCCCGAGCGCGATGTAGTCGTACTCGTCGCGAAGCGCATTGTGCGGGATGAGGAGCTCGTTGAGTTCCCCGACGAAGAGGCCGTCGACGCCCGAGACCGTGCCGTGCGCCGCAAGGACGTGGGGACCGTTGCCGTGGGGTTCCGCCCGCGCGAGCTGCGTGTTGAACTCGGACTGCTCGAGCGCCTGGGGCACCGCGTGAACGGTGACGCGACCGGCGCGCGTCGCGACGGGGATCGCCTCGTACTCGCCGCGGTAGCTCGCGTGGACGCCGGGGAGGTCGTCGAAGATCCGGAAGATGCTCCCCGTCTCGCGCATGCGGGGCGCCTCATGGTTCCCGGACACGACGACGAACGGGACCTCCGCCCTCTGGAGGCGGCGGACCTGCTCGAGGGCGAACGCGATGGCGCGGTTCGATGGGCGGACGACGTCGAAGAGGTCGCCCGAGTGGACGACGAGGTCGGGCCGCGTCGCGACGGCATGGTCGACGACGCGGCGGAACGCGTCGTTGAAGTCGACCTCGCGCTGGTTCAGGCCGTCGGACGTGAGGCGGGCGTAGGCCTGGTGGCCGAGGTGGGTGTCGGAGACGTGAAGGAGGCGCGGCAACGCTCGGTCTACGGGCGTCCGCAGGCCATTAGGTGTGCGCGGGGGTGGATGAAAGTGGGGCCGTCCCCCTACCGGACGAACGCCACACCTTCGAGTCCCTCGAAGCACGTGTCGCCGGTGAGGAACATCCTGCCGGATCGCCGGGCGAGCACGTACCCGAGGGCGTCCACGTAGCTCACGCGATCCCGCGCCCGCCCACGTTTGAAGCG
>JACPAO010000126.1:29254-32301 GCA_016180755.1 Methanobacteriota archaeon
CACGTCCGCCGAGACCAGGTTCGCGTTAAGGCTTGCGACCTGGTCCCGTGCCGTGCCTTCGCCGTGGTCGCGGGCGACCGCGTACGCGAACTCGAGGAGGTTGTTCTGGTGCGTGAAGACGGGCTCATCGGCAAAGCGCTCGTACGCAGCGGCCCCGCGTTGCCGCTCGATGAGGGCGTAGGTGTCGAAGAAGAAGGTCGGTGTCTCAGGATTCATGCTCCCGCCGTAGCTCGTCCTTGAAACGCTGGGCATCCATCGCCCATCCCCTCAGGCTCCCAAAGGACCCGGCCGCCGGGCGCCGGACCTTCGTGACGCGGATGAGGACCTCGTCCTTCGGCCCGATCCCTTCGCGTCGGGCGGCCTCGGCCGGGATGATGACACCGAGGCTGTTTCCCCAGCGCCGGACCTCGACTGTCGCTTCCTCCATTGAGTTATACATTGTATAATCCCATACTTGAGCTTTCCCTCAGTAGAACGCCTTGGGGGCGGCGGCGGCCTTCACCCCGTTCGAGGCCACCTGGCGCGCGAGCAGGTCCTCGTAGAGGTCGACGCGCGCGGGGACGGCAAACGGCACGTTGGGCGACGCGATGATGGCCTCCCCCGGCTCGAGCGTCTGCACCTCGCGCACGAGCGCCGAGATGTCCTGCTTGGCGCTCCCCGCGAGGATCTCCCGGTCGCGCTCGTCGGCGAGGCCGAGGATGAAGAACGTGTTGAACTGGGAGAGGAGCTCCTCGGGGATGAGCTTGGGTTGCTGCGTGACCGCGCAGATCCCGGTCTTGAACTTGCGGCCCTCGCGGGCGATCTGGGCAAAGATCGAGACCTCGCCCTCCCGCCGTTGCAGGACCCGCTGCGCCTCCTCCACCGCGATGAGGACGGGCGGCGTCGCCTGGAATTCCTGCGGTCGCTTGTACTTCTCCTTGTTGCGCCGGAACACGGTCCGGGCGAGGACGGCCGAGACGAGCATCTCCTCGGGCTCCCACAGGCTGGACGTGTCGACCAGGACGACCTTGGCGTCCTCGAGGGCCCGCATGATCCCGCCCGTGACGGTGACGTTGGGGTCGGCGTGGAGGACGTCGAACCGCAGGACCTGCTCGGCGCGGCGCTTCAGCACCGCGAGCGTCATCTCGTGGAACTTCGAGCCGAAGTGGACGGAGAGCTCTTCGGGCGTGGACGTCGCGAGGTCAAGAAGCCACGTCTCGCCGAAGAGCGCATTGAGGGCCCAGAGGCATTCCTCCTGCGCCTGACTGAACGAGTAGACGGCCTTGAGGTCGGAGATCGTGACCTCGGCGGCGCTGATCTTGAGCTGGTTGTAGGGGCCGGGGAGCTGGCGGGACGAGTACACGAGGAGCCGATCCGTCGACTCGGGCAGGTGGGAGAGGCCCTGGAGCTTGCGGCCGTCGGGGAGGACGCCCGCCCCGCCGTCGTAGTATTCGCCGTGGGGATCGAGGATGAGCATGCCGTAGCGCCGCGACTGCATGACGCTCGCCGCGAAGGACTTCATGAGGTTCGACTTCCCCATCCCCGTCGTCGCGAATACGCCGATGTGGTGGGGGAGGTACCGGCCGTGGATGCCGACGGCGTGGTTGATCACGTGGGACCCGCTTCGGATGAGGCCCACGCGCAGGTCCTGGTCGTAGGCGGCGAGGAATTCGAGGTCCGCGTCCGTAAGACGCCGAATCCGAGAGAACTGGGGCGGAAGCGTCTTGGGCTTCCGCAGCCGGGGGCTGCCGGTGGTCCGGTCGATGAACCCCAGGGGCGTCGTGACGGCCTGCTGGTACAGCCGTTCCTCCCGGTCGTGGAGGTCGTACTTGGCGTTGTCGCGGTCGAGCCGCATCATGGAGCCGGCGACGCGCTGCGCCCAGTCCGGCATGGCAGTCTCGGCCCCGTGGAGGAGGTCGGTGACCCGGAGGAGGAACTCGTGGCCCGTCCCCTCGGTCTCGCCGACGAGGATCTCGCCGAGGCTCACCTCGGACGCGTACGGGACGCGCAGCTCGAGATGCATGACCGATTTGCCTGTGATCCGCCCGACGTCGTGTTCGTCAATCGACAAGTTGCAGCACGTCCCTTCCTTTGCCAAAGAGCCGGAAACTCAGCCGGTGCCCGCGACGGCGCGCCACGATCGCCTCGAGGTCGTGCCGGAGGCCCACGGCCTCGCCCGACTCGTAGTGGACACGCGCGTGGACCCTCGCGAGGGGATAGGGGTATCCGGGGAAGGCGGCGTCGTTGCACAGCTCCGCGATGCGCGCCACGACCGGGCCGGGGGCCCCGACGACGTCGAGCCGGAACGCCGGCGAGCGTGCGTCGAAGCGGGCGACGAGGACGCGGGTCTCTTCCTCGCCTCGGCCGAGGGCTTCGGTGACGTCCGCCCACCACGGGGTCTTGACGCCGGCCTTCTCGGCGATCTCCTCGAGTTCGAGGGACAACGGGAGGACGCCTCCGAGGCTCAGGGCCGAGTCCTTCGAGAGGCCGGCGAGGCGGACGCCCGCTTCGGCGGCGCGCTCCTCGAGGCTCGCCCCCAGGACCTCGTACCGATCCTCCTCGCCCAGGCACCCGTCGACGAGGAGGAGGTCCCCACGGCGCAGCTCGTGGAGGGCGCGCCGCGCCGCGTCGTACTCGGCGAGGATCCGTTCGGCCTCCGCCAATTGGGGGACGAGACGCGTCGATTCGAAGGTCGGGGCGGGCACGTCGAGCCCCCACCCGTATTGTTGGACCCGCGAGGGCCACGCGCCGGCGAGGTCGCGCCGCGTCACGGTCCGCGCCGCCCGGCTCGTCGTCCGGTCGAGGATCGTGTCCCCGGCGTCGCGAAGCACGTAGCCGGCGCGCACGCAGTAGAGGCCGGCGGTGCGGATGTCAAGGACGACGGTGGACCCGCCGTCGACGGCCGCGACGCGCCCGCTTCCCTCCACCGGCGCGACGGCATGGAATTCGATCGGATGGCCGTGGGCCGCGTCGCCCGGGACCTCGTCGAGGATCGTCGCGGCGGCCTCTTCGAGCGCGGGGACCGAGAAGGGCACGATAGGGCCGACTACGTCGCGGGATGGCTATGG
>JACPAO010000127.1 GCA_016180755.1 Methanobacteriota archaeon
CCCGAACGCCCTTGCGCCGTAGCCACGTGTCGAGCATGAACACCATCTCATACAGCGGGCCGGAGCACTTGTTGTTGGGCGGCACGAGGAAGACGACACGCGGGGACTCGCCTTGACGGGCGCGGTCCACGACGCCCGAGAAGGACGAGCGCAGCCGGAGCATCTCCTCGACCGTCCAGATGGTGTTGGCGTGCTGCGCCAACCCTGGCAACTCCTCGGGCCGCATCGAGGACCCGGTCCCGAGGACGAGATGGTCGTACGGGATGGAGAGGTCGCGCGTCTTCACGGTCTTGGCCTTGGGGTCGATCCCTTCGACGCGGGCGAGGACGAAGTTGATGCCCTTGCGCCGGCACGGTTCCGAAAGCGGGACGCGAAGGTCCTGCGGGTCCTTCCCGAACGGGATGTAGATCGTGTTCGGCTTGAACAAGAAGTGGTCCCGGTCGCTCACGAGCGTGAACTCGGCTTGGCGCCCGAGCCTGGCGCGCAGGTTGAACAACGCCTCGAGCCCGCCGAACCCGCCGCCGACCACGACCACCTTGGGAATCGCCATCCTTGCACGCTCCCCCGGTCGCCAACCGCGCGGCCGGGCGACGCCGGAAGGGACTCACGATGTTGAAGGTTCGCCACGAGGGCAACGTGCCTCCTCCCCGCACGCCGGCAGGTTTTGATGCCCCGAGCCCGTGCGGAGGCGGAGGGGGACACGGGCCTGGAAGGACGCGAAGAAGCCGCCCGGGCCGTTGCGAAGCAGCTGCGCGACCGAAGGGCGGGGTTCCCGCCGATCATGCGGGGCGTACTCCTGGCCGGCCTCGCCTACGTCCTCCTGTACGGGTCCATCCTCGCCTTCCTGTACGTGGTCGACCGGGAGCTCTTTGCCGACATGGTCCGCCTGTACGGATTGACCCTGTTGGCCGGTCGAGAGCCGGCCATGCTCGCCGCGTACCAGCCGCCCACGCCCGTGCCGCTTGGGTGGATGATCGTCGTCGCCATCCTCGACGACGTGGGGACCCTCCTCCTCACGTTGACGTGGGTCTGGTGGGGGTTCCATCGGCTTCGCGGCGTGGGCCTCCTCCAGAATTGGCTCCTTGACCTTGAGAAGGCTGCGCTGCACCACCGGGCATGGCTTCGCCGATGGGGCCTCGCGGGCCTCGCCGCCTTCTTTTGGCTCCCCGGGTTCGGTTCCGGCGTCCTCGCGATCTGCGTGATGGGGGTCCTCTCCCATATCCCCCTTCGCCGCCTCGTACCGACCCTGGTCATCGCCGCGGCGTCCGTCGCGACGTTCTGGGCCGTCGCACTCCACCAGACCTCCCTCGTCCTTCGCACCGGCCCGGTCCAATACTTGCCCGCGGCCCTCATCGCCGTCGTCATCATCCTCTCCCTCGCATCCGCGTTCCGCCATCGGCGCACGGCCCACCTCATCCTCCTCGAGTGGCCCTCGCCCGTCGGTCCACGGAGGGAAGCGCTTGGTCGATTCGGCCTCCGGGCCGAGGAGGGCGTCGTGGAAGTGGACGCGCGCGTTCTCGGCCAAGCGTTGGGCTCCACGCCGCTGGGCCGGCCGCGCGCGCGTAGACTCGCCGAACTGCTGCTCCTCGACGGCATGACCCCCGACGCCGCCCTCGCATTGGAGCGAGCCGGCATCGGCGGGATCCTCGACGTCGCGACGCTCGACCCGCCCCTGGTCGCGTCGGTGCTCGCCCAGGCCGACGTCCCTTCGGCCGGCCGGGCCGACGCGTGGAACCTTGAGGCGAAGGCGCTCGCGGGAAAGCTCGACTCATTGTGGCGCCGGACCGACCCAGCCTAGTCGGTCGTCCAGCCGTATGCTCCGCGTTCTGGACGCGTCGGATACGCGGATTCCGCGTCCGGGGCGTTTTCCCAGACGAGATTTAGAAAGGTCTGGCCTTCGGTCGACCGGGTCATGGCGCGATTCTCCTGGATCGTAAGGCACGCCGACATCCTCTCGGTCCTCCTGACGCTTCTAATAGCGGCGCTCGTGGCGCTCTACGCCGTGGACGCGGCGCAGCGGGCCGAGGAGAACCAGACCGACCACAAGACGCGGCTCGCCCTCGCGACGGGCGCCCTCGGCGGCCTCGCGCACGAACTCATCCAGAGCCGCGGCAAGTTGCTGTTCTTCCGCCGCGCCAAGGACGGTCTGCAGCTCGGCTCCGTCTCGAGCCTCGCGATGGGCGCGATCGCGGGTGGCCTCGCCGTGAACACGCTGCTGGCTCCCGGTTCCTACGCCGCGGCCCTCCCGCGCGAGATCGCCTTCCAGGCGTTCACCGCGGGCCTCGCCCTGAAAGGACTCGCCGGGGCGGCGACCGGCGCCATCCACCACGCGACGGACACGCTCGCCGACGCGGGGGCGACGGCGGCCACGACGACCGGCCGCCTGCGCCGACGGGTCAAGAGGAGCCAGCCCCTCACGAAGCCCTTGCGGAGACTCACGGGCTGATTGCGCTCGTGGGCCTCCCTCCGCCGCGGCCGCACGTCCTGCGGCAGCCGCGGCGAAGGACGTCGGTTCGGCCTAGACCGTGTTCACGAGGAGGGCCTCATGGATTCCTTGGGCCTGGCCGAAAATGCCCGAGCCCGCCATGTACACGCGTGCGCCGTGGACGACGGCCTGCACCTCGGACGTCGGCGTCGGCTTGGCGGTGGCCGTCGACCACGTGCCCTTGGCGATCGAGTACCCCTCGTTCGTGGCGACGTTGCCAAGGTTCTGGGCGCCACCGATCACAAAGAGGTTGTTGCCCGCCACCGCGGCGCCCGAGTTGGAGCGCGCCGTCGGCATCGAGGCGAGGACGCTCCAGAGCCCCGTGGCCACGTCGTAGGCCTGCAGGTCGTTGCACATGCCGGCGGGCGGTCCCGCGCAGGCGGGGTTCCAGCCGCCGGCCACGTAGACCTTGTTCCCGTGCGCGGCGACCGCGACGTCGCCCCGGGCAAACGGCATGGGCGGGAGCGCGGCCCACGTGCCGGTGACCACGTTGTACGCCTCGAGGGTGGGCAGCGGGACGCCGCTGTTGGGCGTCGTGCCCGTCCTTCCGCCCGCTGCGTAAATCTGGTTCGCGACGGCGACGACCCCCAGCCCGGCGCGGGCGGTCGGCATCGGCGCGAGCGTCGACCACGAGTCGGTCGTCGGGTCGTAGCGCTCGTTCGTCGACAGGACCGTGAAGGACCGGCCGCCGATGCAATAGAACAATCCGCCGTGGGCCGCTCCCGCGCCTTCCGAGCGGCTCGTGGGCGCCTCCGCCAGGCTCACCCACGTGTCGGAGTCGACGTCGTAGGCCTCCATCTCGCTGCTGTCGCCGACGAAGGCCCCGTTCTGGAAGCCGTAGCCGGCGCCCACGTAGATCCGGTCCTCGCTCGAGGCGGCCGCGCACGTTCCTTCGCGCGGGCTCGTCATGGCCGCGAGTTCCCCGGCCGTCGAGGAGAGCCACACGGCTCCCCCGGGCGGCCCCGCCGCGATCGGCGGCACCAAGAAGCTCGCTGCCACCAAGAAGGCCGCGACGCCGGTCCACAATCCTGCGCTTCCAGCTACCCTAGCGTTCCACACCGGAATCCACCGAGGATCAGCATGCGCGGGGTCGGTTTGAACCAGACAGGGCTCTAGGGAAAAGCAACTTCCAAGAGGTTATGAAGAACTGGGGCAGGGAGCCGGGGCGGGGTTCGCCGGGTTAAGAAAGAGGGCCGCAACTGTTCGCGAAACCAGAGGGAGTCCCGCTCGACCCACCCCTCGACGACGCCTGCCGTGTCAGCGTTGTGAGGGATGGCCCCGGAGCGGCTACGCCCCGTAGATGGCCCGGATGCCGAGGATGTCGCCGTCGCCGAGCGTCCGCTTCTGGGTCTCGCCGAGCGATCCGTACGCGTACATGCTGAGGCACGAGAGCTTGGCGGGCGGGCCCTTGGGATGGTCGAGGCCGAAGCTGTGGCCGACCTCGTGGGTCGCGATGTTGAGGACGTCCATGACGCCGCCGGAGCCGTCGGTGCCCCAAGCGTAGTGGAGGTTGTACTGGCCGTCCGACTCGACCGCCTCGCCCGTGGAGACGTAGTACCACGTCGTGGTGACGGCAATCGTCGTCGTCGCGCCGAGGTCGACGAAGTCGATCTGGTTGACGAAGTCCTGGACGCCCGCGACGCCCGCGCTGCCTTCCGTGATGCCGCCGGAGATGGTCGCGGCCGTCGCCGCATCCCACGTCGAGGCGGCCTGGTCGAAGAGGCTCGCGTGGGCCGAGGCCGTCGCCGTGAACGCCGACGTCCAGCGCCAGGCGGCGACCTTGTAGGCCGTGCTCGTGCAGTCCGTCAGCGGCGTGCCGCTGCCGCCGTGGCCGGGTCGGTGGTTGTAGTGCCGCGCGAAGC
The DNA here is from genome assembly GCA_016180755.1 of Methanobacteriota archaeon. Taxonomy (GTDB): domain Archaea; phylum Thermoplasmatota; class E2; order JACPAO01; family JACPAO01; genus JACPAO01. The sequence continues at coordinate 4,348 of JACPAO010000127.1, forward strand.
GCAGCGCGTCGCTCTCCTTGCCGAACTCCCAGATGAGCCGGCCCTCGTCGTCGTAGACGCGCTGGTCCACGCCGCGACTGCCGCCGGGGTCCGCGAAGACGATGGGGGCGGTCGATGTCGCAGCGAAGAACATGCCCACAAGAAGCCACGCTCGCACGAAAATCAAACCTAGGAGATTGTACTTGGGCCGGTGCTATACGGCTTTCGATGGCGGCCGGGACGCCTCCGGGGAAAGCGCGGCGATCGACGCGCGCGGCCCGCGCTCCCGGCGTTTAGCGTTTCTCCATCATAGTGAAGAACACCTCGGCCGCGTCAAGCGGGCCCGTCACGGCAAGGGTCGGGAAGGTCCCGGCCCGCCGCGTGGGGCGTCCAGCACTCCTGGGTCCCGAAGTTGAAGTGCGGCAGGCGGACGGCCGCCTCGAGCAGCGGGTCGTCGATCCGGAAGACGTCGAAGCCGCGCTCCGTCGTCGCCACCCCGGGCCCGAAGATGTTCGCCCACAGGTTGTTCGCGTACGCGAAGCCGTTGTACCAGTAGGAGGCCCACGGGTTGGACCGCCGCTGCGGGTCCCCGGGCGAGGCTTGGTAGTGGGCGATCTCGCGGACGTTCCGCGGGTCGGTGAAATCGATGACGGTGGTGCCTCCCAGGTACCAGGCGGCGACGAGGACGTCGCGGCCATCCCGTAGGGGGACGACGTTCATCTGGTGCGAAGCGCAATACCCGCCCTTCACCTCGCGGGGCAGTTGAAACGTGTCGGTGAGGACGGGGTTCCTGGGATCGGTGACGTCGTAGAACCAGTAGCCGCCGCGCGGCACCGCCGTGCCGGCATAGCAGGGGCTTCCCGGGAGGTCGTTGCCTTTCACGCCCTCGGCGAAGAGCTCGGGCAGGGGCTCGTCCGCGACGACGAGCGTGTTCCCGTCCCACGAGAAGGCGGCGCTGTGGGCGTGCGCGAGGGGGTTCGGGATCCGCGAGACGACGACGGGCCGAAGCGGGTCGGAGATGTCGAGGAGCTGCGTCGTGCCGTGGTCGCACGAGGCGAGGCTCCGGGGCAGGAAAAGGGAGAAATCGTGGCAAGCGACGCCCGGGGGAGCGACGAAACCCGGCGCCACGCGGGCCGACGACGGGTCGCGAAGCGGGATCTCGATGAGCTCAAGCGGGTCCGCGAGCGCGCTACTCAAGTAGGCGAAGAGGCGCGGGTCAGGGCGGCCGCGGTCGTCCTTGTGGTCGAGGTCGGGAAGGAGCGTGAAGGTGTGGGGGCCCACGGCGCCTGGGGTCGCCACGGCGCCGACCTGCACGGGGTGCGCGGGGTCGGTGATGGAGACGAGCCTCAGCCCCGTGAAGTCTTCGGGGCCCGGGAACGTCGACGCGGGCGCGTCGCAGGAGGGCCCGTCGGTCGGGTCCTTCCACGCCGCCAGGATTACGAGGTCGCCCCAGACCGCGATGTCGGCGGCCGACGCGGTGCAAACGAACTCGCCGATCTTCGCTGGTCGGGTGGGGTCGGCGATGTCGATGACGACGAAACCGTCGTTGCCGAAGTCCTCGTCGGCGGCGCCGTGGGCGAGGACAGCCCGATCGTGCCAGAACGCCATGTCCCCGCCGTGGCCCGTCTCGAGGGTCGCGACGAGCGCCATGTTGTCGGACCTCACGTCTCCGCCCGGACTCGCCTCGCTCACGGCCCCGAACGCGGCGAGGGGGGCGAGGACAAGGAGGGCGAGCTTACGGCCTGACCGTTGCACCACGCGGACCTACCCAGGCCCCCGAACTCTGCATGCTTTTCTTAAACCCGCGCCATGGATTTCGGGGGGGCGAACATCGGCACCAAGCGGGGGGCCGGCGCGCGTCGGCGGAACGTAGAAACGGCGGATCCAGCCTTCGCTCCGGCCATGGCGAATCGGGCACGTACCTCCAAGCCGGGCGGACGACGGACCTCCGCAGCGAGGCCGAGGAAGAGGGGCGCGCAGGGCCGCGTGAGGGCCGAGAAGGCGGAGGGTGACGCCCCGGTGCGGGCCTACATCGCGAAGCTCCCGGTCTGGCAGCAATCGATCGCGAAGCGCTTCGACGACCTCGTCGCGCGCGAGGTGCCTCAGGTGCGGCGCGCCATCAAGTGGAGCGCGCCCTTCTACGGGGTCGAGGGGCGGGGCTGGTTCGCCGCGTTCGGGACCTTCAAGAACAAGGTGAAGATCAATTTCTTCCGGGGGGCGGCCTTGCGCCCTCCACCGCCCGCCGGGCAAGGGCGGGACATGCGAAGCCTCGACCTCACCGAGAAGGACGCGTTCGACGAGGAACAGATCGCGGATTGGGTCCGCCAGGCGGCGAGCCTGCCCGGCTGGGGCTCGTAGGGCGCGTCGGGGCCCACGCGCCGAGCGCATGGTTGACACGATGCCATAAGCTTCTTGTAGGACCGGCCAAGGAGCCCGCGACGTCTCCCCTCGGGGGTCCCTGCTCCTCTGCTCCGCGCCGCCCTGCACGCGCTTGTCGCGAAAAAGATCCTGCTCTGGTTCGTTCCGATCATGGGAATCTCGAGCGGCCTCGCCGCCGGGCTCGTCCTCGGGCCGCAAGCCGCGGCCCCGGCCGACGATTCCTTGCCCACGTACGCGGCCCCGCCGGCGCCCTCGCCCAGCCCGCCTTCCGCGCGCGAACCGCCCGCCGGGGCGTCCGCGGTTTGCGAGGTCGGGGCCTCACGCCTCGTCGTCGAGCCGCCGTTGTACATCGGGTGGCCGATCCTCTTCCGGCTCGAGGACGCCCCCTGCCTGGTCCGATGGACGCTGGACTTCGGGGACGGCTCGGGCACGACCGAAAACGAGTCGGCCGTCGAACATCGGTTCGCGGGCCGTGGCACCTTCCCGGTCGCCTACGAGGCGACGTTCCCGGACGGCCGGTCGGTGCGCGGGGAGGAGCGCGTCACGGTCTTGTCGTACCACCCGCCCTCCACACCGGGCGACGCCCCGAGGGGGCCGGCGTCGTACCGCGAGGCGCCCCGTTTCCCCGCGAGCAACCTGTCGTTCCACTGGTACCTGGACAACGGGCTCGATTGGTACAACCAGCCGTACAGCCAGATCAGCTGGAACGCATGGGACCGGGGCGCGGCCAACGCGACGTACGCCCATGGCCAAGGCGGCGTGACACTGCACGTGCTTCCGCTGTACGATGGTTCGCCGTTTGCGGAGCGGGCCGCCTTCGCGCAGGCGTGGATCATGAAGGCGCGGCCGAACCCGACCGACGAAGTCCCGCCCTGCCACCCGGGCTACAGGGTCGACATGCCGAGCTACGCCGTGAGCGGACTCGGTCTTCCGAGCGGCTGGGGCTTCCGGAGCCAGGTCATGGGTTGCGGGCACGACCTCTTCGTGCCGGGCGAGACCGACGTGGGGTTCTGCATCGAGTGGGACGGCGAGCTCCTCGAGGGCGCGCGCCCGTACATGGACGGGTACATCACGGACACGTGCGACGTGCAGATGCACCGGCGGATTTAGGTCCGGTTCCGCGTTCGCGCGCAGCCCCGCATCCTACGTGCTCCCAGCCGTCACGGGGGCCGTTCGCTTCGAGAAATGCCTAGGGCCGCCGAACGAGGGCAACGGCGCCCACGGCGAGGACGGCGGCCATGCCCAGGGACGGCGATTCGCCCGATGCGTCGCGCGACGAATGGGTCGGCGCAGGGCCCCCCCAGGTTCGGGGGACCACGAGGTCGAGGCTCGTCCGCCCGGCGACGACGTTCGACAGGGCGCCCGGCGTGCAGGACCCCCCCGACACGGCCGGCATGCCGGTGGAGAAACGGAGCGAGAGCGTCTCGTTCGGCTTCGTTTCGTTCAGGTACAGGCGCGTTGAGAACGTGAGGGGACCGCTCCAACGCGTGGCTGGCGGCGATGCGCTGGAGGGCACGTGATCAGCAGGCAGGTTGGCGTCGGAAGGATCGATCCGTGCATGCCCCGGGACGGCCCCGAGTTCGTACCGCACGGGGACGCGGGCGAAGGCGCCTCCGACGCAGCTGCTCGACCGCGTTGGCGGTTGGAAACCGACGCGCAGCGTCGCGTTTCCGTGGCCGGTCGCGTTGATGACGAGCGTGCCGGCCTTGGCGGACTCAGGCGTGAGCCATTCGAGAAGGAACGCACCGTCGGAGATGGGAGGCTGCGCGGCGGCCGAATCCGCCAGCGCGGCGCAGGCCCACGCGAGGACGAGGAGCAAGACCCGTGCGACCACGGGTTCGCAGACGGGGCCCGGCGGAAATGCGTTTTGGTCTCGACGTGGGCGGCCAGAAGGACCAAGAACCTGGCCGACGTGGCCGCGAACCGTAATGGAAACTGCCACCGGGCTCCTTCTGCTCAAGGTCACGCTCACGCCCGCGCTCATCGGCGCCCTTTCGCTTGCGGCACGGAGGTTCGGGCATTCCGTCGGCGGATGGCTCGTGGGCCTCCCCCTCACCTCCGGCCCCGTCTCCGTGTTCCTCGCGCTGGAGCAGGGGGAGGCGTTCGCCCAGTCGGCCGCCGCGGGCATGATTGCCGGGGTCCTCGCGGTCGCCGCCTTCGGACTCCTCTATGCGTACGCCTCGTTCCGCCTTGGGTGGGCGAGTTCGCTCGGTGTCGCGTTGGCGGGGTTCGGCATCGCCGCCTCGGGACTCGCGCGACTCCCGCTCCCGTTGCTTCCCATCTTCGGCGCGACGGTCGCGGCGCTCGTCGTCGCGTACGTGGTCCTGCCTCGACCGGGCGTGGCAAAGGTCGGCGAGGCGACGCCCGTATGGGACATCCCGGCCCGCATGGTCGTCGCGACGCTGGTCGTGCTCCTGCTCACGGGACTCGCGGGCGCCCTCGGGCCTGCGTGGACGGGCGTACTGTCTCCCTTCCCCGTGTTCACTTCGGTGCTCGGCGCCTTCACGCACCGGCATTCCGGGCCCGAGGCGGCCCGCATCCTCCTTCGCGGGCTCATGCTCGGCCTGTTCTCGTTCGTGACCTTTTTCCTCGTGGTCGGGCTCCTGCTCGAACGCCTCGGCGCCGCGACCACGTACTCGCTTGCCGCCGCGGCCGCTGTCGTCGTGAACGGCCTCACGTGGCTTATCGTGGCGCGGGGCAGGCCCGAGGTCCCCGTGCCGTCGCCCGAGGAATGAACGCTCGCGCGGCCGCCTGCCTTCCAGCCCTAGAAGAAGCTTCCCGCGCGGGTTCATCGCGCGCGAGCGCGGCCCCCAGCAAGCCGTTTAATACCCCCTCCGACTCCATCCAAAAACGGACTCGCTTCGCGGACTGGGGTGGTATCCTTTGGACAAGAAAACGGTCGGTCGGATCCTGGGTCTTCTCGTCGTGAGCGGCGGGCTTGCCGCTTCGATCATCACAATGTACGTGGGCCTCGCGCGGTTCGAGCCCGTCTGGTTCTGGTCGAGCGTGGGTGGCTACATCGTCCTTCTCTTCCTCGTCCTCTTCATCTTCCGCATCCGGCCCGAAGAGGAGGATGCAGCCAAGGCCGTCGCGGGGCGCGCTCCCTTGGCAGGCAAGGCCGGGGCGCTCGCCGCGGCGAGCCTCGAGGAGGCGCCGATCGAGGTCCAGAAGGCCACGGGGATGCTGCCGGTGGAGGCCGCGACCCGGGAGGAGGCGCCGCCAGGGTTCGCCTACCGTGGCTTCACGCTCTACGCGACGACCGTCGCCGGGAAGACCACGCACGTCTTTGCGAAGAAGCCGCCCGCGAATGCCGAGCCGGTTCTCCTTCCGACGGGCCACGAGGCGGTGTGGGACGCCAAGAAGAAGGCGCCCAAACTGGTGCGCCTCGTCGACGAGACCCCCGAGGTCGTCATCGAACGGGGCGCCGGGCGGCCCTGTTCGGCGTGGACCACGCCCGGCGAGATTTGCGAGAACGTCGCGCTTGCGGGCTCGCCGTACTGCAAGGCGCACGCGAAGTACCGCTCGGGCGACGAGTGGGGGACCGTGGACGCGCAGATCGCGAGGCGCGACCAGAAGGGCGGGATGTTCCGCTCCGCGGCGCCCAAGATGGAGGTCATCACGGCGAGGCCCAAGGCCAAGCCGTTCACGGTGCGGATCCCCACGGTGGACGTGCGCACGTCCCGGCCTACGGCGAAGCCGCTCAAAGGCTGGAAGCCCACGACGCCCGAAGTGCGGACAGCGCGCGGCCAGCCCGTGAAACCGCTCCGCCTCGGCGAGCCCCAGTTCTCGGTCCGTTTGGGCAAGGACAAGGCGCCCAAGCCGCTCAGGCTGGGTCAGCCCCGGGTCGAGCTTCGCCCGACGAAGGGGACGCCGCCCAAGCCGCTCAGACTCCGCGAACCAGACGTCCGGTTCCGCGACACGAGGCCCAAGGCGGAGAAGCCCCTGCGGTGGGGCCGGCCCGACATCGACGTCCGCGACGCGCGGCCCAAGGCCGCGAAGCCCTTGCGTCTTCGCGAGCCCGAGGTTAACGTTCGGGACGCGCACCCCAAGGCCGCGAAGCCGCTGCGGTTCGGCCAAGCCAACGTCGAGGTCCGCGAGACGCGGCCTCCCGCGCGCAAACCGTTGCGCCTCGCCGAGCCCAAGATCGAGATCAAGGGCGCGTCGCCGCGCGCCGCGAAGCCCCTCAAGATCGCGGAACCGAAGATCGAGGTGCGCGTCGCCAAACCCAAGGCCGCGAAACCCCTCGACCTCGTGGACATGTCGAACGTCGAGGTCGTCTCCGGCGCGTCGAAGAAGGCGGCGGCCTTGAAGGGCTTGAAGCCCGCCGGCGAGGTCCTCGTCGTGAAGGACACGCGGGGCCGAAGCGACGTCGGGGTCCCCGACGACGCCCGGCGCAAGTCACGCTAGCGGGGCCTCGACCGGCTCACGTACCCGGCCGCGGATTCGCCGGTTCTGCCCCTAAGTACGGTTTAGATGGGTTCGTCAATGGATTCTTATAGGGTGGGATGGCCTAGCCGCGGCCTATGGGTCGGGTACGCGCGCTGCCCCTTGCTCTCCTAGTGTCGACGATGGCCTTCTCCGCGTGCTTGGAGGAGGCCAAAGAGAAGGTCGACGACCTTCTTCCGGATCTTCCGCCGGTCCGCCCGCAGGTTCCCGCCGACCTCGTCGATCCGCTCGTCCTCAACCACGACCACGCGAGCGCGAAGCTCCACAACCTTGCCTACGACATGAAGCTCCTTGCCCACCATCCGCTTGGCGGCAATCTGGCGAAGTCGAGCGGCGCGCACGCCCTCGACATCCAGGCCGGCTACCTGTTCGTCGCTGCTTACGGCGCCTCGGTCGACGTCGATGGGGGTCTCTACATCTTCGACCTCAAGAACCCGGAGAAGCCCAACCTCGTCGGTCAGTTGCGGCTTCCCGGCAACCTCGGGGGCGACCGCAGCATGGAGGCGACCGACGACGGCAACTGGGTGGCCCTTGGCACCGAGCCGTTCGACTGCGCCGGGCACCTGAACCCCTTCGCGCCAGGCCTCTTCCTCATCGACACGCGGGACAAGACGCGACCGCTCGTCGCCGACTTCCTACCCGGGACCGTGCACAGCGTCACGGTCCACCGTGTCAAGAACGTCGACTACGTGTTCTCGGCCGGCACGACGGTCGTGGAGTCCGGCAACATCTACCGGATTTCCGTCTCCCCCACGCGCTCGCAGCTCCTTACCGTCGGTCGCGTCTCGATCAGCCACGACTCGGTCGCCTACGACGACCCCGTCCTCGGCATCCCCCTCCTCTATGCCACGGCGGGCGGCTTCAGCGTCTACGACATCTCCGACCCGAGGTCGCCGAAGCAAGTCGGCAAGTGGGCCCCGCCCGGCGACGAGGGCAAAGGCCACTACTCGCACCAGATGGCCGTCGACTGGGTCGAGGGCCGGCGCGTCGTCGTCTACGAGTCCGAGGACTGGGGCACGGCCGTGAGCCCGGTCTGGATCGTCGATGCCACGGACCTCGGCGCGATGGAGAAGCTAGGCATGTGGACCAACCCCGGCCAGAAGGCGGCCGGCGCGGGCGAGTCGACGGAACTCATCTACTCCACGCACAACCCGCGGATCGAGAGCGGGATCCTCTACCTCTCCCACTACCACGGCGGCGTCTGGCTCGTCAACGTGTCGACGCTGCGCCAGGCCGAGGCTCCCGAGACCATGGGGTACTACCTGCCGCACAACGACAACGGCGGCTTCGTTCCGCGCAGCGGCGAGGGAGCCTACCCCAAGCCGAACATCTGCCAGTTCGACCTCGACGACGTCCCGAACGTGTTCGACGTCGAGGTCCAGAACGGGATCGTCTACGCGGCGGACGTGCACACGGGCGTGTACACGCTTCGGTACGACGACTCCATCGGGCAAGTGAAACCGTAGAAAAGCAGCCAGCAAGGTCCGCGGTTAGGCACTACGTTCTCGCCGCCAATGGTAGTGCCTAACCCTCCCGCGGGGACCCCGATGCCACGTTCTTTTTATACGGCCCCCAAGCCTGCCCGAAGCCGATGCAGGCCTCCCGCGCGTCCCTCGTCGCTATGACGTTACTTGCCGCCTTCTTCGCCGGCTGCCTCGACGGAGAGAAGAAGGACATCGTCGAAGAGGTGAAGGACGCCGTCAAGAAGGGCCTCCCGGCCGACTTCGTCGATCCCCTCATCCTCAACCACGACCACGCCGATGTCAAACTCCACAACCTCGCCTACAACATGGAAGAATTGAGCCACCACGCGTTGGGCGGAACGAGCCTCAAGTCGAGCGGCGCCCACGCGGTCGACGTGCAGAACGGGTGGCTGTTCGTCGCGACGTACGGCGCCCAGGTCGACGTCGACGGGGGCGTCTGGATCTTCAATCTCTCGAACCCAGCGAAGCCCGCCTTGACGGGCCGCGTCCAGTGGCCCGGGCCAATGGGCGGCGACCGAAGCATGGAGGCGACCGACGACGGCAACTGGGTCGTCCTCGGTACGGAGCCCGCCGACTGCGCGGGCCACGTGAACCCGTTCGCCCCCGGAATCATGCTCGTCGACGCCCGCAACAAGGCACAGCCCCGCATCGTCGACTACCGCCCGGGCAGCACCCACAGCCTCACCATCCACCGGGTGAAGGGGGATGACTACGTCTTCGCGGCGTACGGGCTCGGCGGAACCAGCCAGTTCAACATCTTCAAGATCGACAAGACCGGCTCCCCTGGGCCGAAACTCACGGGCATCGGAAACGTCCAGATCCGGCACGACTCAGCCGCGTTCGACGACCCGCTCCTTGGCATCCCGATCCTCTACGTCGCGAACGTCGCGGACCTCGTCGCGTACGACATCACCAACCCGGCCGCGCCCCAGAAGCTCGGCACCTGGGTCCTCACCAAGGAGGAGGCAGCCAACCATTACGTGCATGCCGTCAGCATGGAAATGATCGACGGCGCCCGGATCCTCGCCCTTGAATCCGAGGACTGGCGCAGCAACCCCAGCCCCGTGTGGATCCTCGACGCGACGGACTTCATGGACATCCAACGCATCGGCAACTGGACCAACCCCGGAAAGAAGGCGGCGAACGCCGGCCAGGGCAAAAGCACGCCGACGTCAAGCTTCGACGGCCAACTCACGTTCAGCACGCACAACCCCCGCCTCGAGAAGGGCATCGTCTACTTCGCCCATTACCACGGCGGGATCTGGGCGCTCAACGTCTCGACCCTCGCGCACGCCGCGGACCCGCAGATCGAAGGCTACTACCTTCCGCACGACAACAACGGGGGATTCGTGCCCCGGTCGAGCGAAGGCACCTATCCCAAGCCGAACCTCCGCTGCGGCTTCGAGCTTACCCAAGTGCCGATCGTCTTCGACGTGGAGGTCAAGGACGGGTACGTCTACGCGGCGGACATCCACACGGGGCTCTACACGGTCAAACTGAAGCCGTGAACCCGCGCGCCGCTACGTTCACCGCAGGCCGCCACGACGTGCAACCGTGGCGCGCTCACTTCACGCCCAAATCCACGCTCCGTTAATACCGTCGGGACCGAAGCATCGTCCGGTGACACAAATCCCGGCGACGAAGAAGCTCCTCGTGCCCGACGTCCGTCCCGCCGAGGACGCGCCGACCGCCGAGATCCGGGTCGCCCCGGACGTCCTCGAGGTCCTCGTCGCCAACCCCAACCTCGAACCCCGCGACGCCGAGGTCGTCGTCACCCCGTTCACGCTCCGCATGCGCCGACGCGGCGACGAACGCATGCTCGTCTACGCCCTCCCGGTCGCCGCCGAGGCCGGCCGCTTCGTCCTGCGCTGCAAGAACGGCGTCTACACGATCCTCATCGCGCGCGCCCAGAAGTCACGTTGAACCGGACCCCCACTAGCCCCGGAGGAATTCCCTCTCCTCCGGGGACTCTTTCTCCCTAGACGCAGGACCCGTCGTCGGTCTCGCCCGACTCGACGACGACCCGCGCCTCGCCCGTCGCCTGCCGCGCGTCGGTCACCGTCAAGACCGCCTCATACGCGCCTTGCCGCTGGTAGCGGTGCACCAGGCACGCAGGAAGCGGCGCCCCGGCTCTTCGACCACCGTGTACAGGCGCTTGCCCTCGTCCGCGCGCGGCTGCCAGCCGGGCGGGAAGCCCCCGGCTGTCGCATGCGCGAAGTCCTCGATCGTCACGCACTCGCGCGCGACGTCGGCTCGCGCCGGCGGCGGCGCGGCGCCGCCCAGCAGGGTGGCCAGCACCGCGAGCCCGGCCACCCGCCGCACGCCTACCGCCCCGCCCACGAACTCATGTGACACGAACTCCTGTGAATGGTCGCCGCGCGCCGTGCCGCCGGGCGCACGCGGGAGGGGGCGCCAGGACCCGTTCCCGCCACGGGGCCGGCGGGCCGCACGCGCC
>JACPAO010000128.1 GCA_016180755.1 Methanobacteriota archaeon
CGCGTAGCCGCTCACGACGCCCTCCGTGACCTTGGGGATCTTGTACTTGGCGAGCTGCTGCTTGCTCGACAGGCTCCGGACGCCGCGGATCATCGGGGCGCGGTCCTTGCCGTTTCTCGCGGCCGGCTTCCCGGGCGTCGTCGACTCGACCCCTTCGAGGACGACGACGTGCGCGACGCCGTTGTCCTTCGCCCACTTCATGATGGTCCATGCGACCTCGCCGAGGAGGTTCGTGTCGAAGGGGACCTCGCTTAGGCACGCGACGAGCTTGTCGCAGGTCCCGTCCGGCCCGCAGCGTTCGGCGCTCACGTAGAACTGGATGGGGCTGAAGCCGACCCCGTCGCGGACGATCATCGTGGGGGGCAGGCGTGGGTCGTGGAGGCTCGCGATCTGCCACATCTTGAGCTCGTCGATGACGAAGTTCGCGGCAACGCCGCCCACGAGGCCGCGGCTCGGGAACCCAATGAGCAGCATGCTGCCCTTGAGGTCCTCGGGTTTGTGGACGCGGATCTCCATGCCTCGCTCCAGCGCGGCCCGTGTTAAGAGCGTATGCCAGCCGTGGCGGCCGGGCACGTCCGCGCGGAGGATTTGTTGCCTCCAGATTTTATAGGGGTAGATTTTCTGCGGGCGCGGGAAGCTCGAATGTCTCTCAAGCCCCTCGCGCTCGCGGCGTTGTTGATCGCATCGTTCCTCATGGCCGGCTGCGCAGGCGGCGGCACCGGTGGAGGAGCCGCCGGCCAGGCGATCGACATCAAGAGCGACCTGTCCTTCTCGCCGGCCTCGGTCACAGTCAAGGTTGGGACGAAGGTCACGTGGACGAACAAGGACTCCACCATCCACACCGTGACGAGCGACGACGCAGACGGTCCCCTCAACTCGGGGAACCTCGCAGCGGGCGGGAAATACTCGTACACGTTCACGACCGCCGGCACGTTCAAGTATCACTGCACGCCACATGCGACGAAGGGCGCCGACGGCACGTACACCGGGATGGTCGCGACCGTCACGGTCACCGCGTAGTGACCGCGGGGCCTCGTCGTCGTAGGCTGCTTCAACTAGGCAACAAGATAGGTTAAATATCGCCTCCAGGTCTTCGAAATCCAACCCTTAGGTGCGCTCGATGAAACTCCGGATCTTGTCATCGGTTTTGGTCTTGGTCTTCGCCGTCGGGGCCCTCGTGCCTTCCGCCTTGGCCCAGAAGGAGGCCCGTGTCGACGTCAAGATGGAATGGGAGGTCGAGCACGACCATAGGCTGGGCGAGTCGGGCCGCGACATCATGAAGGCAAAGGTCACGGTAATCGCGGGCAACTTCACGTGCACGAACCAGGCCAACCAGAAGCCGGATTACAAGATCCGGGGCGAACTGATTGACTTCAACCCGCCCCTCACGAAGTGGGCCGGCGCTTCGATGCGCCCCAAGTTCTTCTCGGTATCAATTCCCAACGGAAACCCAACCATAGGGGGGGCAGTATACACCAAGGATGATGTGGAGCCCACCCTGGACATCGCGTGGGACGTGGAGACACGGCCGATGAAAGGCGCGACCTTCACGTACGCCGTGGTCATCAGCAACCCGCGGTTCGACGGCCAGTACGGCACGCCCCAGTGCGTCACCGAGGTCGGGCCCAAGGAACCGAAATTCTACCCGGGCCTAAGCCAGAAGATGAAGGTCTACATGGACGACGTCGTCGAGAACGTCAACGGCACCTGCGACGTCAACACGGATCCCGACAAGTGCCTCGCGGGACCTTCGACGAGCGCGGGAAAGCCCGCCGAAGCGCCCCTTATCGACACGACGCTCCTCATGGGCGGGATCGTTTCGCTCGCGGTCGTCCTGCGACGGCGTCGAAACGCGTAGGCCCTACTTCGATGCCTTCTTCCCGCCGCCCGACGCGGCCGGCTGCTGGAACGCGGGAAGGTTCTTGAGCGCGGCCTGGAGCTTCGACTGGAGTTCCGTCGCTTTCTCCTTGAGCCGGCCCTCCTGCTTCTGGTAGGCGCCCAACCGGACGTCGAGGGTCTCCTTCTCCTCGGCCAGGCGTTTCTTCACAGCCGCCTTCCCCTCGGTCTTCACGAGGTACGCCCCCACGCTGCGGTAGATGGGCGCCTTGTCGTCGACAGACTCGAGCTCCGTCAGGGCCCGCTCCGTCTCCTTCACCTGGAACTCGAGCTGGGCGCGCTGCTGCTGCGTCAACTGCAGCTGCTGCTGCAGGTTCTGGAGCTGCCCGAGCTGGTCCTGGAGTTGGGGCGGGAGGTCGACCGAAGCCATGGCCGTCCCCTAGAAGCGGCGCGAGATAAGCGTTCCGCCGAGCCAAAACCTAGGCGAGCCGCTTCGCGGTCGGGGCGGCGACGGAGCCCGCCAACCGGTCCACCTCGAGCGCGGTGTTCGCCCACCGCAGGAACGAGTTGGTGGCCGCGCGAAGCCCGCGCGCGTCGCGCGCGTCGACGATGAGGACGAGCGTCGCGCCGTCCGTCGTGACCTCCACGCTCGTGCGCGGAGGCGTCCCGTCCTGCTCGACGCTTAGCGCCTTCCGGATCCGTTCGGCCTGCGCGGCCTCGTCGCACGGGATCCGGTACTCGGCGCGGTGCGTCGTCATTCGGCCTTGATGTGCTTCGCGACGGTGGGCCGTTCCTTGTAGAAGATCTTCGAGCCGCAGTAGGGGCAACGGATGCCGATGTTCTGGGCGTCGAACTCGACGCGCTTCTTGCAGCGGCCGCATTTGTATCCCATGGTTCTCACGCCTCGCCGGTCTCGACGGCCTTCATCTTCTCGATGACGCCCTGGATCTGCTTCTCGGCCCCGAGCGCCGCGTCGGTCTTCGGGATGTACGCGCCGCCCGCGAACTTCGTGTTGCACTTGCGGCACTGCCAAATGGACGTGTTGAGGCGCTTCACGGTCGGGTGGCCGCAGGCGGGGCCCGACTTTCTTGGTGCGCTTGGACATGGGTTTGTCTACTCCTGGGTACGGGCCTCGCCGGAGGCGACCGCCTGCTTGAGGAGTTGGCGGATCCGGGCGCCGTTGGTCCGGCTGAGATTGATAATCGATTTAACCTCATCGACGGAGAGGCTCCCGTAGCCGCCCTTCTGCATGGCCCGGATGTTCCCTTCCTGGTCGCAGGCGACCGTGAGGCGCGCGTCGAGGCAGAGGTCCTCATCGAGGCTGGGGTCCGAGAAGAGGGATTTCCCGATCTTGACCGTCGTCGTGCTGATGGGAGGCTCGGACAGCGGGAGGGGCTCGTCCTCGGTCTTCCCCTCGATCTTGTAGCGGGTGTTGGGGAGCTTCGCCGAGAGGACGGCGCCCAGCGCCGCGAGGCTGCAGGCGTCGAAGAGGTTTCCGTCGTAGTCGAGGATGTGGAGGTCGAGGAAGACCATCCAGACCTTGGAGATCTTGCCCTCGGCGTCCTTGATGCCGAGCTGGTCGAACTTGATGACGCCGGACTCGCGGACGCCCCGGTCCACGACGCGGGCGAGCTCGATGCCCTCGGGCCGGGGCGGGCCGGCCTCGTAGTCGGGCGCCGCGAGCGGGTTCATCTCGGCGGCGGTGCTGAGCGTGCCGCTCGTGGGCTGGTCGGGGTACGGCGTGCCGGGTTGGACCTTGACGCCGGCAAGGACGCGGGTGTTCCCGAGCCAGACCTCGGCGCTGCCCTCGGCCTTCTGGATGTGGCCGACCTTGATGCGGATGTTGCGGTACGCGTCAAAGGGACGGCCGTCGAGGCGCTTCCCCGAGTCCGCGAGCGTGACGATGTAGTCCTTCGTGATCTGCGAGAGGACGACGTGCTGGCCCATCAGGCCTCACCTCCTCCGTTGTGCGAGGCGTAGCGCTTCATGAGCGCCGCCTTCTGGAGCTCGTGGACTTCCTTGCAGCCCCGGATCGCGTACTCGAGCGCCTGGTCGAACTCCTTCTGCGAGAGGTCGCCGTCCATCTGGAGAAGGACGACCTCGCCGGTCTGGTGGTTGATGGCGACGGGGAGGTCCGCCTCGCCGTAGTTGTCCTCGGCTTTGCCGAGGTCGAGGATGACGTGGCCGCCCGCCTTGCCGGCGGCGCAGGCCGAGATGAGGCCCGTCATCGGGATGCCCGCGTCGGCGAGCGCGACCGCGGCCGCCGTCAGGCCCGCGCAGCGCGTGCCGGCCTCGGCCTCGAGGATCTCGATGTTGACGTCGATCTGCGCGCGCGGGAACTCCTCCGTGAGGATGACGTTCTCGAACGCCTCGCTGATGACCTTGCTGATCTCCTGGCTTCGGCGGTCGGGCCCGGGCCGCTTCCGGTCGTCGACCGAGAACGCGGCCATGTTGTAGCGGCACTTCACGACGGCCTTCGTGGCGTCCTGCGAGTGCCGTGGGATCGCTTCGCGGGGACCGTAGACGGCGGCGAGGACCTTGTTGCCGCCCCACTCGAGGTAGGCGCTTCCGTCGGCGCGGTGGAGGACGCCGGCCTCGATGCGTACGTCGCGCATCTGGTCGGGCTTTCGCCCGTCCATGCGGACGCCTTTCTTGTTGATGAGTTCCATTCCTTCGGGGAGTTGTGCCATTCTTACTGCACCTCCGCTTCCATGCGGGGGGTCGTGGGTACTTTGGGTGCGCCGGCGCGTTCCTTGAGGAACGCCTCGACGCGCTCGGTGAGGCCGGACTTGTGGGCCTCGGCCTCGATGAGTCGGATCGTGTCGATCGTCGCCTGGATCATGGGCAGGTCGCCGTTCACCCAGATGCGGCCGTTCTGGCCGACGAACATCCAGCAGTCCGTGTACTTCTTGATGAGCGCGCTCATCGAGCCGTTCTTGCCGATCACGCGCGCGACCTTCGCGGGGCTGATCTCGATGACCTGTCCGCCCTGGAGCTTGCGCAGGTTCGGCTCCTTCATCGTGACCTGCACCTTCTTGTTCTCGTCGACGAAGAGGATCTTGCAGAGGATCGCGTCCTTCGGACGCAGGTACTCCGCGGTCTCGCCGAACTCGATCTTCCATGGCGTCTCGCTCGAATGCATCGGCGCGGGGTAGGGCGCGTTGATGTCGGTCATCCAGTTCGAGGGACCGACCTCGGTCACGATGCCGATGACGAGGTCCCCGGGGCGGGGATTGTACACGCCCGAGAGCGGGATGACGCCGAGGGTGCCGTTGCGTTCGGCAAGGAGGCCTAGGCGGGACGCGAAGATGTCGCGTCCGATGAAGTACGTCCCGGGGCCGGCTTTGTAGCGGCCGGAATCGTCGATCTTGTCGCCCGGGATCACGAGGCGTCGCTCGAAGGTCGAGCTTCCGGTTGGGGGATTCTGAGTCACGGTTTCACGCGCCAGGAGCGCATGACCGTTTCGGGGCCTACGGCGGAGGTTTCGTCGCGGGTCGTGAAGGGTCCCATCCACACCACAAGGGGGTTGGAGGTCCTTCCGAAACAGTCGTTTTTGCTCTGTGTAGTCGCCTCGGAAGTCCAAGTTGTATTTAGACGTTTAGGGAAGCGCGCGGGCTGCGCCCGGCGGACGCCGCGGCCGGGGATTCGTGGTGCGAAGCGGCCGGGAAGTAGCGCCGAAGGCGTCCGTCGCGGACGATGCGGACCCTCTCGAGCTGGGCGAGGCGGCGGCCGTGCCGGTGGACGGCAAGGCGGGACCAACCGAGCCGGGCGGCGAGGTCCCGTTGGACAATCCCCGGCACGCTTTCCACGATCGCGAACAGGGCGCTCTGGGCGGCGCTGAGGGGGATCGAGTACGCGGCGCCCGGGATGCGCGGGAAGTATCGGGCCCGCGCCCCGTCGCGGGCATGCCGGACGTGACCCCGCGTCGCGAGGACCCGAAGGTGATAGACGAGGGGTCCGTTCGGGATATCGCTCGCCCGCCGCAGCTCGCTGAACGTGATGCCGGGGCTCTCCCGGATGCGAAGGAGGATCTCCTCGCGGCGTCGGTTGAGAAGGACTTGGTCCTCCTCGATCCGCGTGAAGCCCGGGGCCACGACGAACCAGTAAAGAAGCCGCAGGCGCATGGGCTCCCACCACCAGGCGAACCCGAGGAGCGCGAGGAGACCCAGCGGCAAGCCGACGGCGGCATAGGGGGCCGGGTCGAACGGCTCCGGGTACTGGACCGTTCCCTCGACGACGACGAAGGTGAGGTCCCGCCCGCTCAGGGGGGCGGTGGCCTCGGCGGCGCGCCATCCCTCGCCGTCCCAGTGTCCCTTGGCCGACGCCAGGGATAGGGTCCTTGCGTCAAGGCTGTGCCCGGGCAGGGGGTGGACCACGTCCTCGATGGGCACGACCACGCGAAGTCCGTCGTAGTTGTCGGAGAAGATGTCGAACTCCCAGGCCCAGTGGCCAAAGCCCTCGCCGAGGCGGGACGGGGGACGTTTCTCGGCCGCGATGACGCATTCGCGGTCGAGGCGGTCGACGTCGTTGCCGCGAAGCCGGACCGTCGCATCGGCGGCCCGACCGGAACCGCTGGGGAACTCGTAGGTGACGGCCGTCTCGATCCAGACGGGCGCCCTCGAGGAGTCGTTTCCTTCGGCGCCTCGGATCCGTTGGACCTTGTCGCGGGTGTGGACGGGCGGGGCGCCCTCGATGCGGACGAGGTCGAAGTCCTCGTAGCAGCCCGTCCCGTTCTCGCGATAGGTGATGGTGTGGTGGTCCTGGTACGCGCGGACCTCGGCCGCGGAGACCATCCCGTCGTGGTTCCCGTGATCGTCGTCGAGGTGGCTGCGGATGCTCATGGCCTCGGTTCCGTTGTAGCGGTGGACGACCGTGTGGACGGCCGTCTCGAGCCCGACGTCGACCTCGTAGCGTTCGACGAAGTGCTCGGCCGAGGCCCCGGGGGCCGCCGTGACGGCAAGGAGCCACGCCAGCCAGGCTGCCATCCGGGCCCTCATGAAGAGGGTCAGGGGTCGCCGAGGTACATAACGTGGGTGGAGCGGCGCCGAACGTTTTCAAGGTCGTCCAGGGGAAACCGTGCTATGAAGTCGCCGCCGGGTTCAAGTACCCTTTAAGGCCCTGACAAGGGTTGGCACCGGATACCCTCTAGAACCCCCGCGTTTCCTGGCGCTTTGCACATTCACCCACCCGCCCGATCGACGTAAGCGGGGTATCCACAATCCAGAAATAGGCTCCAGAAGGACCCACATGTCGAAGCGAAAGACCATGCCCCCGATCCCCGCGCACGACCTCGCCGTCCTCACGGTTCTCGAAGAGACCCGCAGCATCCAGGACACGGCGCGCGCCCTCGGGATGCCGATCCGCGACGTGCAGAAGGTCGCGATGATGGCCTTCGGCCTGGGCCACCTCGACGTGGCCCTCAGCGACTTCTAGCCCTCGAAAGACGGACGGGCCCGGCCTGGAAACGCAAACGTCATTGCCAATTAGCTCATATCCTGGTTTGTGTCTAAGCACAAAACCAGGATGAGGACCATCGGTTTGAGCGAAGACGCGTACTCGATGCTGGACAACGCGAAGCGGCCCGGAGAGAGCTTCAGCGACGTCGTACGACGCGCCTTCTCCGCCGACCGGCTGCTGGCGATGGTGGGAACGATGACCCAGGATACGGCCGCGCATTACAAACGCGTCATCGCCCGCGCACGTGGGCAGGAAGACCGAGAGAGCGAACGGCGAGCCCGACGGATGAGGCGCTGATGGTCGTCGCCGACACGTCGTTTCTCATCGACATCCTCCAAGGGGACGAGCGGGCCACCGCCAGGCTTCGCGAGTACGGGGCGCGTAGCGAAGCCGTCTGGATCCCGGCGCCGGCCCTGGAGGAACTCTACTTCGGGGCCGTGCTCGCACGCCACCCCGCGGCCGAGACCGCACGCGTTGATGAACTGGCGCGCCCGATGGTCTGCCTTCCCCTGGACGCCGCGTCCGCGCGGATCGCCGGATTCCTGCGCGCGGAGCGCGAACGTGGGGGCCGCCGACCGCAATCGCGCGATGCCGAAATCGCCGCCATCGCCATGAAGCATCAGGAGGCCGTGGTGACCGCGGACAAGCGGTTTCCCCGCCCGCGCGGCCTTCAGATCGACACCTACTAGCGACCAGGAGACGCCCTTCACTTCAGGATCTTCGTTTCGACGGTGCCATGGGTGGCCTTGTTGAGGACGTCGTAGAGTTCGCCCTGCATCCCCGAAGGGATCTCGATGACGCCGATCCACGAACCGTCCGCCTGCCACTCGTCGCGGAGGAGGTCCCCGACGCCGCGCGCCTGGCCGTAGGCGCTTCCCGAGTACTGGGCCGGGATCTTGACGGCCACCTTGATCTTCTCGTACGCGATCGGAAGAAGGAGTTTCAGCTTCGCGAGGACGTCCTTCACCTGCGACTCGACGCTCTTGAACGGGTCGATGTGGATCTTCGCCTCGTCGATCGCGGCCTCGATGCGCGTCGCCGGATGCGGCGCCTTCGCCTGGGGGTTCCAGGCGTTGCGCACGATCTCCTGGACGATCCGTTTCCGCTTGTCCGCCTGCATCTTGTGCCGCTGCTCGGTCGTGAGCTGGACCTCGCCCTCGCGGATGATCTTGGTCGCGATGACCGCGACGTCGGTCGTGCCGAAGACCTTCATGAGGTTCTCTTCGGCCGCGTGGTCGCCCTTCTTCGTGTCCTTGAAGATCTTGTCGATCGCGAGGTGGTCCAAGGGGTTGAGCGGCTTCACGCCCTCCTTGACCTCCATCGCGACGGCGGGATCGACGAGGACCTCGAAGTGCATGCCGGACTTCTCGAGCCGCGCGATGATCGCCTTGTCCAGGCTCACCGGCATCGAGCGACCAACCTACTTCTTCTCTCCGCTGACGACCTTGTCGACGACCTTCTTGACGTCCTCGGGGGAGAGCTTGTGGAAGCGCTCCTTCGCCGAGACGACGCCGATCTCGATCGCGTCCGCGTTGAGCTTGCCGTCGGTCGCCTTGTAGAGCGCCGACAGGCCAAGGTTGATGGCCTCGTCCTGGCCGAGGCTGTCCTTGTACTTCTCCTCGAAGAACTCCATCGCCTGGTTGCGGCCGGAGCCGACCGAGCTCGCCTTGTACTCCATGAGCGCGCCCGAAGGGTCCGTCTCGATGAGGTGGGCGCCGGAATCGTCCACGCCCGCGACGAGGAGCGCCGTGCCGAAAGGCCGGACGCCGCCGTACTGGGTGTAGGACTGCTTGAAGTCGCAGATCCGCTTGACGAGCTGCAGGACCGAGATGGGCTCGTCGTAGGTGACGCGGTTCATCTGGGCGTCCACGCGGGCGCGGTCCACGAGGCTCCGGGCGTCGGCCACGAGGCCGCTCGTCGCGCAGCCGACGTGCTCGTCGAGCATGAAGATCTTCTCGATCGACGAGGGTTCGACGAGGCGGCTCGTGATCCGCTTGTCGACGATGAGGACGACGCCGTCCTTGAACTTGAGGCCGACCGTGGTCGTGCCGCGCTTGACGGCCTCACGGGCGTACTCGACTTGGAACAAGCGCCCGTCGGGGCTGAAGACCGTGATAGCGCGGTCGTAGGCCATGTTCGGTTGCATTAGAAACCTCTCGGCCCCAAGCATTGGACGCGGCACTTAAACCGTTCGCTCGCGGAATTCGCCGCGGGCCACCAAGACGTTAAGTCGCCCTCGGCCGTGCCCGGGGCGTCGTGACCGAGCAGCCGACCGTCCAGTCACCGAGGGAACCGGCTGCGATCGCAAGCCCCGCGCCCGAGGCGTACCCCGTCGGCCTTCGCGAGCTCGGCGCCGTCTCCGCGATGCTGCTCATGTTCGTCGCGTCGCAACTCCTGGCGGTGCTGCTCGTCCAGCCGTTCACGTCGGCGGGCGTCAAGGGCTTCGAGGACCCCGAGGACTTCACGAACGGGCTCTGGCTCATTGGCACCATCCTCCTGTTCACCGCGATCATCCTGTTCATCGCCAAGATGAAACGCGAGAAGTTCATCCAGTGGATCATCCTCGGCGCCGTCGGGATGACGCTTCTCTACGTGTTCTTCCCGCTCCTCATGCATGTGCCGGGCTTCACCCGCGTGGGCTCCTTCGACGAGCAGGTCCTTGCCGCCATCGCGATCGGCCTCGTCCCCTCGGTGCTCCTCACGTGGCTCCTCGTGAAGTTCCCCGAATGGTACGTCGTCGACGTCGTCGGCGTCCTCGTCGCGGCGGGCGGCATCGCGATCTTCGGGACGAGCTTCACGCCCGTCACCTACCTCGTCGTCCTCTTCGGGACCGCCATCTACGACTACATCAGCGTGTACAAGACCAAGCACATGCTGTCCCTCGCCGACTCGGTCCTCAACTACCACCTCCCGATCATGCTTGTCGTCCCCAAGCACCTCGACTATTCCTTCCTCCAAGAGACGGGCGGCCTCCGCAAGGAGGCCGACGCCCCGCCATCGGCCTCCGTGGACACCCCCGCCCCCACGGTCAAGACGAAACCCCGCCGCGACGCGATGTTCCTCGGCCTGGGGGACATCGTGATCCCGAGCATCTTCGCCCTGACCGCGCTCCAGGTGAGCGGCCTGGCGGCCGCGGGCGCGATGCTGGGGACCATCGCCGGGTTCCTGTTCCTGATGAGCTTCGTCCTGCGGGGTCGGCCCCAGGCCGGCCTCCCGAGCCTCAACGGAGGGGCCCTCCTCGGCTTCCTGGTAGGCTTCTATGTCGACAAGTCGACGTTCGTCTTCTGGGCCTAGCGCGGATTTCACAAGCCCACAGCCCAGTCCCGATTCTTGGCACCACGATTCTTATATAGCGCGCAATTTACTCGCGATTATCCGATAGGGGGAGTTCCATGAACCGAGCTTTTGGCATGTTTGGAGCGACAATCTTCCTGGTTGCCGCGTTCTCCGGATGCTTCGGCGGCAAAGGCGACGACACGCCCTCCGATTCCTCCAACTCCGTCGACGAGACCGCGACGTACGACGGCGCGAACGCCGACCAGGCGTCCAAAGTGTCGGGCACGCTGACCGGCGCCGGCACGGCCCTCGCGACCGGCGCCGTGCAGTTCGCCGCGGTCGACAGCACCACGTCCGACGATTCCGCGGGCGCCCTTGACAAGGCGAACCTCACGCTCGACGTCACCGAGGCCGACGGGACGCGCATTCAGGCGAGCCTCCGGGCCATGACGACGGCCGCCGAGGCCGGGATGCCCGACGCCGACTTCTACGGTGGTGTCAACCACAACTTCGACATGCACGGCGACTCCGGGGCCGGCGTCCCCGAATTCCCGAAGGCCAAGAGCTACGTCTGGTTCGCGGCCCTCGCGCGGATTGCAGTCAACGGCGTCCCGATGGACGACCTCCAGCTTGTGACGGTCTGGGCGGGCCGCGGCCTACGCGCCGCCGACGGGAGCCTCCTCACGGCCGCCGACGCAGCGGACCTCGAGGTCCACGTCGTGTTCCCCGGCTCGCTCGTCGCCGGGAAGGACCCCCTCACGCCCGGGAACAACACGGACGGGTTCCTGTACTACTACTTCGAACGCGTCGAACTCAAGACGCTCACGCTCGACGAGAAGGGGCAAGTCGGCAGCAAGCTCCAGGCGGCGCGCCCGCCGAACAAGCCGCCGGTCGCCGCGGCGGCCGTCGTGTTCGAGGACGGGACGACGGGAAGCGTCGGCGTCTTCGATCCCGCCAAGAAGTTCCTCAACGTGACGCTCGACGCGTCGAACAGCACCGACCCCGATGGGCCCATCGAGGCCTACTCTTGGTCCATCTCCCAATACAATGAGACCGGGGTGATGGTCCCCTACAACCGAACGACCGGCGTGAAGGCCTTGGGAAGCTTCGATGCGCCCGGCCTCAAGCGGATCGACCTTCGCGTGATCGACGAGTTCGGCGGCATCGGGAACACCACGATGTTCTTCTTCGTCGATTACAAGGCGGTGTTTGCGCACGCGTTTGGCACGTCGTCCGACCCGGCCCAGACGGCCGGCGGCGGGCAGAACTGCATGACGGGATCCAACTGCTTCGACCACCGATTCACGGTGACGTTTGGCGCAGTGAAGGCAACGTTCACCGCACCCGCGAACGTGGGCGGCACGGGGACGGCCTGCCAGAACTCCCATTTGGAGGCCCTCGCGCCCCCCGGCACCGCAGTCACCAAGGCCTCGGCCGCCAATGGCGCGCTCACGTTGGACGCGGCCCAGCTCGCGAAGCTCGGCGGGTGGCGGCTCAACGTATGGTACGAGGCCCACGTCAAGTGCAGCTACACGCTCACCGCGACGGTCCAGTACTCGCCGCCCGCTCCCGCAACCTAACGCCGACGCCACGGGGGTCCAAGGGCCGCTACGCAGGCGGCACCGCGGCCGGCGCCTCAGTCTCTTTGAGCGAGAACGCCTCGACGAGCCGAAGCGACTTGAGTTCGGCGAGCTTGTGGAGGTCCGTGATGATCCGGTACTTGGCGACGAGGAAGTTCCGGTCGAACTTCACCTCGTCCGGGACCGTGACGGTCGCCTCGTCGCCCTTCACCTCGACGTCCCACGTGAGGCTCGTCGGGTAGTCCATCTGGATGACGCCGCGGACGCGGTCGGCGGGCGTCTTCGCGACGCGTTGCACCATGACCTCGTAGCGGAGCTTCTTCCCGGCCAAGGCGTGGTTGAAGTCGACGCGGATGCGGCCGCCGCCGACGTACGTGACGATCCCGCGCCGGTTCTTGTAGGTGATGACGAGGCCGACCTCCGGGTCGATCTTGTTCTTGCGAAACTCCTGCATCGGGAGCGTCTCGATGTTCTTCGGGTCGCGGGGTCCGTACGCTTCCTCGGCGGATAGCTCGACGGTCTTGGCCTTGAGGACCTCGCAGGTCTTGAGGGCCTCCTCGAGGCCCTTGATGAGGCGTCCCGCGCCGAGTTGGTAGCTCATGGGTGCGTAGAACGCGTTCGGGTCGAGGGCGCCGGCCTTCTCCGCCGTCTCGCGCCGCGTCGTGTCGTAGGGTCCCTCGTGGCCCTCGACGAAGAGGTCGTAGTCGAAGGCGATGACGTCGCCGTCCTTCAGCATCGGCGCGCGGACTACGAGACCCGTTCTTAACGTTATGGCGAGAAGGGTACCGGGATGAAACTCACGACGAGGATGAGGAGGACCACGGCCGCGAGCACCTTCCGACGGACGTCGAGCGTCGCCTTGTCGTTAAGGGGCGGCGGGTGGCGGATCCCGAGGAAGACGATGAGGACCGCCATGACGAGCCAGCCCAGGAAATAGAAGCTCAACCCGAACATGGCCGCGACGGACGCGTAGCTCGCCCACTTCATGTTGTTGCCAAGGACGGCGCGCGCCACGTGACCCCCGTCGAGCTGGCCGGCAGGAAGGAGGTTGAAGCCGGTTACGAGGAGGCCCACCCAGCCGGCGAAGCCGGTGGGGTGGATGAGCACGTCGTCGGGCGTCGGGATGAGCCATCCGAAGCCCTCGAAGAGGAGGCTCGTGCCGAGCTGCATGACGCCCGGCGCGGGCGGCTTCCAGCTGAACTCCACCGTGAGGTTCGTCGCGTCCGCGGGGAGCGTGAAGGCGAACCGGCCCTCCGTCGCGTTGGGGTCCTCGATGGCCGCTGTGCGTTGGGCGCTGAAGTTCGCCCCGACCTGCGAGAAGGGTGGGGCCGGCGTGTGGTTCCCGGTGGCGTTGTACGTGACGACGAGCTTGACCTCGGCGGCGTCGCGAAGGTGGTACGGGCGGACCCGGAAGACCCAGTCCCCCGGCCCAAAATGCGCCGAACTCGAATTGACCGTGATCCGCTCCACGTAGTCGTCGCGGTCCTTCGCGTCGCGCGTCTCGTTCACGTAGAGGGCGTCGGTCGCGGCCTGCTCGTACCCCCACTTGGTACCGTCCGGCGCCTCGAGGTCGGCGTGGACCTCCTGCGGCAGGGGCACCTGGGCCGCGACGGCGGTCGTGAGGAGGAGCCCGATCACGATGACCGGAAGGCTTGCCAGGAACCCGGCGATGGGGCCCGCGGCCCCGATGTCGAAGAGCGCCTTGCGGTCGGGGATGGGCTCGCGGATCGAGATGAACGCCCCGAAGGTCCCGATCGGGACGATGGGCGGGACGGGGATGAAGAACGGGAGGCTCGTGCGCACGTGGTGCCGCTTCGCGACGAAGTAGTGGCCGAGCTCGTGGATGCCGAGGATGAGCATCACGGGAAGGCTGAAGCTCAGGAACCCGAGGGCGAGGAAGCGGGGATGGAGGTACGTGACGTCGACGCCGCCCCAGACGACCTCGTCGTCGGCCTGGACGTATCCGCTGTAGAAGATCGCGCCCGCGAGCGTCGTCGTGAGGATCGTCGCGATGAAGAGGACGAGGTTGAGGCCCGCGCCGCGGCTCGTCACGGGAGGCTTGCGGGCGATGAGGATGACGTCCTCGCCCATGCGGTACTGGAGGATGACCATGAGGTTGGGGTCGATGGCCCGGACGCCGGCGCGGACCTGCTCGAACTTCTCGTTGAACTGGGCGCGGTCGGCCTGGACGTAGAAGGCGCTGATCTCGCTCCCGGGCGGGCCCCCGATGTTCGCCTCGACCTCGTACACCTTGAAGTGCTGCTGGACGAGCGCCCGGATCTGTTCGAAGTCGAAGGCGGGCCGCGGCCGGTACGCCGGAGGCCCGGACTCGGGCGTTTCGGCCTCGTCCCCGTTCATTAGCCCGCGCCCATGTGGGGGGTCGGTTTAACCTTTTGCGGTGAGGCGATCCGTTCGAGCGCGCGCGTGACGGCCGGCAACGATTCCTTCGGCGCAAAGACCCAGAATTTCCCGTGGTCCATCTGCGCCGCGACGAGGGTGCGCACGAGCGTCGAGGCTTCGCGCAGCGGAAGGATGCGGTCGTCCTTCCCCAGGACCTTCGCCCCGACCTCGCGGACAAGGGGCGGGGCCGGTACATCGACGAGGACGTAGCCGTCGTTGAGGCCGGCGGCGTCGGCGAGCTCTTTCTCCAGCTTCGCCCGCTCGGCCGGGTCGCGGACGACGGATTCGAGGAACGCGTCGCCCTGCACGCGACGGTGGGTCCCTTCGAAGGCACGCTTGAAGAGGCGCCGGTCGTCGATGCGTTCCGCGACGTCGCGGGCGTAGCGCGAGCCCTGCTTGAGGGCGGAGAGGAACTCCGTGTCGTCCATGACGCGAAGCGAATCGTAATGGTAGCCGTTCTCGAGAAGGTCCTGGGCGGCCCGCACGAGCATCGATTCGCCCGCCCGGCACGTGTGGTGGAAGTAGACGCTCGGGTACATGAGGAACCGCGCGACGAGGAGGGACTCGCAGGCGGTCACGCCCTCCTCCCGCACGAGGAACTCGCCGTCCCGGAGCGTCATGACGGAGAGGAGTCGCTCCGGATCGACGCTCACCCGCAGGCCGGTGTAGTGGGCGTCCCGGACGAGGTAGTCCATGCGGTCGACGTCGATGTCGCCGCTCACGACGCTGCCGTGCTCGCCTTTCCCGCGAAGGAGCGACGCGACCCGCTTGGGTTCGAGGCCCGCGCGCTTCAAGAGGTCGTTGAGCCCGCTCCATTGGACAAGGTCGACACTGAACTCCTCGTGCTTCTGCCCCGGGACGACCTCCTCGAAGAGGTGGCTGAAGGGCCCGTGGCCGACGTCGTGGAGGAGCGCCGCCGCCTGCAGGTGGCGCGCGTCGTCCGGCGAGAGGGCGAGGGCGCGCGCCGCGTCGCCGGCGAGCTTGTAGGCCCCGAGCGCGTGCTCGAACCGGGTGTGGTTCGCCCCGGGGTAGACGAGGAAGGCGGTCCCCAGCTGGCGAATCCTGCGAAGCCGTTGCATCTCCCGGGTGTCGAGAAGGTCGAGGGCCCAGTCCTCCACGAGGATGTTGCGGTGGATACTATCGCGGAGGCTTTGCAACGTTGCCGGATTCGGCTGCCCGGAGATAAACCGTGGCCTCGACGCCGACGCGCTTGCATACCGCCTCGAGCGGACACCCGGGACAGAGCGGGGACTTTGCTGTGCAACGCCTCTTCGCGTGCTCCACGACGAGGGCGTGGGCGAGGGCGAACGCCTTCGGTTCCTCGCCGAGGCGCTTTGCCCACATGCGCTGGAGCTCGGCGTAGGATTCGGTGCCTTTTCCCCATCCCAGGCGCATCGTGAGCCGGCGCGTGTACGCGTCGACGATGAAGACGGGCCGCCGCGCGGCGTAGACCAAGATGTCGTCGGCCGTCTCCTCGCCAATCCCCGTGAAAGATAAGAGGAGTTCTCGAAGGCGCGGGGTCTTCTCGCGGAAGAACCGGTCGAGGTCGCCCTCGAAGGTCGTCCAGAGGTACTTGGCGATGCCTTGGACGTAGCCCGCCTTCTGGTTGTAGAAGCCGGCCGGGCGCACGGCCTCCCGGATCGTCGGCAGGTCCGCTTTCGCGAGCGCCTTGGCGGAAAGGAGTTTCCGGACCTTTAGGTTCCCAAGGGCGGTCTCGACGCTCGTCCACGTCGTGTTCTGGGTCAGGATGGCGCCGACGATGACCTCGAACCGGGGGTCGGTCGCGTTGAGGCGGTGGTATTCCGCGTCGACGGGCCACCATTCGAGCTCCCCGTAGGCCTTGCGAAGGTGCGCGAGGACCTCGAGGGGGCCGGCCACTTCCCGGGCGATGACCGTCTCTGCTTTTTCGGGTTGCGCTCACCTGGGGCGCCCGGGCGTGACAAAACCTTAAAGGGCCCCCCGCGGGATGGTCCGCCGTAATGCTGGAAGTGAAGATCGACGGGTGGCAGAAGGGGATCCGTTTCTCGAGCGCCCACACGACGCCGGAACTGGGGAAGTGCGAGCGGCTCCACGGCCACACGTACGCGATGCACTGCATCATCACGGGGGAGCAGAACCCCAAGGGCATCGTCTACGACTTCGTCGACATCACGAACGCGATGCGGCAGATCGCCGACGAGATCGACCACCTCGTGCTCGTGCCGACCGAGGGCCGGCCGCGGATCAACGTGACGGTCGAGGGCGGCGAGGTCAAGATGGAGACGATGGGCCGGAAGTACCTGTTCCCGCGCGACGACTGCGCGCTCCTTCCGATCCGTTCCGCGACGGCCGAGAACCTCTGCCAGTACGTCCTCAACGAGCTCGTGAAGCGCGCCAAGCTCCCGCCCGAGATCAGCCAGATCAAGCTCGGCGTCGACGAAGGCTACGGCCAGGGCGCCTGGTGCACGTGGACCCCGAACGGGAAGAAGGTGAAGAAATGAAGGACCGACGCGCCGTGTGCCTCTTGTCCGGCGGCCTCGACTCGGCCGTCGCCGCGACGATCGCGAAGTGCGAACGGTTCGACATCTACGCGCTCACCTTCGCCTACGGACAGCGTCACAAAAAAGAAATCGAGGCGGCGCAGGCGGTCGCGAAGTCCCTTCGCGCGAAAGAGCACAAGGTCGTGAAGCTCCCGCTCGACGCCTTCGGCGGAAGCGCGCTCACCGACGCCTCGATCCCGGTCCCCAAGAACCGGACGATGGCGCAGATCGGCACCGGGATCCCATCCACCTACGTTCCAGCGCGCAACACGATCTTCCTCGCCTTCGGCCTCGCATACGCGGAGACCGTGGGCGCGGGCGCCGTCTTCATCGGGGCCCACGCCCTCGACTATTCCGGCTACCCCGACTGCCGGCCCGAGTTCTTCGAGGCCTACAACGAGGTCGCGAAGCTCGGCACGAAGGCCGGCGCCGACGGGAAGTCCATCCGCGTCCACGCGCCCCTCGTCGGCTGGACCAAGACGAAGATCGTCGAGACCGGCAAGGACCTCAAGGCGCCCATGAACCTCACGTGGAGCTGCTACGGGGGAGGCGCGGCCGCGGGCCCGCATCCCCTACGCGGCGCCGTCCGCGGCGCCGCCGCCGCTTCCCCCTACGAAGAAGCCGACCAAGGCGAAAGCCGCATGATGCGCCAGGTGTCCGCAGGGCGCGTCCCCGGGTCCTACGCGCCGACGCTCGGACCCGGCGAATTGAGTCTCAACGAGCTCTACTTCACGATCCAAGGCGAGTGCCGGTTCCAGGGCCTGCCGACCGTGTTCGTGCGGACGAGCCATTGCCCGCTACGTTGTTCGTGGTGCGATTCGAAGTACACGTTCAACGAAGGCACGCCCTGGAAGCTCGACGCGATCCTCGCCGAGGTCGCGAAGCATCCCACGAAGCACGTGTGCCTCACGGGCGGAGAGCCCCTTGCGCAGCCGACGAGCTTCGAGCTCTGCCGGCGCCTCGTGGAGCGCGGCTACACGGTCGAGATCGAGACGAGCGGTTCCGAGGACATCGCGCCCTTCAACTCGTTCCCCGCGAAGTCGCGCGCGGCCATCGTCGTGAACCTCGACGTGAAGTGCCCCGGGAGCGCGATGACGAACTTCAACCGCTGGGCTAGTCTCAAGGAGCTTCGGCCTCATGACCAGTTGAAGTTCATCCTACTCGACCGGGCGGACCACGAGTACGCGAAGAAGGTCCTCGCGGAGCACGACGTCCCGTGCGAGGTCTTCCTCCATCCCGTGTGGGGCAAGCTCGACCCCGCCAAGATCGCGGACTGGGTGAAGGAGGACGGGCTCTCGGTCCGCGTCGGGGTCCAGCTGCACAAGTACCTCTGGGGCGAGCGTCGCGGCGTGTAGGACGCGCTGACAAGACCACCAAAAACCCCTTATAGGATGGCCTTGGCTGGAACGGCCCGATGCGGTCCCTCGCACTCGTCCTCCTCCTCTTGGGAGCCCTCCTTCCGACGGCGCACGCCCAGCCGTCGTCCGCCCCAGGCAACGAGTTGGCGAAGGAGGACAACGCCGGCGACGTCGGGTTCCGCGGAAGCCCCACGCCGCCCGGGACGCCCGGCACGCCCGCGACCGACTCGTACGACCTTCGCAACCTGCGCGTCCACGGCGAGGACCTCGAGGGGTTCCACATCGAGGCCAAGGTCCAGAGCATCAAGCGCAGCCCCTCGAACACCTGGGGAAGCCAGCGCTACATCCTCGACTTCCGGCTGGAAGGCGGGACGACCACGTACCAGCTCGAATGGGCGCCCGTGGGCTACAACCAGTTCGGGGGCAACGACACCCCCACCTACGGCACGCGGTTCTGCGTCCGCAACCAGGGCGACAACTTCGGCTGCAACCGGCAACGCTCGCTCGGGGGAGGCGACTACGCCCAGAACACGCTCACAGCTTACATCCCCAAGCGTTCCCTCATGGGTCTCGACCCGGTGGGATCCGGCCGCGAGGCCGGGGCATTGATCCACGTTGCGGCCGGGACGGCCCTCGGGCAGTTCTCGCTGCGGTCGAGTTCGGACTCCGGTTTCTTCGAGGACCGCCTCCCGGACTCGGGCGGCGTCGGGCCGTTCATCCTCCAGAAGGACGCGGCCAACGGCCGCGTTTCCGTGTCCCTCCACAAAGGCAACGAGACCAAGGACGACCCCTATGGGTACGGCCAATACAATCCCTACACGGAGGTCGGCGATTTCGCGCGCGTCCCGGCGGAGCCGGGGAACGCGACGCGTGTCGAGCTCGACATCAAGAACCGGAACGGCGGCAAGCGCCTCCTCAACCTCGAGGCCTCGGTCGACGAGGCGTCCGACAAGAAGCAGTGGGACGTCCGCGTCGCGCCGAGCGTCCAGGTGCCCGGGAACGAGTCGCGCATCGTGAACCTCGTCGTGGTCGCGAAGGACAAGATCGAACACCGCGACACGGCGCTCGTGCGCGTGATCGCGCGAAGCGCCGGGTTCCCCGACGAGGTCGGGGCCCTTACGCTGCGGGTCGTCGCGAGCGCGCCCGTGAGCGTCGCGCACCCGACGCTGTTCTTCCACGGCGCGAAGCAGGCCGGCGCCGTTTGGGACCAGGCGCTCTGCCTCGGCCCGATGCCCATCGGCGGCTGCCAGGACCGGCTTTGGATGAACACGATCGAGGATGACCCCACCGCGACGGCGGACGCGGCGGGTTTCCGCACGTATGGATGCTTCTTCTGCAGCACGAACCTCAACACCGTCACCGACTACCGCTTCGAGTCCGACACGAAGCTGAGCCGCGACCTCGTCCTCGACGCGCGTTCTCCCGTCACCGCGAACCTCAAGATCCGAAGCGGCGCGGACGGGTCGGCGGAGCTGGGTCTGCGGGCCGGCGACAAATCACTCGGGCAGGTCTCGGTGAGCGTCAAGGCGGGCCCCGCGCAGGACGTGCCCGTCTCGTTCTTGCCTCTGGCGGACTCGGTCCGGATCCCGGCCGGAACGCCGCTTCGCGCCTCCGTCATCCTGCGTTTCCCGATGCAGTCCCAAGCGACGGCGGCCCCCGCCCTCATCGGCAAGGGATCCTTCCTGAAGCTGCCGGCGATCGTCGACCCGGACGCCACCACGGCGCCCCCCGTCGCCCTCGGCGACGCGTTCCTAAGCCTCACGCTCAAGGGCGACCGGGAAGAATTCATGAACCCGGCGAAGTCGAAGGCCTACCGGCTCGTCCTCGTGAACGAGGGTAACCTCACCGACGACGCGAGGATCCTCGCCAACATCACGGACGGCGGCTGCGGCGCCGCGATCCGGCCCGGGGACGAATTCCGCCTGGAGGCCGGCGATTCGGTCCGGTTCGACGTCCTCGTCCGCGTGCCGGAGGGCGCGACGGAAGGATCCCAGTGCAAGACGGAGGTGACGGCCATCTCCGGCATCGACATGGCGTTCAAGACGAGGCTCGTCCTCACCACGATCGCGACGACGGGCGCCGAGTTCGACGACGACGCCGCGAACTACACGACCGACGAGGACGCGCGCAGCAAGCTCCGCGGCAACGGCTCGGGGTCTTCCACGCCGGGCCTCGGGGCCGCGGGGACGCTCGTCGCGGCCGCAGGGCTCGTCGTCGTGGCGCGGCGCCGCCTCCATCCTTAAAAACGGGCAGCCCTGTTTGGCGTGCCGTGCCGACCCCCGTCCGAGCCGAGGCCCTCGAAGCGCTCGGCCTCACGCCGGCGAAGGCCCGCGATTGGACCCAGGCGACGAACCGGGTGCTTCGCAAGCACCCAGGCCGGGGCCGCGCCCAGGACGCGGCGTGGCGCGAACTCGTCGAGACCGTCCTTCGCGCAAGGCCGACGCCGTTTGCCGTCCACGAATACCTGTACGCCTGGGTGTACCGCGGACGCAACGAGGCCCGCCAAGGGCCGGCCCCCGCATGGTTCCCCCCGGCGGACGCGCTTTCCAAGACAAACGTCGGGCGCGTCATGAAGGGCCTCGTCATCCGCGACTTCCCGGCCTTCCACCGTTGGACGACCGGTCACCGCGACGCGTTCTGGGACGAGCTTCTTCGACGCGTCGGGATCCGGTTCCGGCGGACGCCGAAGACGGTCCGCGACAAGAAGAGCAGCGTGCGCGCCCCTCGGTGGCTGCCGGGCGCGGAGCTCAACATCACGGAGAGCTGCTTCCGGGCGCCCGCCGACAAGCCCGCGATCCTCTACGGCCATGAAGGCGTCGGCCACATCACGACGCTCACGTACGGCCAGCTCGACCGCCTCGCGAACCAGGTCGCCCACGGCCTCGACCGCCTGCGCGTGGGGTCCCGGGCGCGGGTCGCGCTCTACCTTCCCATGACGCCCGAGTCGGTCGCCGCCTACCTGGGCGTCCTTCGAAGCGGCCGCTCGGTCGTGGGCATCGCCGACGCGTCGGCGCCGGCGGACCTCGCGAAACGGATCCGCATCAGCCGGGCCGAGCTCGTCATCACGATGGACGCCTACGTCCGGGACGGGAAGCCCCTCAAGGTCTACGAGAAGGTCAAGAAGGCCAAGGGCCCCCGTGCGATCGTCCTCGCTTCGGAGGCCCGGGGCGTCGCGACGCCGCTTCGGCCCGAGGACCTCACGTGGACCGCGTTCGTGGGAGACCGCGCGCCCTATGCCGCCCAGGCCCGCAAGCCGGACGAGGAGACGAACATCCTGTTCTCGTCCGGGACGACGAAGGACCCGAAGGCCATCGTGTGGACCCAGACCACGCCGATCAAATGCGTCGTCGACGCGTACCTCCACCACGACGTGCAGGCGGACGACGTCGTCGCCTGGCCCACGTCGTACGGTTGGATGATGGGCCCGTGGCTCACGTTCGCGGCACTCGTCCACGGCGCCACCATGGCCCTCTACAACGGGTCGCCCCTGTCGCGCGCCTTCGGGGAGTTCGTGTCGCGGGCGCGGGTCACGATGCTCGGCGTCGTCCCGAAGCTGGTGCGGAGCTGGAAGGCGAACGCCACCATGGAAGGCCTCGACTGGAGCCGGATCCGACGGTTCAGTTCCACGGGCGAGACGAGCGACCCCAGCGAGATGTTCTACCTCATGTGGCTCGCGGGCTACAAGCCCGTCATCGAGTACTGCGGCGGCACCGAGATCGGCGGCGGGTACATCACGGGCACCATGGTCCAGCCGGCCGCCCCGGCGACGTTCACGACGGCGGCCTGCGGGCTGGACTTCCTCATCCTCGACGACAAGGGGGCCCCGGCCCGGCGCGGCGAGGTGGCCCTCGTGCCGCCCTCGATCGGCCTGAGCACGCGGATCCTCAACTACGACCACGACGAGGAGTACTTCGACGGGTTCTTCCGCGGCCCCGACGGGACGGAGCTACGGCGCCACGGCGACCAGCTCGAACGCCTTGGCGCGGGCTTCTTCCGCCACCACGGGCGCCTCGACGACATGATCAACCTCAACGGCGTGAAGACGAGCGTCGAGGAGATCCGGGCGGCCATCCTCCACCAACCGGACGTCTACGACGTGAAGCCCATCGCCGTCGACGTCGAAGGCAAGGGCCAACGGGTCCTCGTCGTGTACGCCGTCCCGAAGGACAAGAAGCGCGTCGCGGACCGCGAGCTCGCGGCGCGGATCCAGGCGGAGTCGTCGCGGCGCATCAAGGAGCACCTCAACCCCCTGCTCTCCAACGTGCACGAGGTCGTTCTTGTGCCGGAACTGCCGCAGGCCGGGCCCGGGAAGACCCGGACGCAGCGGGACTTCCTGAAAGACTACCAGGCGCGCGCGGGAGCCGCCGCAGGCAACGGCAAGCACGCCGCGCGCGCCCGGGTGACGGCGCGCTAGCAGCACGGCGCGCAGCCGCATTCCGCGCCCGCTTCGGGTCCGCAGCAGCCTGGGTCCATCGCTTCGCCTCACCTCCTTGTATCGGACACCCGATGTAATGCCTTTAATCTATCGGTTGACCGATATGTTCAATTGCCCGGCCCGCCATCGTGGCCCGTGGCGACCATCACCTGCTGCGGGGAGACCTGCGTCCTGCCGCGGAGCATCGACCTTCGGGGGCTCTTGGGCTTCTGGCTACTGTGGGAACTCCGCCTCGGGCCGCTTCTTGGGGCGCAGATCGCGGAGCGCATGGAATGGCGCCGCGGGGAGCCCCTTAGCCCCGGGACCCTTTACCCGGCTCTCGCGGCCCTCGGGCGCGACGGGCTCGTCCACAAGTCCAGGGCCGGGCGGGACACCTCTTACCGGCTCACGCCCAAAGGCAGGACGGAGCTCAATTGCGCCGGGATCTATGTCCGGGCCGTCTTCCGCGACGTGTTCGCGGCGAAGCGGGGCCCCTCACCGCTCCAGGTCGGCTAGATCCAGCCGCCGTAGATGACGACGAAGAGGAAGATCCAGACGACGTCGACGAAGTGCCAGTAGAAGGCGGCGCCCTCGACGAGAAGGAACTTGTCCTTGCTGAACTGGCCCTTCATGGCGCGCACGAAGACGATGAAGATCGCGACGAGGCCGCCGAAGACGTGGAGGCCGTGCGTGCCGGTGAGCCCGTAGAAGACGCTCCCGAACAGCCCGCTGCCGTGGGGGTTTTCGCCGAGCGTGAGGCCTTCGGCGGTGATGAGCTCGATGTACTCGCGGACCTGCTGGGCGAGGAAGATGCCGCCGAGGAGGAGGGTCAGGCCGAGGCCGATGAGGAAGTTGCGTCGCTTGTCGTGCTGGATGGAGTGCATGGCCCAGTGCATCGTGGCCCCGCTCGACACGAGGATGATGGTGTTGATGAGCGTCGCCGTGAAGGGAAGGTGCACGCCGGGCCACGACCCCGGGTCGTCCGCCTGCGCCGCGCTGCGGCCGGTGAAGTAGGCGGCAAAGAGGGCCCCGAAGAGAACGACCTCGGTCCCGAGGAAGAAGATGACGCCCCAGAAGGGGTTGGGGGCCTTGCCCACGTGGAAGAGTTCGGGCACCGGGTGGTCGTAGAAGTGCACGTCTTCGCGGACCCAGCCGGCGAGCCCGACGAACGTGAGTATGGTTCCGAGGAAGAGGATGAGCGGGTGGACGACGAGGCCGACCAAGAGCACGGTCGCGCCGAGCGCGCTCACGACCGGCCACGGGCTCAGGTGGTGGTGCATCTCCTCCTCTTCGTCGTGGGCGGGTGCAGGTCCGTGGGTTGCGTGGGCGGTTTCGCTCATGGGATCCCTACAGGGGGCTCGATACGATGCGGTCGACGGCGAGGCTCAGGAAGTACAGGCCGAGCCATAGGATGCTGAAACGGAAGAGACGGTAGGCGCTCTTCGTCGTCGCGTCCCGGAGTGCGAGGAACGCGAAGACGACGAAGGCGCCGGAGAGGCCCAAGGAGAACACGAACCAGGCGTCGCTCACGACGTGGAAGAACCAGAGGCTCGTCGCCGTGAGGAACAGGGCGACGCTGTAGAGGAAGATCTGCTGCTTGGTCTCCTCGTCGCCGCGCACGACGGGAAGCATGGGGACGTTCGCGCGCGCGTAGTCCTGCTTGTAGACGAGGGCGAAGCTCCAGAAGTGCGGAGGCGTCCACAAAAAAACAATGAAGCCGAGCACGAGCGCGGGCCATTCGACCGTCCCCGTCGCGGCGGCCCAGCCCACGAGCGCCGGGAAGCTCCCCGCGGCGCCGCCGATCACGATGTTCTGGGCGGTGAGGCGCTTCAGCCACAGGGTGTAGACGACGACGTAGAAGAGGGCCCCGGCCAGGGCGAGGGACGCGGCCAGAAGGTTGACGAAGACAGCAAGGACCATGAAGCTGCCCAGGGCCATGCTTGCGGAGAAGGCGAGGACGTGGTGTTCGGGGATGCGGCCGGAGGCGACCGGGCGCGTGGCCGTGCGGCTCATCATGCCGTCGAGGTCGCGTTCCCACCACTGGTTGAAGGCGCTCCCGGAGCCGCTGGCCATGGCGCCGCCTAGGACGGTGGCGACGATGGTCCAGGGGTCGAGGTGGGGGCCGACGGCGATGAGCATGCTGGTTACGGCGGCGAGGAGGAGGAGAATGAGGACGCGGGGCTTCATGAGGGTCAGGTAGTCGCCCAGGACCTGCAAGGCGTTCCGACGGGGCTCCGGGTTCTTGGCGGGGGTGAGCCTGGCCGAGGGGGCGGTCGTGGCCGGCGTCGATTCGCGCCTCCATGCAAGTGTGAGGAGGGCGACGAGGACGCCGAAGAAAGCGACGGCGAGGGCCTGGTGGACGGCGACGCTCCAGGGTGCGTTGCCGAGCCGGACCGTGGCTGCGCCCATGAGGATCTGGGCGAAGAGGAGGCCCGTTGCGCTCACGCCGAGCGTGAGAAGGTCGGACTGGTCGCGGTACCGGCGGAACGTGACGACCACGAGGCCGAGCGTGAAAAGACCCGTGACGGCGGCGAGCAACCTGTGGGTGTACTCGCTCAGAATCTGATTCTGGGTGAAGAGGTCGTCGCCTTGGGCGTCCTTGGGGCTTGGGAAGGGCGGAGTCCATTGGCCGTTGCATTGGGGCCAGTCGGGGCAGCTGAGGCCGGCGCCGGTCTTGACGACGACGGCTCCCACGACCATGAGGAGGAACGTGGTGAGGGTCGCCAGGAGGGCCCACGTGCGGAGCTTCATGCCTTCACCGGGGGCTCCTGGGCCTGGATGGCGTCGACCTCGTAGGGCATGGGCGTCTTGGGGGCCACGACGCGCGGCATGGTGGCCCATTCGAGGACCTTGGGGCCGGCGCGCCAGGGGTCGAAGGGTGCGACGGGACCGCGCTTGAGGGACCACCAGAGGTTGATGAAGAAGAGGAGCGTGCTGAAGCCGAGGATGAACGAGCCAATGGAGGCGATGACGTTCATCTGTTCGAAGGCGGGGTCGTACGTGGCGTAGCGGCGAGGCATCCCTTCGAGGCCGAGGAAGTGCATGGTGAAGAACACCATGTTGAGACCGATCATGGCCAGCGCGAAATGCCACAAGGCGAGGGTCTCGCTGTACATGCGTCCGGAGAGACGGGGCCACCAGTAGTAGGTGCCCGCGAAGATGGCGAGGGCGCTGCCTCCAAAGAGGACGTAGTGGAGGTGGCTGACGACCCAGTAGGTGTCGTGGAGGTTGTAGTCGATGGGAATCGAGGCGGTGAAGACGCCGTTGATGCCGCCGATGACGAACATGCTGAGGAAGCCCACGGCGAACAGGAGCGGCGCCTTGAACTGGATCTGGCCGTGCCAGAGCGTCGCGAGCCAGTTGAAGATCTTGACGCCGGTGGGGACGCCGATGGCGAACGTCATCGCCATGAAGAAGGAACGGAAGTACGGACTACTTCCGGTCGTGAACATATGGTGGACCCAGACGCCGAACCCGAAGACGCCGATGGCGACGGTGGAGTACGCGATGGCGCGGTAACCGAAGATGGGTTTGCGGACCATCCGCGGGAGGACTTCGCTGATCATGCCCATGCCGGGCAGGATGAGTATGTAGACCTCGGGGTGGCCGAAGAACCAGAAGAGGTGTTGCCACATGATGGGGTCGCCGCCGGCGGAGGTGACGAAGAAGTTGGTGGCGAAGTTGCGATCCATGAAGAGCATGGTGAGGGCCGCGGTGAGGGTGGGCGTGGCGAACGCGAGGAGGATCGCCATCGTGAGGATGCTCCAGCTGAAGAGGCTGATGTCGTGCATCCGCATCCCGGGCTTGCGTTCCTTGAAGATGGTCACCATGAAGTTGATGGCGCCCAGGATCGAGGAAACGCCCACAATGAGAAGCCCGCCCACGAGGAAATCGGTGCCGTAGCCGCTTTGGCAGATGGTGAGACCGTCGGTGCCGCAGCCGACGCCGTTGAGGGGCGCGTACAGCGTCCACCCGCCGGAGGCCGGGCGGACGTCCGGTAGGAAGCTGCTGGCGCTCGCGATGAAGCCGAGTTTGGCGCCCCACGTGGCGAACAGCTGGACGAACATGGGCATCCAAATGAAGAAGGCGGCGGGAATGAGGAGCCAAAAGCCAAGGGCGTTGATGCGGGGGAACGCCATGTCCTTGGCGCCAATCTGGAGCGGGACGATGTAGTTCCCGAACCCCGCGAAGATGGGCATGACGAAGAGGAAGATCATCGAGAGGGCGTGAAGCGTGAAGGCGGCGTTGTAGGTTTCATCGTGAACGAACGTCGTCTCGGGCGTCATGAGCTCGAGGCGGACAAGCATCGCCAGGAGGCCGCCGACGATGAGGCCGACGAAGGCGAACACGATGTACATGATGCCGATCTCCTTGTGATCGGTCGAGGTCAACCACCGTTTCATGCCGGACGGCTTGGCGTGATAATCCACGGGGGGTCCCTTCCAGGAAGGCGCCCAAAAGTGGGCTCCGGACGCGCGGCCAATCAAGGCCTTCTCCAAATACTTTGCGACCTTTTGATTTCCGAATTCCTCCCGTTGGCGCCCGGCGCACGCTTCGTGAAAGGTTTTTATGACAACCCTTGTATCGCGACGCGTCCGGATGCGCCGCGTCCTCGTTCTCGTTCTGTTGCTTGGCCTCCCGTTGCTTGTCGCGGTTTCTGCGTCCGCCGTCGCCCAAGAGGCGGCGTCGCCGACCTATGCCGCTTGGCGTGACCTCTTCATGACCGTGCTGTGGGTCGCCATCGTGGTCTCGATTATCGTCTACGGGGCCCTGATTTACGCCCTCATCCGGTTCCGCGCCCGAAAGGGCGGCCCCAAGGAGGGCCCCCACATCCACGGCAACACCCGGCTCGAAATCATGTGGTCGATTGCGCCCGCCGTCGTGATGGGTTGGCTCCTGTTCATCTCGTTCGACGGCCTCTTCATGGTCGACGACCATCCGGATGACGACATCGATTTCTGGGTCGATGTCACCGCGTCCCAGTTCAGGTTCGATTTCTCGTTCCCCGACGGCTCGGAATCCATCAACGGCTCCTTCGCCGTCGAGGATTTCTCCGTCAACCGGTTTCACGCCATCGGTCCCGCCGAAGTGACGGCGCGGGCCCGGGCGTTTCTCGATCTGCTGGGCAACCAGACGACGCTCTCGAAGGGCAAGACCCGGGCGCTCGTCCAGGAGGAGGTGCGGCTGCGCGCCCAGCTGGCCGAGGCGCGCGCGCTGGCCCAGGAGCAGGAAGCCGGGGCCGATGCGGCTCGCCTGCGGGCGCAGGTGGAAGCCACCGACCGCGAGTACCGCGCGTTCCTCGAGCGCGTGCGGAAGGAGAACCTCGAGCAGGCGTCGCTGATGTC
>JACPAO010000129.1 GCA_016180755.1 Methanobacteriota archaeon
CCCCCAGCTTAAGACCCTGCGCATCCAGGCGGTCGTTCTCAACCCTGAGAACCGAACCCATCCTTTTGCGTCGACGACGTCCATGTACCCTCGGAGACGAACCATGCGCCGCACGGTGAAAGGAACCCAGACCGACCTCACGATCGATACCCGCGCGTTCGCGGCCGCGACGCGGCCCTTCGACCGGCTCGTCATCCCCGTCCAGGGCTCGGACGAGGAGTACTTCGCCCAGCAATGGGTCGTGGAGTTCGCCGCTTCGGCGGGAATCCCCATCCAGGCCCTTCACGTCGCGTCCTCCGGGGGCCGGGCGCCGAGGGACCTGTTCTCGTACCTTCGCCGGCTCGGCGACAAGTGGGGCGTCAAGGTCGAGGCGCTTGTGCTCGAAGGAGAGCCGCTTGCCGAGATCCTCAAGGAACTCACGCCGCGGGACCTCGTCGTCATCGGGACTCGAAGGCTGGCGACGCAATACCATCTGGGAAGCCTCACGGCCGACCTCATCCGGCACGCGCCGTGCCCCGTCCAGGTCGTCCGGATCCCGTAAGAGGCGTCCACGCCGCGGCGTCTCTTGGGCCATCAAGCCATTGCATCCTACCCGTACATGGGGAGCCGCTCTTCGCGGTCCGCCAGCAGCTTCCGGATGGCCTCGGCGGCCGCGTCCTGAAGGGTGCGCACGCTGCGGTCGAGCTTCTGCAGTTCCACTTCGAGGCCTCGACGGTTGATTTTCAGGTTCGGGACGAGCCGCTCGAGAGCCTCGGCGAAGGTGAGCGCTGCGTGGGCCTCCTCGACGGGGGTTGCCGCCTCGACAAGCAGCACGGTCACGTCCGAGCCCTGGAACCGGCCCTCCAGGAGGAGGGTCGCGCCCACGCCGCCAAGGACTCCGTCGTGGAGCTCGTTGACATGCGCAGCGAGGGCGGCTTCGCGCGTCGCTCGACTGGTCGAGGCGAAGTAGGCCCTCTCCTGCCCGGCGGTCCGCGCGCTGCGCAGCCCGTCGAGCACGATGATCCGGGCAATGCCTTGTTCGCGGGCCCAGCCCAGGATGGCGGTCGCCGCCGCCCGGACCATGGCCGGCTGGAGGGCGAACTCGCTTCGCAGGAGCGCGACGCGCGTCGCGGGCGACGCGTGGATGCGCGCGGGGAACCGCGCCTTGCCTTGGCGGATCATGGCGAGCGGCGGGAACTCCTCGGCGTCGAGGCATGCGATCTGGTCCATCGCTAGGTCTTCGAGGAGGAAGTCGGTCACGACGAGGTTCCCGACGCCGACGTGGGGGATGCTCACGATGAGCGTGCCGCCGTCGAGGTCCATCTCCTTGTAGTCCCGGATCTCGACGCCCATGCCATTGCCTCCTAGGACCGGACGGGCACGGCGGCCCGTGTGGGAAGCTCGCGGAGCCTACG
The DNA here is from genome assembly GCA_016180755.1 of Methanobacteriota archaeon. Taxonomy (GTDB): domain Archaea; phylum Thermoplasmatota; class E2; order JACPAO01; family JACPAO01; genus JACPAO01. The sequence goes on from JACPAO010000129.1 coordinate 1,395, forward strand.
CATCGCGTCTTCCACCGCGTGCATGTGGGCGAGTTCCTCCTCCGCGAGCCGCTTGAAGAGCGTCACGAGCTTCGGGTTGGAGAGGCGGTCGAGCTGATCGATGTAGAAGGCGTGGGCGAGCTTCTCGCATTCGAGGAGCACCTGGAGCACGTCCTCGGTGTCGAGCGCCTCCTCGAGGCCCTCCGCTTCCCGGGTGGTCGTCGCGAGCGCCTCCTTGAGTTGGTGGTGACCTTCGCCACCCTGGAACAGCGTCGCGAGGCTCGCGCGTACGGGGACCTGCGGAATCATGTCCCGAAGCACTTCCTCGTAGCGCTCGATCGTTTCCTCCAAGTACGTCGCCAATTGGAGAACACGCAGGTCGCTCAGTGTCCGGTACAAGCGAATCACTGACCAGGGTTGACCCGCACGCGGGTAACCTTATTTCGCCGATTCTCGGGCCTGATAATCATTCGGAAGAACGGACAGAAGGGGATATCCCACCCTGGGCCCATGCCCGATGGGCGCAAGGCGAATGGACGACGAAATTGTGAAGCCGGAAGCCTCCGACGATCCGAGGCGACGCTCGGCCGAACGCACCCTGCTCATCATCATCGGCGCCACGCTCGGGTTCGCGGGCCTCATCGCCGTCGTGACGCCGCCCGTTGCGTCCCTCCTAGGCGAAAGCCGCCATGCGATCCCGGGCGCCCTTCACGGGATGAGCGCCATCCTGTTCGTCATCACGGGCACGATCGGCGCATACATGGGGTACCGGCTGTTCTTCGGAAGGCTCGCGGACCTTCGCGACCTCCGGGTCATCGCGTCCATCAACGCCTGCCTCTCCCTCCTCACCGTCATGTTCGGCAACTGGATCTACATCTACTACCGCGCGAAGGGCGGGCCGCGGAGCTATTTCCTGGAAACGAACCCTGTCGTCCACGAGATTTTCTTCGAGTTCAAGGAGTTCCTGGCGCTCTTCACGCTGCCCCTCTCCGTCGCGACGGCGTACATCCTCCTGCGCGAACGCGAAGGCCTTCTCGAGCGCCGCTGGCTTCCCGAGATCGTCGGCGTCCTCCTCGTGATCGCGTGGGGCTGCCTCATGCTCGTGTTTGGCCTGGGCGCCGCCATCACGAAGCTGCGGAGTGCGTGACCATGGTCGAAAAGGAAGGCGCCCCGATGGGCGCGCGAGAAACGGCCCAGCAACCGAACGGGCCCATCGTCGCCGCGTTCCTGTCGGCCACCATCGGCCTCTTCGTCCTCGGGCTCGTCCAGGTGGGCACGGTCGTGAGCGATACGTTCAAGGAGCGCGTCTTCGACCTCGGCAAGGCCTGGATCCCCGAAGCGGAAGGCATCGGCCCCTATTCCGGAAAGGAGACCCTCATGCTCGTCGCCTGGATCGCCTCCTGGGTCGGCCTGTACTTCGCGCTCCGCCACAAGGATGTCGCCCTGCGGCCCTGGTTCGGCGCGGCGCTTGCGATCCTCGCCGTCGCGGCTCTCCTTGTCTGGCCCCCCGTCTGGCACCTCATCGAGTGATCCGCTCTCGCGCGTGAGTTTCACGAACGAGAATCGCGAATGCCCTTATCGTCGCCGGACGCCATCCTAGCGACGAGGGCGTCAAAGACGCCCTCAGGAACCCCAACATGAACGTGGCCATCGCCCTTCCCGTCCTCTTGTCAATGGCCTTCGGCGGCGCCTTCGTCGTGAACGAATGGAGCCACGGCGGCGTCAGCGAGGCCATGGGAATGGGGCATCATCACATGCTCGACTACGCCCAGATGCACTGCTCGGACGGCGCCATGCACATGGATGCCAATTCGACCTACCCCGACCCGCACTCGCGGTGCCCGGGGTCGGGCATGGGGAACCACAGCCACATGATGACGTAGCCGCGGTTCCCCGGCGTGAGGCCCGCCGGCATGCGTCGCGGCCCCCAGGATGCCCGACAGCATGTCGCACGCTTCCTCTCGTGCGTGATAATCAACCCCGAGAAACGACTCGGCGTTATACGGCGCGGCAAGAAGACGTTGGTTCGGTCGCTATGGGAGTGCATCCAACCTCCAATCCGCCGCCTGCCCGAAAGATGATCGCCGGCCTCATGGTCGTCTCCTTCGTCGCGGGAGTGGGAGCCTCAATCGCCGTCACGAACGGCTACCTTCCCGAAATCCCGTCGGCGGCCGCGGCGTCCCCGCCGGGCGTGCGCGCCTACGAGCTCGAGATCCGCGCGGCCGACATCGAGGTGGCCCCGGGCGCCGTCTGGCACGCGTGGACGTTCAACGGGACGGTGCCCGGCCCCATGATCACGGCCACCGCGGGGGAAGTCCTCCAGATCACGGTCCGCAACCGGCACGACCTCGTGCACAGTTTCCACACGCACCTCTCCCCGTACACGCTCGAGAACGACGGGAGCCAGATCAACTCCATCACGGCCATCGCCGGCATGGCCATGATCGGGCCGGGCCAGTCGTACACGTACGAGTTCCGGCACCTCGCCCCCGGCGTCTACTACTACCACTGCCACAGCGCCCACGGCGGACACACGATCCAGCAGCACATCGCGCAGGGGCTCTACGGGGCGATCGTCATCCGCGCCCCCGATGAGCTCAAGGTCCGCGACGAGGCCATCTTCATGGCGGAGCGAGGCATGGACATCGACGGCGAGGGCGCCCCGTTCTACATCATGAACGGAAAGGGCATCCCCGGCGGCGAGCACGCCCTCGAGGAGATCTTCGCGAAGGAAGGCCTCCCCGGCGTCGGCGCGCAGCTCGGGAAGACGGTCCCGGTGTTCAACCTCAAGGTCGGCGAATCGGTGCGGTTCACCGTCGTGAACATCGGCGACCAGATCCACAGCTTCCACGTCCACGGGATGAACATGGTGAGCGTCGACATGTACCCCGGCCGCATGCATCCCGCGAACGTCGTCCCGCTCGTGCCCGGCGCGGCGGACCGCGTCATCCTCACGCCACAGAACCCGGGGCTATGGCTCTTCCATTGCCACGTCGTGAGCCACGCGGACATGGGAATGATCGGGGTGATGAACGTTGAAGCCTAACAACCTCGGAGCCTGGAGCACGGCCGCCTTCCTCGTCGCAGCCGGCCTCCTCGCCGGATGCATGGGACCGCCAATGGTCAACCGGCCCGGCGAGCCTGGACAGGCCGGAGAGTACACCGTCTCCATGCAGGACGCGAAGTACATGCCCGCGACCCTCACCGTGGCGGTCGGGTCCACGGTCACCTGGACGAACAAGGACCCGGTCGGCCACACCGTGACCCCGACGGACAAGGCCCTCTGGGGAACGGACGGAAGCGGCGACGCGCAGACGAAGTGGCTCACAAAGGGCCAGTCGTGGAGCTTCACCTTCACGAAGCCCGGCACCTTCGAGTACTATTGCATCCCGCACGCCTACAAGGACGCGTCCGGAAAATACAACGGCATGGTCGCGAAGGTCGTCGTGACGGGGGAGGCCGTGAGCTCGGCCCCCGCGGTCACGAACCGCGTGGTCCCCACCCCCCAGGCCCCCCCGCCCACCGGGCGCTTGGCCCCCGCGACCCTCACGGTCCAGCTCGAGGCGAACGAGGTCGTCGCGCAACTCGCCGACGGCGTCGCGTACGAGTTCTGGACATTCAATGGCACCGTACCCGGGCCGATGTTGCGGGTGCGCGAAGGCGACACGGTCGACTTCACGCTGCGCAACGCGGCGGGCAGCAAGCACCCCCATAGCATTGACTTCCACGCCGTGACCGGCCCGGGCGGCGGTGCTAAGGCGACCCAGACAGACCCTGGCAAGTCGACGTCGTTCTCCTTCAAGGCACTCAACCCGGGCCTCTACGCGTACCACTGCGCGACCGCGCACATCCCGACCCACATCGCGAACGGCATGTACGGCCTCGTGTACGTCGAACCGGCCACGCCGCTTCCGGCCGTGGACCGCGAATACTTCGTCGTGCAGGGCGAAGTGTACACCGAGGGTGCCCTCGGCGACCCGGGCCTCCAGGCGTTCAGCCACTCGAAGATGCTTGACGAGGACGCCGAGTACTTCCTCCTCAACGGACGCGTCGGCGCGCTCACCGGAGACGGGGCGCTCACCGCGAACGTCAACGAGACCGTACGCATCTTCTTCGGCGTCGGAGGCTTCGTCCCGAGTAGCTTCCACGTGATCGGTGAGATCTTCGATCGCGTCTTCGCGGAAGGCTCGATGGGGCCGCCCGCCACGAACGTGCAGACGACGCTCGTGCCGGCGGGAGGCGCGACGATCGTCGACTTCAAAGTCCAGGTCCCGGGCGACTACATCCTCGTCGACCACTGGCTCACCCACGCCATCGACCGCGGCGCCGTGGGCATCCTCCACGTCGAGGGCCCCCCGAACCCCGAGGTCTTCTCCGCCGACACGTCAGGAAGCGGGCACTAGGCGTTCCTGCCCCTCGCGAACCTACGAGCGGCAGCTGTCGCGGGCGGTACGCTCCAGCGTGTAGTTCCCCCACCACGCCCACTCGATGGTTCCGGACGAGACGGGGCGACGGTCCTCAACCTTGGCCGCGGACAGGTTGGGGACCTCGAAGGCGCGGTCGGGGCCCATCGGGTGCGCGAACGGATGCAGATCCATTCGTCAGGCGATGACGAGCGTGGCCTTCATGCCGCCTTCGTAGTGGCCGGGCTTGAAGCAACCCATCTCCCACGTTCCCTTCATGGAATCCGGGAACGTGGTCCGGACCCAGAAGTCCCCCCCGGCCTCGGCTTCCAGTTCGCCGATTCCGCCCTCGGTCGCCACCTCGACCTTCTGAGGCTTGTACACGAACACGTCGGCGGGCAGCGACTCGAAGAGGGCCTCGTTGTATCCGTCCGGAACCTCGCCAGATGCACTGGGCACGTACTTTACGCCACGCCCGGCGACGAACTCGTGTTCGTCGTCTCCCACGTTGATGAAGTGGATCCCAACGATCTTTCCGCTTGACAGTTGGAACGGGCCTCCTGGGGATCCTCCGGGCTCGGCGAAATAGAACGAGGAATCGGTTTCGGCCATGTTGATCGTGAGCCGCTCGACCAGATTCTTGGGTTCGCGCCCCGAGGCCGGGATTGGAGTGCCCTCGGCCGCGGGTTCCTGCGTGCAGCCCGCGAACAACGTTGCCGCGAGAACCAGCGTCGAAAGAACAACGAGTCTTGCGTCCAAACTATCGCCGGAGGCGGATGGGGCCCTCGACCTTCAAGCTGCCGCTTCGGCCCATCGTGCGGGCCAAGCCAACGGCTCGCGTTCCCGACCGGGCGTATGGACGTTCTAGGCGGGCCGCGGCAGCCGGTTCCGGGCTCCCAGGTTCCGTCGCAGGCGTGCCGCCCGATGGTCGCGCGTCGGAACGTGGACCGCCCGGATCTGGCCTAATGCCTGCAGCGCGCGCAGTGCCCACCGGCCAATGTCGATCTGGTACCAGCGGAGACCGATGAACGCGGAGTTCGGGAAGGCGTGGTGGTTGTTGTGCCAGCCCTCGCCCCAGGTGAACAGGGCCAGGATCCACGAGTTGCGGGAGTTCTCGCCGCTTGCGAAGGGCCGGGTGCCGAAGACGTGTCCCATCGAGTTCACGCTCCAGGTCGTGTGGTGGCCGACGAAGACGCGCACGAACCCGCCCCAGAGGACGCCGTTAAGAACCGAGAGGACGGTCGGGTGGATGGCGAAGGCGATGGCGGCGGGGATGGCAAACCCGAGGATGGCCCAGGCGACCCACGTGCGCTGCACGAACCGTGCCACCGGGTCCGCCATCATCTTGTCGTGGGCCGGCCCGGCGCGGACGAACCGGTTGCGGACCAGCCAAAGGCAGTGCGCGTGCCAGAACCCGTCCTTGGGGCTGTGGGGGTCCCCTTCGCGGTCGGACAGGGCGTGGTGCCGCTGGTGGGTCGCCGCCCAGTCCACCGGCGGGCCCTGCAGCGACATGGATCCCGCGATCAGGAGGAGCGCGCGGGTCGGCGCCCGGGCCACGATGGAATGATGGGTGAGCATCCGGTGGAGGCCCAGGGTGACGCCGAGGCCCGTAAACGCCCACATGCCGAGGAAGAGGCCGATCTCGAGCCACCCGACCTCGTGGCGGATGACCTGGTTCAAGGCGTAGACGGCCGCCATCAGGGGCAGGATGAGGAACGTGACGACGAGCCCCTTGTTAAACAGGGAATCCTGGTGGAACGGGAAGTGCCGCTTGACGTCGCCGGGTTGTGCATCCATCGTTTCCATCCTGATCGTTGTCCCCTTATGATGGAGCAAGACGAATCTTGCTTCCAGAACGAAAGTAACATCATCCATGAAAGCTTATAACGATACGAGTGGACCGCGCGAGGACAAGTATCCCGACCGACACCAAGGCTTCCCGGCGACCATCGAAGAAGAGCAAGCCCGCCCCAAGCCGGAGCGCCGCGGAGCAGGATGCGCTCAACACGCACATGATCAAACGGCTGGACGCGTTCCTGGACGAACTCGCCGAGGGCCATCGCAAGGCCATGGACCAGGTCGTGACGTGGCTCACCGGCTACGGCGACCTCGACCGCGAGGTCAAGCTGAGCGTGGGAGCCCTCAACCCGTTCATGCAGAAATGGACGATCGAGATCTGCTTCTTGTTGCGGATGAAGGAGCCACGCCGGTTCCACGAGCTGAAGGAAGGACTGCCGGGAATCGGAAGCCGGACCCTCAGCCAGCGGCTTCGCGAACTGGAGGCCCAAGGCTTTGTCCGGCGCACGGTGTTTGCGCAGGTCCCGGTCCGCGTCGAATACGGCTTCACTCCGAAGGGAGCGCGCCTCGGCGACCTGTTCCTCCCGATCATCGCGCACTTGCGCATCAGCGCGTGGCGCGAAGGCCTGGGACGGTCGCCCACAAAGGCCCCGGCGTGAGTCCAACGTGCCTTGGCGAGTCGGTGCGCTAGGCCGGGTCGCCCGAGATCGGCAGGGCGACGCGGAACGTGGCGCCACGTCCGTGGCCTTTGCTTTCGGCCCAGATCCGTCCATGGTGCAGTTCGATGATTCCCCGGCTGAGGTAAAGCCCAAGGCCCAGGCCGGGGACGCCGTCGCGTTTCACGGCCGGCGCCCGGCTGAATGGTTGGAAGAGGCGTTGGAGTTCGGAGGGGTCGATTCCGCGGCCCGTGTCCCGCACCGTGACCACGGCCTCGGTTCCCTGCTTCTCCACCTTGATGTCGACGCGGCCCCCGCGGGGGGTGAACTTCCACGCGTTCGTCAATAGGTTGAACATGACCTCGTGGAGGCGATCCGGGTCGCCCTGAACCCAGAGGGGAGCGGGGGCAGGATCCTGTGCGATCTGGATATCCTTTTCGCGCGTCGCACCCATGTAGGAGTGGACGCTTTCGGCCACGAGCGCGTTCACGTCGACGGCGCGCAGGCGGACGGGAAGCTGGCCCCGTTTGAGGCGGACGCTGGCCAGGATGTCCGTGAGGAGCCTCGCCAGGCGTTCCACGTTGCGCTCCACCAGCGCCAGCGAGTCGTGAAGGTCGCGTTCGGCGGGGGCCAGGCGAAGCTTGAGCATGTGGACGTGGAGCTTGATGGGCACGAGGAAGTTGCCAAGCTCGTGTCCGAGCGTGCTGAACGCACCCTCCAACCGGGCGATCTCGTCGGCGCGTCGGTCGGCCTCCGCCTGGTGTCGGCCGAAGTCCCTGACCACCGCCATGATCCGGGGCCCGTCCGTGGTGGGAACGGGGCCGAGGCTGATGTCGATCGCGATCTCAGATCCGTCCTTGCGCAACCCATGGAGGCTGATGCCACGTTCGCCCATGAGGCGGATCCCGGGGTCGCGCATGAACTCGCGCACGTGTTCCTTATGGCGGGCCCGGAGACCCGGAGGGACGAGGATTTCCACGGGCTGGCCGACGAGTTCCTCGCGGCGGTACCCGAAGAAGTCTTCGACACGTTTGTTCGCGAGGACGATCACGCCCTTCTCGTCGGCGACGATGACGGCGTCGGGGGCCGACTCGACAAGGTCGGACAATCCGGAGACCGTCGCAGGCGCGCCGTGCGCCTCGACGCCGGCCGGCTCCTTCGTCGGCGGCACCCTGAAGGGCAGGAAAGGGGACCTAAAATGGGTTCCGAGCGACCGTGGACTGAGCGGGCGCTGCGCCGGCGACGCGGCGCCCCGGATTCGCCTCCCGTCGAGCCTGGCGGCGGGACCAAGCTTCCAAACCGACTTGGAGGATGCGCGACAGGAACCAGTTGGATTCGGGGACCGCCGACGCGGGGCAACGCTCCTTGAGGCGATCGATGGCGTGGACGTAGTCAACGTATTGCAACGGGCTCGGCAGTTCGAAGCCGAGCTCGACGAGCGCGCGTTCGGCCGGTTCCGTGTGCAGCGGGTATGAGGCGTCGAAGAAGTGGAGGATGGCGGCGGTTCCCCGGATTCCTTGGCCCGGTAGCCGGCGACGGGCCAACCGCGGGTAGGGCGTCTGCCCAAGCGACGCGAGGACCTTGTCCGTCGGGGTGGCGCCGTGGCGCGGGCCGACCGCGTAGTCCAACGCTCGTCGGGCGTCGACCGCGCCGTACTCCATGCCGATCGCGTACAAGGTGCGGTCGTAGGCAGCCCCTGCCGGAGAATCCAATTCCTCGAGGACAGCCGCCACCAGGCCTTCAAAGAACCAATCGACCGTGTTGCCGTCAGGCCGCGCGGGGCGCAATCCACGCCTCCTTGAAGCATTCGGCGAGGAGGCCTTCGTCCTCGCCCGTCGGCAACGTCTCACGCAGGTGATCCGCGTAGGATGTGTCCGAGAGCCGCGCGCCGGTCGTCGAGTAGGGTTGCCCCGCGTCGGGTCCGACGCGGCGGTGGAACCGCGTGCTGGGAGCGCGCAAGGCCGGCTGACCCGGGGCACGCGCCTGGTTGATCTTGCAAAGGAGGTCGGCGACCTCCGCGGCGTACAGGGACCGGTTGTACTCGTTGAGCCTTTCGCGAGGGGCAGGCTGCGGGTTCGTGGCCTCGTCGAAGCGTCCCTTGAGGCCCCACTCGTAGGCCCATTGGGCGCTCGTGCTGCTGTCCGTCCCGAAGCAGTCGTAGGCCGCCGTCACCCACCAGTTCACGTACGTCTGGAGGACCGGAATCGGGACGAGGCCCGCCTGGACGATCCGCTTCACGCCGGTGAACCCCGTTCCGAGGTGGAAGGCTTCCTCCTTCAACATCGGGCCCATGCTCGCCGCCAACGGGTGGAAGCCGGACCGTTGGAGCATCGTCAACTGGTACTTGCCGTCGCGGTCCATGAACGCCGTGTAGCAGAAGAAGTCGAGCCAGTGCCGCACGGGGTCGTTGAAGGCCTTGAGCAGACGCTCCCCGCGCGTGGCCCGCCGCTCGAGCAGCTTCTGGGCCTCGATGGCGCCGGTGCGGCCGAAATGCGTCATGAGGATGTGCGCCATCTGCAGACCGTGCCTCATTTCCTCCGCGTTGACGCGGACGAGGCTCTTGAGGTCGTACGCGGTCGGCGCCGTCGCGACGAGGTGCCGCTGTTGCTCCACGCTCGCGAATCCCGTGTCGCCCTGCACGGCGGTGAGCGTGAGCAGCGCGTCGCGGCCGGCCTGGGTCGGCGCCTGGCCGGGTCGCCGCCACTTGGGCGCGCCCTTGAACGCGCCGAACTCGACGAGCGGGTTGGGCGGCTCCTCGTACTTGGGTTCCAGCCGGAAATCGCCGAGGAGGTTGCGCGGGTACCCGATGTCGTCGATCCAGGCGTCGAGGAGTCCTTGCCATCCGGCGAAGTCTTGGGGGGTCGGAGCGGCCATCATGGTTCTCCCGGTGATCCATGCCATGGGAAGAGAGAGCCAGGAGAACCCGTGTGGGGTGGAGGGTTCCCCTGGATGCCGGCGGCCGGGGACTATTGGACGATGATCTTGCCGGACATGCCGTTGCCGGGGCCGCTGCTGTGGAGCATGCAGTAGTACTCGTAGACGCCGGGGACGTCGAACGTCTTCGAGAAGGTCGCGCCCTTCGCGAGCCCGCCCGCGCCGCCGGTGCTCTGCCAGGCCTTGTCCTTGCCGGTCACGTCGTGGGGCATGCTGTCCTGGTTGGCCCATTCCACCGCGGTGCCGGCCTTCACCGTTAGTTCGGAGGGCTCGAACCTCATGTTCACGAGCTTGACGGTGTTCTGTCCGGCGGCGGCCGTGCCCGGCGCGGGGGCGGCGGTGCAGCCGGCCGCCACGACGGCGAGCAGTAGCCCGAAGGCGGCGGTCAAGCGCAGGGTCGTTGCGTTCGAGGGTTGGGTCTTCATGGGGCATCACGTTCGTTTCTTTTGGGAGGGCAGGTTCGGGGCGCCGCCGGGTGGAGTGGCGGATGGGTGGTGGTGCCGGGTGCGCCCCCGCGCCTGCAATCCGCCTGAGGCGGCGTGGGCCGAGAACGTTGGCCCGAACAGGTTCGGAGCGGCCCCCTATGTAGCCGGTAGCGGGGGGGCCGTCATAGGGGCTGCAACCGTGCCGAGAAATGGCGGAGGCTCGCGGGCGCCTGGGTGATCCGGAGGCCGTGGACGTCGTGCGCGGATTCGAGGATCCGGATGGCGGTCCGGGCGACGTAGTCGAGGTGGTTGTCGGAGTAGACGCGGCGAGGGATGGCGAGCCGGGTCAGTTCGAGCCGTCGGCTTCCGCCGGCGGTCGCGTCGTCGGGGGTGGCGTCGAACATGAGGCTTCCGATCTCGCAGCTGCGGATCCCTCCCTCCCGATACAGGGCGCACGCAAGGGCGTGGCCGGGGAACTCTTCCGGCGCGACGTGGGGCAGCATCCGGCCGGCGTTCACGTAGACGGCGTGGCCGCCTGCGGGCCGCACGACGGGGACCCCGTACGCGGAGAGCCAACGGTGCAAGAGCCCCACCTGCCGGATCCGGCTGCGGAGGTACGCCTCTTCGATCGCCTCGCGGATCCCCACGGCGACCGTCGCCATGTCGCGGGCCGACATTCCACCGTACGTGGGGAACCCTTCGACGAGGATCAATCGTTGGCGCAGCCGTTCCATCTTCTCCGGCGAGCGCAGGCCGAGGAGTCCGCCCATGTTGGCCAGGCCGTCCTTCTTGGCACTGAACGTGAAGCCGTCGGCGGCCGCGAAGATGTCGCGGACGATGTCGGGGATGGGCCGCGTCGCCTGTCCCGGTTCCCGCTCACGGACAAACCACGCGTTCTCGGCAAAGCGGCACGAATCCAGGATGAGGGGGACGCGATGGCCGTTCGCGATCTCGTGGACCCGCCGGATGTTCGCAAGCGAGACGGGTTGCCCGCCTCCGGCGTTGTCGGTGATGGTCAGCATGACGAAGGGGACGTGCGCGCGGGACGCAAGTAGCTCCTCAAGGCGTTCCGTGTCCATGTTTCCCTTGAAGGATTCGCGCCCATCCGGGTCGAGGCTCTCGCGGCAGGGGAAGTCGACCGGCTTGGCACCCACCGCCGCGAGGTTTGCACGGGTCGTGTCGAAGTGATGGTTGCTGGGGATCACGTCGCCGGGCTTCGCCAGGGTCGCCGCGAGCAGGTGTTCGGCCGCGCGGCCCTGGTGCACGGGCAGGAACTGATCGTAGCCGAAGACGTCATTGACGGTCCGGGCGAGATCGTGGAAGGGTCGGCTGCCCGCGTAGGCGGGGTCGGCCCGCATGAGCGCGGCCCATTGGGAGTCACTCATGGCGGACGTGCCGGAATCCGTGAGCAGGTCGACGAAGACGTCGTCGGCCTTCAGCCGGAACAGGTTGTGGCCCGCCTCGGCGAGCCGTTGCTCCCTCTCGGGCTTCGGCAAGAGCCGGATGGGTTCCACCATCTTCGCGCGAAAGGGTTCGGGCAGGGCTTCCCCGTCCAGGGAATGGCCGTTGGAGTGGTTGGCACGCATGGTCCGAAAGCGGGGCTGAATGTGGGGGCGAATGCCTCAGTCGCGCAGGCAACCATGAGGCGGGCGACCTTACTTCATGCTGAGGACGAACAGGTTCGGGACCAAGCTCAGGAACAAGGTGAACCGCTTCACCCCTGCATGGAGTCGCGGAAAATCCAATCGGTTGGCGGCGGCGCGTCGTTCTCGGTGTCGCTCCCCAAGCAGTGGGTCGAGACGCATGGGCTCAAGGCGGGCGACGAGATCACCGTCGACTACGGCGACGACGGCAGGCTGCTCGTCGCCGCCCGGGGCGCCGCCCAGCCCCCATCCAAGGAGCGCGTCGTCTCCATCCAATCCAAGGACCCGGACGAGATCCTTCGAACCCTCACCGCGCTCTACGTGTCCGCCTTCCAGACCGCGGTCCTCGAGAATGGCTCCGCCGACCCGGCCGCCCTGCAAACGGCCGTCGGCGAGGCCTCCGTCCGGCTTCACGGCCTCCAGGTGGTGGAGGAGACGCCCGGGCGCCTGGTCATCCAGGATCTCTCCGACTCCGGGGGCTTCAATCTCGAGAAGGGCCTGCGACGGATGCAGATCCTCGCGTTGCAGATGATCACGAACGTGTCGCGCCTCACGCAGGGAGGCGGCGAGGCCATCTATCGCGAGAGCGAACGCTACGAGGCCGAGTTGGACCGTCTGCTGCTCCTGATCCTGAAGCAGCACGCGGCGTCCCTGAAGCGAGGCTCCCTGGCCGCCCCGAACGGATCCGCGATCGCGGGGATCCACAACCTCTTCGTGGCCCACTACCTCGAACGAATCGGCGACTACGCGATGCGGATCTCGAAACAGACCCGAGCCTTGGCGGTGACCCCGGGCGCGCCCGTCGCCGACGCGACCAAGAAAGGCCTCGTGGACCTGGCCGCAGTCGTCGGCGACGCGATCAAGGCGTTCAACGGTCGCGACGTCAAGATGGCCAACGACGTGATCCGCCGGTCGCTCGGTTTCGCGCCCACGCGGGACCGCAATTCGATGTTCGACGTCTTCACGTCCCCCCGGGCCAAGCCCCAACTCGAGTCCTGCGTGCGATGCATCAACTTCTTCACCCTCTTGGAGGGGCTGGAACGCGTCGCGCTCTATGCGAAAAGCATCGCCGAGACCGCCATCAACATGGCCCTCGTCGACGCGCCGGGCTTTCTGGACTATTTCCGCTGGGCGACGCCGATTCAAGAGTTGGAACGGTTCCGCATCGGCTCGCGTCCGGCCCGTCGCCCTTCGATGCTTCGACTCGCTACGCTCGCTCAGCATCGTGGTGAGCGACCGAAGGGAGTCGAATCCACGACTCGCCCCGCCGACTCCGGCACCGGGCTGGAAGATCTGCGCGCGATTCCCTGGGTCTTC
>JACPAO010000056.1 GCA_016180755.1 Methanobacteriota archaeon
GACGAGCGTCCCCGCGATCCACCAGACGCCTTCGCTCAGCGTCGTCTCGTCGAGCTTAAGGTAGATGGTCTCCAGGTTGAACGGGTAGACCTTGATCGCGTCCTGGTACGGGTTGTGCTCGTCGATGTCGAAGCCGAACTCCTTGAGCTCCTTCGCGTAGTCGCGATAGTTCTCGAGCGGCTCGCCCTTTCGCAGGATGATGACCATCAAGCTGGTCCGTTCGTCGGGCGTGAGGATGTTGCCGTAGATCTGGTCGCGATAGCCGTGCGGGCACCTTTGCCCGGCGGGCGGCGTGAACGCGCCCTTGCAGAGGAGGAAGTCGAGGGCCTGGCGCACCTGCTCGTCGCCGTCCGCCGTGTCCGGCGGGAACTCGTAGCGTCCCGTGACGAGCTGGTTGGCGATCTTGACGAGCTCGGCGAGCGAAAGCGTCCCCTCGACGTACGGGAAGCCTTTCAGCCGCTCGGCGATGGCGTTCATCTCGCGCACCGGCCGCACCTCCGTCATGGACTGGTGCTGGGTCCCGTTGAGCTGGAAGAGGTAATAGTCCCAGTTGTCGCCGCCGTAGTCCGTGTTGAGGTCCTGGTAGTCCTCGAAATAGTTCTTCGTGTACGCGTCGCCTTCGCGCCGCTCCTCCGGGATGAGCTGATAGAAGCTCATGTAGAGCTGGAGGTTCCCGATCGCGGGCAGGAAAAGGAGCGCGCCGACGAGGAAGGCCGCGATGATGATGCGCGGACGCCGGATGACGAGCTTGGCCGTCCCGCTGAAGACGCGCTCGAGGAGGCTGGGCCGGTGGTCGGGCGGCTTCAGTCCTTCCACACCTGCCACCAGGCCCAATCCTCGTACTTGGGCACGAACCACTCCGCGGCGCCCGCGTAGGCCCCGCCGGCGCCTGGGTCGCTCACGCTCACGGTCCAGGGGCCGTCGGCGCGGGCGACGAACGTGTCGCGCGTCTCACCGGCCTTCGTGAACTTGTACGCGGCGACGGTTCCCTGCGGGTCCCGCACGCGCAGCTCCATCCCCGCCTGCTCGCCGAGGATGGGCTTGTCCCCCGAGAAGTCCGCCGCGAACCAGAACCGGATCCGTTGGGCGTCGGACGGCACGCTCCATTCGAGCACCGTGTCGCCGCGCCCGCTGAACGTCTTGCCGGGCTTCCATTCGAACGGTTCGGGAAAGATCTCGTCGCGGAGGCAACCGCTCGTCGACGTGCAGAGCACGAGAACCAACGCCAGGACGATTGTGCGCCTCATCGCCCGCCCCGCCTTCGAGGCGGCGCGCAGCCTATAAGGATTTTCGTGGGGCCGTCTGCTAGGCCCGCCGCAGGGCCTGCTCGAGGTCGGCGATGAGGTCCGCGGCGTCCTCGATCCCGATGGCAAGGCGCACGAGCGTCGGCGTGATGCCGAGCTGTTTGCGCATGGCGGGCGGGGTGAGCTTGTGCTGCGTCTCGAGGGGGAGGCTCGCGAGCGATTCCACGCCGCCGAGCGAGGCCGCCGCCGCAAACAGCTCGAGGCTCTCGAGGAATCGTCGGGCGGCCGCGGCCCGCCTCGTCTTCAGCTGGAAGGTGACGATGCTGCCGAAACCTTTCATGAGGCGGCGCGCCACGAGCCGCGACGGGTGATGCGATAGTGTCGGGTACCAGACCGTCTCGACCGAGCCGTGGCCGTCGAGCATCCGCGCGACGGCCGCCCCGTTCTCGTTGTGCCTTCGCATTCGCAACGGAAGCGTCGTCATGCCGCGGCGCAGGAGGAAGGCCTGGTGGGGATCCATGGAGCCTCCGAGGCTCTTCAACCAGGGATGGATCTCGGCGATCGCCGCCCGAGAGCCGGCGACGGCGCCCGCGATGATGTCCGAGTGGCCGTTGAGGTACTTGGTCGCGGAATGGATGGCGACGTCGGCGCCGTGGTCCAAGGGCCGGAAGTTGTAGGGCGTCGCCGTGGTCGCGTCGATGAGGATGCGCGGCCGCCGCTTGCCCCACTTCGCGTCGAGCATCCGGCGGAGCTTGGGCAGGTCGACGACGTGGTTGAACGGGTTCGACGGCGCCTCGACGTACACGACGCGGGTCGACTCGTCCACGAGCCCGGCGAGCTCCTCCGCCGACCCGTCCCACGCGTACGCCACGTTGATGCCAAGCCGTTGGAACTCGCGGTTGAAGAGGGAGGTCGTCCCGCCGTAGATGTTCGCCTGCGCGACGATCGTCTCGCCCGGCTTCACGAACGCGAGGTTGCTCGCGCTCACGGCCGCCATCCCCGACGCGAAGCAGAGGCCGGCCTCGGCGCCCTCGAGGGCCGCGAACTTCTCCTCCGCCGCCCGGACCGTCGGGTTCGAGTACCGCGTGTAGATGAAATCCTCGTTGGCGACCCAGCCGCCGCGGCCGTCGGGCTTGCGGGGATAGTAGAACGTCGAGTTCTGGTAGATGGGCGTCCCGACGGCCCCCGTCGACGGGTCGTAACGCTCCCCCGCATGGACCGCCACCGTCGAAAGGCCGCGCGCCCGCTTCGCCATGGGGCCGCCGGAGCGCGGGCCGCGTTGAAAACCCCTTTGCGGGCCCCCGAGGTTTATCTCCGGCCGGCGGCATCCGCCGCGCGGTCCCCCTGACGGAGCCCATCCGCGTCCCGCCCACCCCCGCCCTGCGACGGTGGAGCGTCGACCACGGGTTCTCCCCCGAGCTCGTCGCGCGCTGGGGGGAATTCTACCCCGACCTCAAAGGCCTCGTCGCCGCCATGGAGAGGAAGGTCCCGACCTTCGTCCGGTTCAACGGGCTTCGGGGCGACCCCCGCGAGACGACGTCGCGGCTTCGGGAGAAGGGCTTCGTCGTCACGCCGGGACCGCTTCCCAACTCGGCCGGCCTCGCGGAAGCCCCGTTCAGTCCGGGGGCGACGACCGAATACCTCCTCGGCCGCTACTTCCTCCAGGACCTCTCGTCGCAGCTTGCGCCGCTCGCGCTCGCGCCGCGGC
>JACPAO010000150.1 GCA_016180755.1 Methanobacteriota archaeon
GCGTCTGCGACGCCGCGCCGAACCTGCGCGTCCTCCACATCGACAACGCGAACCCCGCCATCCTCGCGACGTGGCCCGACGAGTCCCGCGCCATCGCCCGCTCCATCGTGAAGCACTGCACGCCCGGGAACGTCGCCGCGTTCGGGCTGGAATCCGTCGACCAGCGGGTCTTCGACGCGAACAACCTCAACTCGAGCGCCGACGAGGTCGCCCGTGCCGTCGGGCTCCTCAACGAGGTGGGCGGCGGGCGCGGCGAGAACGGCATGCCCCACCTCTTGCCGGGCGTGAACTTCATCGCCGGCCTCGACGGGGAGGAGGCGGACACCTACGACCAGAACTACGCGTTCCTCGAGAGGCTCTTCCAGGACGGCCACACGCTTCGACGGATCAACCTCCGGCAACTCCTGCCCATCACGGGCGGCCTGAAACCAATCTCCAAGAAGCAGCACACGCGGTTCCTCGAGTTCAAGCGCCGCGTGCGCGAGAACATCGACCGTCCGCTCCTCGAACGGATGCTGCCGCTGCGGACCGTCCTCAAGGACGTCTGGCTCGAGGTCCGCGAGGGCGACAACACGTTCGGGCGCCAGATTGGATCGTACGCGCTGCTCGTGGGCGTCCGGTACCGGCTCCCCCTGGAGGCGTTCACCGACGTCGTCGTGACCGATTACGGGTTCCGGAGCGTCTCCGGGTTCCACGCGCCCTTCCCGATCAACTCGGCGACCGAGCGGATGTTCCGCGCCCTTCCCGGGTTCGGCGACGCGCGCGCCGAGACGGCGGTGCGGGGTCAGCCGTACTCGACGGTCGACGAATTTTTCTCGATCCTCGGCCTCGCGCCCGAACACGACTGGCTTCGCGCGCACCTCGTCGCGACGTAGCCTCGGGCCGCCGGAATTCAGCGCCTTGGCAGACAGTTGACGCTACGTCGGCGGTTGGCCGCGCCCATGAACTTGGAGTCTGCTCATGCCTCCGGCCGCCAACCGGCCCGTTTGGCGATCGCGGTGGCCGCCTCCATCATCCGCTCGACGTGCTGAAGGGCCGCCTGGGCGTCCGAGGCGCGCGAAGCGTCCCCCGAGTACTGGACCAGGTTTTTCACCTCGAGCAAGGCGCGGAGGTGTCTCGCCAAGGAGCGACGGACGGCGGGTTCGAGTTCCTCCATCGCTTCAAGCCGGTCGCCCGCGGCTTCGTGCCGCTCGCCGGCGCTTCGTCGCCCAGTGTAGTGGAGGCCGATGGCGTCGGCGAGGTGGATGCCGGAAAGGATTGCGCTCGAGACCGCCGCCTCCCAGTGGCCTCCCTCCTCGGAGTGGCGTGCGCCCTCCAGGAAGCGTCGAGCCTTCGCCCAGTGGCGAAGGGCATCCGCGGGGCGACCCGCGGCCGTCCGCCCGGCTTCGCGCGTCATCGAAGGACCTCTTTGAGGTCTGGCCCCGCCAACCATCGACCCTGGGCCAGCACGTTCTTCGTGAGGGAACGGTATCGCGGCTTCCGGAGGTCCGGCCGAGGAATCGCCACCACGTTGGTCGGGACGGGCGCGTATCCACGAACGGCCGCCCGCACCTCGTCGGCCGCCTCCTGCGTGGTGGCGGGGTCGAGCCCCGAGACCAAGAGGTCGAGGTCGCTCCCGGGCTCGGCGGTGCCCCGCGCCGTGCTTCCGAAAAGGTAGAGAGAGACCTTCGCCGGCAGGGTCGCCTTCGCGGCGTCCAAGATCCGGTCCAACGTCTTGGACTCGCGGCGGAAGGCGCGCTCGATCTCGTCCGATAGGCCCATGGCGGGACGGGGCCGCACCAGGTGCGCCCGCCCGACCTGCCGGACCTCCAGGATCCCCATCTCTTCCAGGCGGCGAAACACCTTGCGGGCGCTGGGGGCGGGGGCCTTGATGGCGGCCGCGGCTTCCCGCTCCGTCCAGTACTTCCTCGGATCACGGTACAACAGCCGAAGCAGGCGGACCTGCAAGGGCGTGGCAAAGAGCTGTTCCAGCCAAGACTCGGGGCGCACGGACACGGAAAGGGCCATGATTACTGTAGTTTACATATGATTACTACAGTAAATTAAGCCTTCCTTGGAGGCGCCATCGCGGGGTACGCCGAGGCCATTCGGGCACTCGTGATGGAGAACACGACCACGGATCGGCAGCTCGGTTGGACGGTGCGGTTTTACCTGGGCGGGCTTATCCTCGTCACGGTTGGCGCCGGCACGTTAATAGGGCGGGTGCTCACCATATGAGATTCGTGCCGAATAAGAAGCAGCGGCGGGGCCCGGTCTACCTGGACGGTTCTGAGTTGCGTTTCACCATGGGCACGATGTCGCAGAGCCTCGACGTCCGCCGGCGCGAGCGGAAGGGCCCTCGGGTCCCCTCCGATTAGAACCCGGCGCTACAGAAGCCGGGCCGTCCGACTTCCCGGCGCTTCCTGATGATATCACCACCGTGGCGTGGGGACGCGTTGGGCCTGGGCGCAGTCACGCGAGTCCGTGCTTTTTCCGGAGCTTGCGGGCCGAGTCGCGCGCCGCGATCGGGCCCTTCCCGCCCTTCGCCTTCGCGGCACGCGCCCGAAGCGTCTTCATGTCGCGGGCGTACGCGAGCGCCGCTTCCTGCTTTGCGGTCATCGTGCCGGCCGGGGCGGGCTCGTCGCGCTTCGGCGCGTGCGGCTCGGGCTTCTTGGCCTTCCCGCCTTTTGCCAGGTGCGCGATCTTCCCGACGGGCTCTTGGATCATCTTGCCGCAGTGGGGGCAGTTCGACTCGTTGAGAAGGAGCCCGCGGGGGTAGTCGACGCGGTAGACCTTGACACCCGAGAGTAGCCCCTTCTCCGCGACGAGCGCGGCCTCCTCGGAAAAGAGGAGCACGCTCTTGCGGACCCCCTTCTGCTTGAGGAGGTGGAGGGATCGGACGCGGGAACCCGCGGCGGGCACGACCTCGTCGTAGATCCACTTCGGCGCTT
>JACPAO010000151.1 GCA_016180755.1 Methanobacteriota archaeon
TGCGCCAGCTCGCGATGCACCTCGGCGAGGCGACGGACCTCGACGAGCTGACGCGCCGCTACGACTTCCGCGGCGACGACGAGCTGACGCTCTCCGAGGCGATGCGGCTCATGGACGAGCTGCAGCAGATGACCGAGCTGGAGCGCCAGCTCCGGCGGGCCCAGAGTCCTTCCGATCTCGAGAAGATCGACCCCGCGCAGGTGGAACGCCTCCTGGGCCAGGAGTCGGCGCGCGACCTCGAGCGGCTCCGCGAGCTGGCGAAGAAGCTCGAGGAGGCCGGGTACCTCGAGGAGAAAGGCGGCGAGCTGGCGCTCACCGCCGACACTCCCCAGGGAGTCTATGGGTCGGGCCACCCGCCAGCCGCCCAAATCAAGCCGAAAGGCTCGCTCATCACGCTGCCGCTGCGGGAATACCACGATCCGATCGACCAAGGCTTTCTCAGCGTGGGAACAATCCGCCTCACCGCCCTTGGCGACCACGACAAGGCCGTCAACCCCGGAAAGGGAGCTGTCTTCCGGTTCGACCTGACGAACTCGGGGCTGGATGACCAGGTCCTGCGCCTGAGTGCTGAAGGAATCAACGCAGGATGGGCCTCGATTCACGAAGGCGAAAACATGCGTGTTCCGGCGGATTCCAATCGACAGGTTTCCGTTATCGTTCGAGCGCCCGACGACGCCAACGAAGGCGAGCGGGCAGAACTGTTCCTCGTCGCCGAAAGCCTAGACAATCCCAGTATTGTGGCCCTGGGCCGGGTGCGGGCCCGCGTAGTGAGCGCCGAAACCACGCAGATTCCGGATGAAGCCGCTACGCTCTCCCCGGATGCAAGCACCAACGGGACTCCCGGGCCAAGCCTGGCGATCGTCCTCGGAACCCTGGCCGCGGCGATCTCGCTGCGGCGGCCGCCAAGACGGCCTGGGCCCGGGGGGGCCTCTGGTCAGGGGTCCTATTCTCGCCGCGAAGGAGCCGGCCCGCGCGCTTTGGCTCTGTAGGCAGGCCGGGGGCCACGGGGCTCCTTTGGCTCCATCGTGGGTCGTCCGCGTCCACCCCTAGGCTGAATGCCTGGATGTGGGGAGCGCCCCCTGACGGTCCCCAGGCCCAAGAAAACGCCGGAAACCAGCCTAACACAAACGTTTTGAATGGACCCCCACAGGACGTGCGATTCGGTAGCACATGACTGGGATGGAACCGCGCTCTCCGATGGGACCCGCCGACGACCGCCGACCCCACGAGGCGGTCCCGAATCCCCCCGTCCAGGGCCGCGGCGAGGTCGTCGTCGAGACCGGCACGGTCGTCGTGACCTTCCACCTTCCCGAACTCGAGCCCAAGGACATCGAGTACCGCGTCGGCAGCCGCACCGTGAGCCTCTGGTCCAAGCGGGCCGGCATCGACTTCCGGACGATCGTGGTCCTTCCGACCTGGGTGAACCCCGGCCAGTTCCTCGTGAGCCACAAGAACGGCGTCTACGAGTTCATGATGGAGCCCAACAAGCCCTCCCCCGCGCTCGCCGCGTGACCTTCACCCCTCCCACGCGAGGCTATTAGGGACCGCCGCACCTTCGATCGGCCATGGACGCCCGAAGGCTGCGGCAGGGGAAGCTCCCGCTCGAGCCGACGACGCCCACCCCCAACCGCGAGGTCGTCCGCAAGCCCTTGCTCTCCGCGACGACGCTCGCCTCGTGGACCGTCTGCCACACGAAGCCCTTCGTCCAGAGGCTCCTCGAACGCTACGGCATCGACCTCACGACGGCCGCCATGCGTCGCGGCGCCGAGGCCCACGCCGAGGTCCAAGGCGCCCTGGAGGCCGCCGCCGGCCCCGCCGAGATCACCCTCGCCGAGGGCCTCCGGGAGGGCCGCTTCGTCTTCGAGGCCGAGGCCCACCTCGTCGACGACCGACGACGGCTCCACGGCTACGTGGACCTCATCTACGCCCGCGCCGGCAACCTCCACGTCCTCGAGCTCAAGAACTCCCGCGCCCCCAACCAGCCCGACGCCTCGTGGGGCGCCTCCATCTGGCCCGACCACGCGGTCCAGCTCCACCTCTACGGGCTCCTGGCCCGAAGCGTCTACGACGTCCCCCCGCGGCTCCACCTCGGGTACCTTCGCGGCGGCAGCAAAGAGGACGCCCTCGACGAGCTCACGCGCTCCAACAACCCCGAGGCCGCCCTCGTCCGGCTCACCGAACGCAGCGTGGCGCTGCCCCACGAGGCCCCGCACCGCGAGCGGATCCTCGCTGAGGTGCAGGCCTTCCAGCGCGCCGAGCGGGCGGCCATGATCCCGCCCCCCAACCACATCGACCCCGCAATCTGCCACCGGTGCAGCGTCCGCGCCTGGTGCCCCAACCGCCTGGATCGGCCCGGCGAGTTCGTGCACTTCGACCCCCGGCTCCTCCACGACTGATGGCCAGCGCCGGCACCGAGAGTGACCACGGTTTCCGCGGGCGAAAACGCCACGCCGAACAATCCAACAAGGTTCAAATCCAGACCCCGACAAATAGGGTTATAAGCTCGGGTTCCTGGGTTGGACCCGAGCCCCAGAAAGGGAGCCACCCCGGGATGCAAGTCAAGATCCAGGAACTCGACAAAGTCATCCGCATCCTCGCGACGCCGAACCAGAAGAAGCTCGTCCTCGTTCACCACAACGCCGACCCGGACTCGATCGGCTCCGCGGCCGCCCTCAAGATCGTCTTCCCCAACGTCGACATCGGCATCACGGGCGACGTCTCCCGGACGGCCGAGCGGCTCCTCGAGGCCCTGCGCGTCTCCGTCATCAGCGAACCCGAGCTCAAGCAGTACAACCAGATCGTCCTCGTCGACACGGCGAGCGCGGCCCAGCTCGGACCCTACGCGGACAAGATCGAGAACCCCATCGTCCTCGACCACCACGCGCCGACGCCCGGCTGTCGCGCTCCTCGTGGGCATCGTGAGCGACACGGCGAACTTCCGCTACGCGACGCCGTTCACATTCCTCACCTTCGCGAACCTCCTGCGTCAGACCGGCCGCCAGATGGACGAGATCCTCGAGATCGTCGAAGGCGATTCCATCGACGACCCCAGCCGCAAGACCGCCCACCTCAAGGCCGCCCAACGCATCGTGTGGAAGAAGGTCGGTTCGGAAGGCGTGCTCCTTGCGACGAGCAACGTCTCGAGCTTCGAGGCGAGCGCCGCAAAGGCCCTCCTCATGCTCGGCGCCGATGTCGTCGTCGTCGCCGCCCAGCGCGGCGACGAGGTCCGCGTGTCCGCCCGCGCGCGCCGCCACATCATCGAACGGTACGACCTCCACCTCGGCCGCCTCATGCACGAGATCGCGACGACCTTCAAGTGCGGCGGCGGGGGCCACGAGGGCTCGGCCGGCTTGAACGGTACGGGAAGCGCCCAGGTCATCCTCGACGAGACCGTGCGGGTCGTCACGCAGCGGATCGAGGGCAAGAGCGTCGAAGAACAGCCCGCCGCCGCTGCCGCGTAGCCCTCAGCCTCCCACCCGTTTGTCCTCCTTCCACGTCTCGAACGCGGTCCCGTCAAGCAGGGCGCCGAGGTCGTGGTCGAGGTCGATGCGCAGGTACTGGAACCGGTGGGCCTGCGGATGGTCGGCGAAGTCGATGTCGATCGTGAACCGGCTCGGCCCGTCGCCGCTTAGGTACCCGAAGTGGAGCGGCACCGCGAGGGACCCCGCCGGGGACCTACCGAGGCCCATCGCGTCCGCGATCGTCTGCGCCCAGAACGCGATCCTGTTCCTCTTTGCTTGGGAGGTCATGGCGCTGGCCAGCTTCTTCCTCATCATCCTTGAGGACGAGCATGCCGAGACGCGGCGCGCCGGCTCG
>JACPAO010000130.1 GCA_016180755.1 Methanobacteriota archaeon
ACATGTGGCGCGAAGCCACGCTACTTTTCGCGGCGGCTGTACCATAGTCCCATGCCCGTCGCGATCATTTCCATGCCGAATCGCAAACCGTCGTCCGCCGCGGCGGGTGGAGGCTTGGGCCGTTTTTTCTGCATCCCGTTCATAGAAGCACCGCCTCGGTAATCAAGGTTGCGAACCATGAAACCGCCATGGCAAGGCCGCCGCCCACGAGGCGTCGCGCGCGCAGCATGAAGCCGCGGTGGACGCGTCCCTCATGCGAGTTTCAGGAACTGCTCCCGATCGATGTTGGCTTCTCGAAGAATCTCAGCGAGGATTCCGCGACCCAGTTCGGGATGGCGCGGGACGGTGGTCCACCGTCCATCTTCGTGCTGGAACTTGACGTGGCTTCCTCGTTGGCTCACGGCGACAAAACCCAACGCATTGAGGGCCCGCTCCACTCGCCGGAACGGCAGGGGCCGGAGCGCGCTCAAGCCTCGACCGTCACGCGCTCGACCGCGATTGCATGCTCGACGGACCCAGCATCGGCCGCTTCGAGCGCCAACGCGATGGCTTCTTTCATGTTCTCAAGGAGTTCGCGCTTCGTCCGCCCTTGGCTGTGCGCGCCCTGCAGCCCTGGGACTCGTCCTACCCAGTAGCCGTCCTCGTCTTTCGACACCACGACGGGAAACGTCCGCCGACTCATCGCGAAAACAATGGAGCGTTTTCCTATAAAAGGGCGCGGCCGGGTGGGAGAACGTGGCCTCCGGAAGACCTCACGGCGCCCGGGGCGGCCGCCCGTCGAGGAGGTCCCGCGCCGCGGCCGCAAGGTGCTCGCCGAAGGGCAGGCTGCAGGTGAGCCCGGGGCTCACGGCGTTGAGGACGTGGACGAAAGCCACGCTACTCTTCGCGCCTGGAAACGGGTTCGTCAGTCGTCGCGGCCGTCTTCGCGGACGACGACCTTCCTGAGCGAAGGTCCGCTGCCGGGAATCCGGGCCATACCGAGCTTCAACGGCGACCGGCCTTGGCGGCCCCTCGGTTTGCCCTTCGGTTTGTCCATCATGTTCACGCTTGTGCGTCGTCCGTTTCGGGATGGCGGACCTCGACGAGGAGGAGCCGCTCGTTGATGGGCTGCAGGACGAGTTCGTCGCCTGCGTGGATGCCCATGTGTCTTTGGAGGTCCTTCGGTAGGTACGCGCCCACGTTGTCGCGGCTGAGGCGGCTCACCTTGGCGCTCGCGCCGAACCCTGCGGGTCGGCTCTCGACGGCCGCCTGGATGGTCGCGTAGGTGGGGGGGTCCCAGCTTCGGGCTCCGCAGGAGCCGCACACGAGCCCTGTGAGGTTGGCGACGATGACGAGGCCGGCCTGGTTGCGCGCGGCGTGGGTGAGGCCGGTCTGGAGCGTCATGCGGCCGCCGCAAGGGCAGTCCGCGGCCTCGCCGGGCGCGAACGGCCGCAAGTCGGGTGGGGGAGAATGGGCGGCGACGGCGGCTTTTCCGGTTCGTTGGGCCTTCATGGGGATCCTACTTGGGGCGCCAGCCGCTGACGCGGAAGGCCGTGATGATGACGGTCCGGCGGGGCGTGTTCGCGCCGGGCGCGGAGTCGACGTGGAAGAGGATGCGGGCGTGGCCGGTCCAGTCGGCGGCGTCGAGGAGCGCCTCGATGCGGAAGAACCGGTCCGACCCTTTTTCGGGCCGGCACTCGGCGGCGGCCTGGAACACGGCGACGATCTCCTCGGGCCGTAGGTTCGGGTCTTTGCCCGGGATGAACTGCCGCTCGTAGGCGTGGCGGCGGCCCAGCGGGTCTTCGTGGAAACGCCAGAGGCCTTGTTCGACGAGGCGGGTGGCGTCCTCAAGGGCTTGTTGCGGGTCACGATAGGAGATGTACATGAGGACCTACCAATATGTTTTGCACATTGAAACTATGTGCTTTTCTGCGTTTCGGCCGCGTCGGATCCACCCAACGACGGCCCCGACCTGCTTGGGCGCGCCGAGACTATCTCCGCTCCGGGGACCTCGGTGAACGTGGGCCAAGAAGGTCCCCCGGCCGCCGGCCGGGCCTCCCCTGGGACGGGGAGACCTCACGGCGCCCGTGGCGGCCCCCCTTCGAGGAGGTCCCCCGCCGCGGCAGCCAGGTGCTCGCCAAAGGGCAGGCTGCAGGTGAGGCCCGGGCTCACCGCGTTCAGCACATGGATTGCGCGTCGCGTGCTCCGCACTACGATGTCGTCCACAAGCTCTCCGTTTCGGGAGACGAGTTGGGCGCGGTTCCCGGCGTAGGACGGCACAAGGTCCTTGGCCTGGAGCCCCGGGACGAGGGCTTGGGCCTCTTTGCCTATTGCCCGCAGGCTCAGGCTCTTTCGGACCTCGCTGCGGATGAGTCGCCGAAACGGCGGCGTCAGGCTGAGTCGAAGGAAGCCGGGCCAGCCTAGGGTCGCGACGAGGTCCCGGGGGTTCGCCTCGAAGAAACCGTAGGCCTCGCGGCCGAAGGCGAGCATGGCTCCGGGCCCGACGATGACGCGCCCGTCGACCCGGCGCGAGAGGTGCACCCCGAGGAACGGGAAGCGCAGGTCGGGCGCGGCGTAGATGTGGCTTCGGACGAGGCCGGTGCGCGCGGGGACGAGTTCCGCGTAGTAGCCCCGGAACGGGATGATCCGGACGTCGGGGGCGAGGCGTTTCGCGAGGCGGTCGGCGTGGAGGCCGGCGCAGTTCACGACCACCTTGGCCGAGATCGGCCCCTTCGAGGTCGCGGCGCGGCCTTCGTCGATGGCCGTGGCCTTCCGGTCGTAGAGGAACTCGGCGCCGGCCGCGAGCGCGTCGGAGGCGAGGGCGTGGACGTAGCTTCGCGCATCGAAGCTCGCCGCCTCCGGTGCGTGGAGGGCCTGGACGCCCCGCGCCTCGGGCTCGAGGTTGGGGATGTCGCCGCCGTCGACGTTGCGCGCCGCGACGCCATTGGCTGCCGCGCGGCGGGCGAGCTCTTTGAGCGTTGCGATTTCTGTCTCGTCCTGGGCGACGACGAGGATCCCGCCCTGCTCGACGGCGACGCCCCTTCGCTTGCAGTATTCGCGCAGCCGACGGCTGCCCTCGACGCAGTAGCGGGCCTTGATGCTTCCGGGTTTGAGGTTGTAGCCCGCGTGGATGACGCCGCTGTTGCGGCCGCTCTGGTGGAGGGCGGGGCCCGACTCCTTCTCGACGACCTGGACGCGGTGCCCGGCCTTGGCGAGGTGGTACGCGGTGCTCGTTCCGATGGCGCCGGCGCCGATCACGAGCACGTCCGGTTCCACGGGTTCCCCCTCCATCCTAGCGGACGTGGCCCTTCTCGCGAAGGTACTCCTCGAGGGCCGCTGGCCAGGCGGGGAGCGGCGCGCCCAGGAGCCGCGCGAGCTTCTTCGTCGAAAGGGCGCTGTTGGCGGGTCGCGCGGCCTTGCTGGGGAACGAGGCGGCCGAGATCGGCTCGACGGGGATCTTGAGCCCGGCGAGCTCGACGGCCTTGGAGGCGAACGCGTGCCACGTCGCGGCGCCCGTGTTCGTCGCGTGGACGACCCCGGAGGCCGCGCGTTGTCCCAATTGGACGATGGCCGCGGCCGCGTGGCGCGTGTAGGTCGGCGTCATCCATTGGTCGTTCACGATCCGGAGTCGGCCTTCCTCCTTGCCCTTGCGCAGGATGTTCTCGATGAAGTTTCCGCCCTTGCCGCGGCTTCCAGCTGCGCCGAATAGGCTCGCGACTCGAACGACGAGGGCCGTGGGATGGGAATGGAGGACGGCGTGCTCGCCGGCGAGCTTGCTCGTGCCGTACACGTTGAGGGGGCCCGGGGTGTCCGTCTCGTCGTACGCCTCGCCGGCCCCCTTCTTGCCGTCGAAGACGTAGTCGGTGCTCACGTGGACGAAGCGGGCGCCCGCGGCCTTCGCGGCGCGGGCCGCGTGGAGCGCTCCTACCGCGTTGACCTGGAATGCGCTTTCCGGGTCGTCCTCACAGCGGTCGACCTGGTGGAACGCGGCCGCGTTCACGACGACGGCCGGAGGGGAGGCCTGGAATGCCTCGAAGAGCGTGGCGGGTTGCGTGAGGTCGAGGCGATCGTGGCCGTACGCGTCCACGGCGAGGCCCGCCGCCTGCGCCGCCTTCACGAGGTCCGTGCCGAGCTGCCCCGTCGCGCCGAGGACGGCCCAACGGTCAGAGGACGCGATGGCGCATCACCACGTTGTCGAGGATGCCTTGGTACGCGAGGAGGCTCTTGTACCATTCCACCGTCCGCGTCATCGGGCCGTCCGTGACCGTGCCGGCCTTGAGGGCCGCGTAGATCTCGCGGGCGCCGTCCTCGGGCGTGACTTCCGTCGCGTACCCGATCCGTTCCCGGATCTTCCGGAAGCTCACGCGGTAGCTGCGGTGGTCGGGGTCCCCGTACCAAGCCTCCTTGAAGGGGATCCCGAGGGCCTCCGAGAGGCGCCGTGCAAGCGGAAGGACCTGGAGGTTCTGGTCCTCGCTTCCCACGTTGAAGATCTCGCCGCTCACCTTGCCCGGCTCGGACTCGAGGACCCGGACGAAGGCGCGGCTCGTGTCGCGGATGTGGACCATGGGCCGCCACTGCGTCCCATCGCGCATGACCTTCACGAGGCCCTCCTTGAACAGGGCGAGAGTCATCCCGTTGATCGCGAGGTCGAAGCGCATCCGTTTACTCAGGCCGTACACGGTCGCCTGCCGGAGCGCCGTCGAGGTGAAGCGCTCGCTCGCGAGCGCGAGGTTCGACTTCTCAGCGAGGCCGTTCGCCTCCGCGTACGTGGTAAGGGGGTGGATGGGGCTCCGCTCGTCGACGACCGCTTCCTGGAACCCGTAGATGCTGCAGCTTGAGGCAAGGACGTACCGCGACACGCCGGCCCTCTTCGCGAGGCGCGCGATGCGGGCGCGGCCCTTGTGGTTGATCTCGAGGGTCCGCTTGGGGTCGAGGTCGCCGGCGGGGTCGTTGCTGAGGGCCGCGAGGTCGAAGACGGCGTCCACGCGCTTCATGATCGAGGCGGGGACCCACCGGATGTCGTCGCGCACGACGCGAAGGCGGCGATTTCCCTCGAGGTGGGCGAGGGTGCCCGGGAAGAAAAGGCGGTCGAGGACGGTGACCCGGTAGCCGCGTTCGAGGAGGAGCTCGGTGAGCACGCAGCCGATGTACCCGGCGCCGCCTGTTACAAGGACGTGGCCCTTCGGGCGCGAGCCGTTGCGATGGGTCTCGGGCCTCGTCATGCTAGGGGTTCCCGCCGCCCTTCCAGACGAAGTTGTGCTCGGCTTGGCCTAGGAGCGGGGCCGCGGCGTCCTTCGCAGACAGGATCGGCCGGGCCATCGGCCACGGGATGGCGAGCTCCGGGTCGTCCCAGCGGATGGCGCGCTCGTGTTCCGGGCTGTACTCGGCCGTGACCTTGTAAGCCACGTCCGTGTCGGAGACGAGCGTCTGGACCCCGTGGGCGAACCCGGGCGGCACGTAGACCATGAGGCGGTTCTCGGCCGAGAGCCGCGCGAGGGCCGAGCGGCCGTAGGTGGGGCTGCCGCGGCGCACGTCGACGGCGACGTCGAGGAACTCCCCGCGCAGGCATCGCACGAGCTTCCCCTGGGCCGCGGGCTCCTTCTGGAAGTGGAGGCCCCGAAGCGTGCCCTTCTCGCGCGAGCGGGTGTGGTTGTCTTGGACGAAGCGGCCGGGGATCCCCGCCTTCTTGAACGCGGATTCCTTGTACGTCTCCTCGAACCATCCGCGGTCGTCGTCGTGGTGGTTGGGGCCGATGACGACGACGTCCGGAAGCCCGGCGGAGGGCCGGAACGTGAACGCCACCTAGGCGCCCTCCCGGGCCGCGATGTCGACGAGGTAGGCGCGGTAGTCGCCGTCCTTGTAGGCGCCGGCAAGCTTGAGGAGCTGGGCCTTGTCGATGAAGCCCATCCGGTACGCGACCTCCTCGAGGCAGGCGACCTTGAGGCCTTGTCGGTGCTCGATCGTCGCGATGAAGTTGCTCGCCTCGAGGAGGGACTGGTGCGTGCCCGTGTCGAGCCAGGCCATCCCTCGGCCCATCTTGACGAGCCGCAGCTTGCCCTTCTTGAGGTAGAGCCGGTTGAGGTCGGTGATCTCGAGCTCGCCGCGGGCGCTCGGCTTGAGTCGCCGGACGAGGTCCACGACCTCGTTGTCGTAGACGTAGAGGCCCGTGACGGCGTGGTCGGACCGCGGCTTCTTCGGCTTCTCTTCGAGGCCGACGACGCGGCCGTTGCGGTCGAGTTCGGCGACGCCGTAGCGTTGCGGGTCCTTGACGCGGTAGCCGAAGATCGTCGCGCCCGGATTCGAGGCGACGGCCTCCCGGAGGACGCCTGGGAGGCCGTGCCCGTAGTGGACGTTGTCGCCGAGGATGAGCGTGACGCTGTCCTTCCCCACGAAGTCGCGTCCCAGGACGAAGGCCTCGGCGATGCCGCCCGGCCGCGGCTGCTCTTGGTAGGTGAACGAGACGCCGAGGTCGCGGCCGGTCCCGAGGAGCCGACGGTACTGGGGGAGGTCCTCGGGGGTGCTCACGGCGAGGATGTCGCGGATCCCGGCGAGGAGGAGCGTGCTGAGGGGGTAGTGGACCATCGGCTTGTCGTAGACGGGAAGAAGCTGCTTGCTCACGGCGCGCGTCGCGGGCCACAGGCGCGTGCCGTGGCCGCCTGCGAGGAGGATGCCCTTCAAGGACGGCGAGACCAAGCGGGCGTTTCTTTACGGTTCCGGTCGGGGACGCGCGGCGCCCCGCCGGTAGCCGCGACCGAACCCTTCCAAAGGTATCTATCGGGCCTCCCTCCATCGCCCGCCCCGGAGCCGCCATTGATGGGGATCGTGAAGGGCCTCGTGCGCCGAGTCGCGTCCGACGAGCTCTTCCGGCACAGCGCGGTCCTGTTCGTCCTCATCACGGCGGCGAACGCGCTCAACTACCTGTTTCAGCTAATCATGGCCCGGATGCTGACGCCCGCGGAGTTTGGCGTTCTGGGCGTCCTCCTCTCGATGTTCCTGCTGGTCGCGGTGCCAATGGGAGCGCTCCAGACGGGTGTAGCCCATTTTGCCGCCACCCGACAGGCCAGGTCCGCCGACCATGACATGGCGCTATTTTCCGCGATTCGAGCTTCCTGCTTCGGATTGGCCATTTGCACGACGCTGGGTCTTGCCGCGACGTCCGGATTGCTTGGAGGGTTCCTCAAAGTAAATACGACCTTGGTTGCCCTCGTAGGCGCGGGGATTGGAACGCTTCCCATCACCACCTTTTATGCAGGGCAGCTGCAGGGGAACGGCCGTTTCATTGCGTTCGGTGCAAGCCCGCTCAGTGGAGCGTTGGCCCGGGTAGGTGTAGCCATTCCCCTGGTCATGCTAGGGATGGGCCTGTGGGGGGCCATCGGCGGAACACTCGTTGGCTTACTCGCGGCCCTGCTTGCGGCCGCAGCCCTTGCCCCCCGCCGCCCACTCGTCATGCCTCGCAATCTCGGTGCGTTTGGCCGATACGTCGGCCCGTCAATGCTGGCGTTTGCGGGGCTTGCCGCGATGACCAACTTGGACATGGTTGCGGTGAAGTACTTCTTCGACGCTGATCAGGCCGGGCTCTACGCGGGCGCCGTTGTGCTTGGTCGAATGATGCTTTTCCTTCCGTCGGCCATCGGAATGGTCCTATTTCCCCTCGTTGCCAAGGCTGAGCCTTCTCTCTGGCCTGGACTATTACTCCGGGCGTTGCTGGCGACATCCGCCCTGGTCGGTGCTGTCGTTGTTACTCCTTGGGCGAACGCGCCGCTCGTAGCACGTTTTCTTCTCGGTGAGAACTTCGTCGCTGCGGCAAACCTCCTTCGTTGGATGTCGTTGTCAATGTTTGCAATGTGCCTCGTAAGCATTCTAGTCCTTCACTTGCTTGCGACCAGACGACTGGTGGCGGCGTGCTGTCTCTCGCTTCTAGGGTTGCTCGAATTGCCGGGTTTTTGGTTGTTTCACGAAAGCCCGACCCAGATTCTTTTTGTTGCCTTCGCCGTCGGATTCCTATCGCTTACGACAGGCTTGGCGTGGTCCTTTGGTCATCACGGGAAATCCGCCCCGGCTCGTGGAATTGAAGATTCCGAGCCGCTTTCCAATCTCGAGGAGCCTACGCCGCCAAGTTAGGCGCGTCCATCAAACAGGGGGACCTGTCTCTAAGTCACGCCGCGACTGCCTGATGTGGAGAGCCAATCCAACGCCGAATACAATGGCGCTAAGCGCATAGCTTGGCAAGTAAAGCTCAGCAAAACCAACGTATCTGACCCTAGTCGACCCGTCAATTGGGACCACGAGATTGTTGGCGACGCCGTCGACGGCGTGCCCGGAAGAATGTTCCCACCACCTTGACTCAATCTCCTGCCCAAGCGACAGGACGAGATACCCATGAAGGTCGGGGCCGAACGTTTTGTCGGCGGGCGGGCCAACTCCAGTGACGCCAGCGGGAATGAGCGCACTTGAATGCGTCTCGCAACTTGCGGATGCTCCTTCCCTGATTACGATTGCGAACTTCCAAAGGTCCAGGCAGTCCGATAGCCGGGCAACGTCGCGTACGTCGTTTACTTCCAAGATTCGGTCGACAAGGTACTCACGGCTGGCCGGCGCGTTGTTTTCGTAGAGTGTAAAATCATCGGTCTCATGCGACTGCCGCAGGTCCTGTTGCCGATCGAGAAACGCCGAGTACGTGCCCGAATCCCAGGTTCGCAACAGCATAACCTTGTCGATCCCCACGACCGAGAGCATGTTCCCCAAACGAGTGGCGTTTGGTTCCGCCAGCACAGCCTCGATGTAGGTTGAGAACCCGGATCGGCTCTGGGAATAAATCGGGCCAATCTCGATGTTGTCGCCTTGAACGATGTCGCCGGTGAGAAACCATTGCGTCGGCGTCGCGACTCTGTGGTTCATCCCTTGAACCCAATCGAATTCCTGGTAGAGGTGCCATGGGAGCACCAGCGTCCGGCCTTCCCGCAGGCGACCCGATTTTTCAAGCGCCTTCCAACTTTCAGGGTATTCTGTCGGCTGAAGCTGCCCATGCAATGCAACTATGTTCACGGCACCATAGGCGCCGACAAGGAATACCAAGGCCATCGCCATGGAATTTTTGGCCCGGACTCCTCGGAGGTTCTCGGCCAGGCGAAGAAGTGCCGTGACACCGCGCCCAAGGAATAATGCGTAGAGCGGCACGAGCAAGGCGGCAATCTTTTGGGAGTCCCTGAATCCCTCGTAGAACGGAACGTAGGTAAAGAGTACTTTGGCTAGCGGCCTGGTTGCGGGGCTGGCCGCCCCAATGGCAAGGATTGCAACGCAGCCCCAAGCCAGGCCAAGTTGGTACGGCCTTAATGGGAACTTATCGCGTGCTTGCGAGGTCACTCCGGCCACCAAGAGTCCGACAATTCCGGCCAACAGGGCTTGTGCCGGCCAATCCGCAAATGGGTGGTGCCAGCCGGCCCTCCAAAAACCACCCAGGACTACGACGGATGTCGGCGCACCGATCCCCAAATCATCCCGAGGCGCGAAAACGTGCAAGTCGGCCTCGTTTATTGAGTCTAAGGCCGTTCCGGTTATCAAATGCGGAATTATCCAAAACAGGTTAATTCCAATGGCAAGCGAGGAATGCACAACTGCGCGGAGGAGGGGTGCCCGCGACTTTGCGTTTATCGCTTCGAAGGTCGCGAGCAGGAAAAGGAAGGCAATCGTCATCATGAAGAATTGCACACTGAGGATTCCCATTACGGCGAGTAGGGCGGTAGCAGCGGCGCGTGCTCGGCGGTTTCTGCCCACGAATAAGAAGATGGTTGGCGTCACGAGCGCGTATGCCAATAGGATCAGGATGTGGCCAGCGAGAAGCCTTTGGAGGACAAACAAGTTGAATGCGCAAAACAGGGAGCCAGCCAGTCGTGGTAGGGTGTCGCGAAAGGGCAATGAAAAAAACGCGCCGAGCCCGGCGCCTACGAAAATGCTTGCCACCAGGAGCCGTTGAACGATTTCCATGCCTAGCGCTGATCGCAGGATTTCGACGAGCATGAAGAACGGGAGATTTCCAAAAATGTGGCTCCGGAGCCCACGACCGAAATCGCCCAGGTGGCCGTCCGGCGCCATTGTTCTTGGCGTGAATACCATGTCTAGGCTCAGAAGAAAGCCATTCCGACCGAACGGCAAGACTGCCAGGAGGGCCACGGCGACGATTAGGGACGACGCAAGTTTCTCGTGTCTGTTTTTTGAAAGGCGACGCAAGGCTGCGCCGCTCCAAACCGTGCGCAAGGCTGCTAATTCCAAATTCGAACTTCCCGAACAACAGTTGGAGGCTCAGGCGACGAGATTGGAGAAACTACTCCGACGAAAAGCCGATGCGGCGAGATGTCCGAAACTCGGGTGTCCCACGTGAAGTTGGCATCGTCGATTGTGATGGAGAATCTTGCGGAGTTCGTCGCGTGAGGGGATCTCTCAACGCGCATAGTGACGTTAGACTTGCCCGCATGAGAGCCTGGAACCCGAAATTCGGTTGAATCCGAAACGGTTCCCGACGCGTTGTCAACGCAGGTCAAGGTCAACGTCGAGGACTCGTAGACTAGGCGACAAAAGACCGATGAACCTGGGTCAATTCCGTTTGGTGAACTTGAAACAGGCGTTCCGTCCGGCGTCATGCCAAAGTACATGGAGTCAACCTCGGCGAATCTCGCCGCAATCTCCGCCTCCGCCGCAACCCAACCGGCGAAGGCGGCCCGGCTAAACACGTATGATGATGTCCAAGTCCCTCGTGGCGTTACAACACCTAGGCGCAGCCCGGTTGGACCTGCTTGCGGCCGTTGGCCCTCAAAAGACCAATTCCGTGTCCAATCCTGGGTTTCGAACTTTTCGGTCGCTGTAGGTGCCGTGGACATCTCATCCGCCTGAAGCTCGACAACCCACATGTTCAAGCGTCCATCCGGCAGGCGCACAGAGCCGACCTCGCGGTGCGGGACGCCGTAGTAGGTCAGGTCCTTCAAGTCTGAGGGAAAGCGGGTGATCAGGATAGTCCCAGGGACATAGCTCCGGATTGGTGAGAGCGGTTGCCCCAGATCCAAGCTTGTTATCTCGCGACCCATCAATTCCTCTCCCACGGAATAGAATCGAAAGTGTTCGGTCAAGAAGAAACGACTGCTGTTTCCATAGTGAATAAGCGTCGGTCGCGTTGATAGGCCGTTGGCATCAATAATGCCGACCGCCTCCTTGACCCCATAATCAAACGAGCCGGCACTTCGTTCTGGGTAGCCCCCAAAATAGTCAGGAAGATAGGTGCCTGCTTGAGCTACGGCCAAGATCAAAACGAGGGCGAACGGAGCCGCACGCCTTATCATCGGAGAGTTCAAGTGGCGGCGGTTCAACCCCCGGCCGAGCAACCAAACCGGAGGCAGCGAGGCGACAATCGCCAACGCGGGCGCCATCGGAATACTCCGGGAGGAGTTCGGATTGTCGTACAGCGCTACGCCCTGTGAAAAAACCACCGCAAGAACCCACGAGATGAGAAGGCCCGCGGGAAGACGCCCTGGTCCGACCACAAGCCTTGTCCCCGCCATGGCTAAACCTACATAAGCCAGGAACCCACCGATGTATCCGAGCGCGCCGATTCTCGACGTTCCGAAGGTTTCCAGGTTCGAATCCTGAATGCCCTCCTGGAAGCCGCCGTGCGTTGCGTGCGCCGCCCCACCCGTCAGCATTAGAAAGTCGGGGCCAAGATGCCAAGCCACCCGCTTCAGGACGGCGGCTAAGATCTCTGCGGGCCCGTGATACGCGGAGGGGACAGTGTAACCGCTAAAGGTGCTTTCACGCTCGGGCGGGTTTGCGGTGTCCCACAA
This sequence comes from Methanobacteriota archaeon, assembly GCA_016180755.1. Lineage (GTDB taxonomy): Archaea > Thermoplasmatota > E2 > JACPAO01 > JACPAO01 > JACPAO01. Next base: position 11,808 of record JACPAO010000130.1, read on the forward strand.
CCAGGGCCCCGATCCCACCACCAGGGCGGCGACCAACACGAGGCTTCCGCGGACTCTGAACGGCCGTGCCGCTGAACGGATGAAGTACAAGGCCATGAATGGGGCAACCAGAATCAGGAAGACTCGCCCTATGAGCACTAGGTTTGAAGCGAATGCCAGGGCCAGTCCGCTTGCCGCAAGCCCCAGCCAAATCACCGAAGGGTTATTGGAACCCTTACTGCCGCGCGCGCCCCAACCTCCACTTCCCCCAGAAGAAGCTTCGGCCCCGCCGCTGGCCGCCCGTCCCTTCGACGCGCCTCCCGCGCTTAGCACGTTTCCTTTCGCGGCCCTTTTGCACACGGCTATCAGGAGCAGCATTCCGAGCGCCGTCCAAAAAGCGTAGGCCATAGAGGGCACCTGATATCGGCTAAAGTGAAAGAGAATTGGCATGAAGATTGCCAATCCAAGGCTCACCATTGCGACCAAGGGAGAAAACAAGAGCCGGGCGATGGCAAAAATTATGGGGAGGATGAGGCTTCCGTAAATGGCCGCGCTAATTCGAACGGCGACCTCGCTCGTAAGCGCAGATTCTGGCAGGAATCGCGTTCCGAGCGCCATGTAGAGCAACGTTTCCCGAAAACTTCCGAGAGGATATTCTCCGTTCCCCTGCAAATGCGGGATATAGGCGGCAGAAACCTCGTCGTTGTATAGAGCCGCGGGCACCGAATCCAAGTTCCAAACTCGAACAAGGATTCCAACCAACCAAAGCGCGCCTGCGACGAGGATTTCGCCCCGAGCGGGTCTATTTCCTTTGGATGGTTTCATTGAGGAGCTCCTTGTACCTGGGAAACACGGATTCCCATCGGAATTGCCGGGCGGACTCGAAACCTCGTTCCGTTAGGTAATCTTGTCGCCGGAGATCCGTCGTGACCTCTGTAATTGCGCGGCCGATGGCCTCTGGCGCATCTGTTGCAATCACCGCGTTTTCCCCGGGGCGAATAATCGCTTCAAAACCGCGAGTCCATGTAGCGACCACGGGAATTCTAAGCGCCATGGCCTCGACTACTGACAGCCCGAAACCCTCATCTGCGGAGGTGCTGAGAAAGACGTGGCTTTCACGGAAGCATGTAATCTTCTCGTCTTGGCTCACGTACCCTGAAAACTTAACTTGGTTAGCAACTCCAAGTCTCTGGCTTAAGCCGACTAGCTGCTTCGCATAATCGGGATCCTCGCGCGGCCCGACGATCGTCAGCCTCGCCGCCACGCCGTTAAGCCGCAGCCAGGCCACCGCCTGAATGCCAAGTTCAAACCGCTTGGTCCTTGCTATCCGCCCTGCCATCACAAGGCGCGTTTCCGAGGATGACTGCGGATGGGGCCAGGGAAAATCAAGCATGGAGGTCAGTTCAAGGCCGAGCGGAAGCTCTACGGAGCGTGTCAAAGGCCAAAGTTGGCCAAAACCTTGCAGGATTCGGCGGGTCGCCGCCACAACCACGTCCGGTGGCCGGGAAAATGCCCCGTAGAGTTTCAGGAGCCGTGGGTGTTTCAAGACCCGCCGCGGAATGGCGAAAGGAATCCAGATTCTAGGAACGTCTCGAAAGACGAGGGAGGCAACGTCATGAAACAAGCTGGGAAACCCAAACAGCACTACGGCGGCTGGTTTGGGAAGGCGGCGGAGCCCACGGAACGCCTGCGGGTTCGGTGGGGCAAGTCCTAGGAAGAACCGCTTCGACAAGCGCCGCATGGCGACCGGAAGCCGAATAAAGTCGATTCCTCCCGTCGTTTCGCGTGTAATTCCAGCGTTCCCATAATTGCCCGCCAAGATCGTCACGTCAAACGCCTCTTGAGCCCGCTGGGCGAACTGGAGGAGAACAACTTCCCCACCACCGATTCGGTCCGGCGGCAGAGCGGCAGACACCAGGTAGATTATTGGCTTCAACCGGTCGCACCCCGTAGTCGTGGAAGCCGAAAATCACGTCGCGGCCGGCAGTGACAGCCGCTGAGGTCCCTCGCGAGACAGCCAGTTGTACAAGAGGCGTGTTTCCTGCGCCGAGAATTCCCACGTGAATTTGGCCCTATAGCGGCGAGACAGGGCGGCGGCGGCGTCAAGCTCGGTCCCGCTCGCAAGACGAAGGATACTCTCCCTCAAGGCCGCTGCCGTGGGGGCGCAATGGGGTAGGCCGCGTTTGACCCAGTCTGGAAAGGCGCCCGTGCTTAGCAATACTGGTTTGCCGTACGCCAGAGCCATTGCCAGGCTTGCGCTGGCGCCGAAGAAGTTCCGGTACGGAAAGACGACGACATCTGCAGCCCGAAACACCTCGTCGAGGCGATTGTCTGATACGAATCCAACTTCCGTTCAAGCCGCCCGCCACAACCAATGTGCACGCCGCGGACCCCAGGTTTTCTGCGGCGTCAGCCAGCGGACCGATTCCCTTGTACGGGGAGAGATTCCCAAAGAAAAGGAGTCGCAGGGGTTTGGCCGGCCCCGTCGGCTGCGCTTCGCGGGTTTCAATCCCAATGGGAATCACTTGGAAAATCCCATTTGGATGGTATGACTTGGCCGCCTCTTTTTGGCTTTCTTCGTGAAGAATTACTGCATTGGCGAGCCGCATATGAACCGCCACAAAGAACGCCACGGGCTTAAGGAGAATCGTAGGAATCCGCTCTCCAAAGGAGCCCGCGACTTCACTGTTTAGGAAACGCTTTGGAATCAAGCTGTGGTAGGTGAGGGCGGTCCGAATCCCGAGAATCCGGCAAAGCCACAAGAGAAGCAGGATGTGGAGAACGCCGAGCCGGCCATAAAGGACAAAATCAAACTGAATGTGTAGGACGGCAGGTCTGTTCCGAATCAGCCACTTCCCAACGTCGTATGCAACCGTATTATCGTGCCAGACGGGAATGTCGTCCCCCCGAGTGTATCGACGGTCCTTTTGTCCCAGGACGGCCACAGGGCCGCCCTTCCTTAGCTCGGCGACGAGCAGCCGTGCGTAGCCCTCGATGCCATGCCAGTTGTGTTCATTTTCGACAGGGTACCTTGAAAGGAACCCAACCGGTGGACCGAGGCCGGGCCGGGCGGCCATTTAGGCTTTCACCCGCAACCAGTGTGCTCGGCGCGGCGCCATGCGGATCCGGATCAGGTTTGCGAAAAAGCCAACCACTGTTTTCATGTTCATCTTAGATTTTCCGTTTTCCCGATCTCGAAACTGTATGGGGACCTCCCTGACCACCAGCCCGAATCGGATTACGGCGGTGAGGCAGGTCGTCAGGTATCCATAACCACGCGTTGAAATTGCAGCCCAGTCGAGGGACCGGGCCACGCCCGCCGTGAAGCCCCGAAACCCGCTCGTGTTGTCCCTAACGCTGCCGTTCCGCGCCATGAGACGGGCGAGCCTGTTGGCTACCCGACTAACTAATCTCCTGGACACAGGCCAATTGACGACTGAACCGCCGGGGACGTATCGCGACCCAATGACAAAGTCCGATCCGCCGTCGAGCGCTTGCACGATTGATGGAATGTCTTCCGGTCGATGCGAAAGGTCCGCATCCATTGAGACGATGAAATCCGGCGCGAATCTCGCTAGGATCTGCTTGACTGCGAACGCGTACGCGGGTCCGTAGCCTTCCTTCTTTTCGCGGTGAAACACATGGAGAAAATCCGGAAACTCCCGCGCAAGCTCCTCCGCGACTTGTCCAGTCCCGTCGGGGCTGTTATCGTCCACGATGACCAGTTTTGTATCTGGAAGAGCTAGGGCGCTAACGCGCCGAACAAGTCCCGGGACGTTGTCACGCTCATTGTACGTTAGGCTGAAGATGACTGTACGGGCCGTTCCACCCACCCGATGGGCAGTGGACGAGCGAGTGGTACAAGTATTTTGGCTATGACCTACCGGTTGGATCCCGCAGCACACGGGCTCCCGTAGCGTAAAAGCCCTACCGACGCGGCCCCTCGAGGTTTTCTAAATCCGCCGCGACCATTTTCTTGACCAGTTCTGGGACTCTTGTCGTCGCCTGCCATCCAAGCCGCTTTCTTGCTTTCTTTGGGTTCCCCCGCAGCGTGTGCACTTCCGCGGGCCGCATTAGAGCCTGGTCGACGCTCACGAACTTGCGCCAATTCCTAAAGCCAGCTACCTTGAATGCCAGTGATGCGAATTGTGCAACAGTGAAGCTGGTGTTCGTGGCTAAGACGTAGTCGCTCGGCTCGCGTTGCTGCAGCATGCGCCACATGCCCTCTACATATTCTGGCGCGTAGCCCCAATCCCTGCGTGCGGCGAGATTGCCAAGGTGAAGGTTTTTCGATTTCCCAAGGGCGATTTGAGCTACGCCGTGAGTAATCCTGCGTGTCACGAATTCGATGCCGCGCCGGGGGCTCTCGTGGTTGAAAAGAATTCCATTCGACGCGTGCAGTCCGTAGCTTTCCCGATAGTTAATCACAGCCCAGTACCCCATCAATTTAGCGAAGCCATATGGGCTTCGCGGGTGGAATGGCGTCGCCTCGTCCTGAGGCTCGCGTTGAACCTGCCCATAGAGTTCGCTCGTCGACGCCTGATAGAAACGGGCCTGTGGTGCATGGAGACGGACGCCTTCAAGCATGCGGACAACTCCCACGCCGGAAACGTCGCAGGTAAGAGTCGGTTGCTTGAAGGACGTTTGAACAAAAGATTGGGCCGCCAGGTTATACACTTCGTCCGGCTGCGACTCCCGAATGGCGTTGTTGATCGAGGATTGATCCGTGAGGTCACCATCGATGAGGTGAATACGTTCTTTGACGGCCGCCAGGTGCGTCATGTTTGGGGTACTGAGTCGGCGCACCAATCCGTAAACAGTGTACCCCTTGGAGACAAGCAGCTCTGCTAGGTACGATCCATCTTGGCCAGTTACGCCGGTAATCAACGCCCGCCGACCCATGTTGCAGGGTCAACTCGGGCCGGGGATATAGACGTGATGTGAAAGACTTGGGCGCCCATCGGCCGTCGCATGAATAAACCTAAAAGCACTCCCGGCGACTGTGAGTCACTACTTCGTAACGGGGGGAACGGGCTTCATTGGGATGCACTTGTTGCCCCTTTTATCAAGCCGGGGCGAGGTCCAGGCCCTTGTCCAGGATCGTCCCGGAAGGTTCGGGGTCGGCGTGAAAAACGTCCGCGGCGATGTCCTTATTCCGCATTCTCTCCTTTCGGCTCGGCGGGCGAAGGTCATCATTCACATGGCGGCGATTTCCGCGGTCGGGGCTGTCGAAAAGAATCCGTCCAGGGCCGCGAAGGTCAACGTCGAGGGCACCCTCAATCTCCTCGAACAGGGGCGACGCAACGAGAAGCTTGGAAAGTTCGTATTCATGAGTAGCGGACAAGTCTATGGGCGAATTCGATACTCTCCAATCGATGAGCGACACCCGCTTGAGCCAACCAATCTGTATGGCGCTACGAAGGCCGCGGCCGATAGGCTCGTGCATGGCTATTCCGCCACCTACGGCCTTCCCACCGTCGTCCTGCGGGCCTTCAACGTTTATGGCCCGAAGCAGCCGCCCCCTTTCCTCATTCCAAGCCTCATTTCCCAACTGCGCCGTCATCGAGTGCCGCCTACCCTAGGAGATGGCCGCTTGATTCGGGACTTTACGTTCGTCGATGATTTCGTTCGACTCGTGGCGAAGGCCACGGAAGGCAAAAGGGGCGCAGGGGAAACATTCAATGTGGGCACGGGCGCCGGCGCAAGCCTGGACCAAGTCGCCACAATCCTAATGCAACTCGCCGGCGCCGCCGGAAAGCCCAAACACGACCGATCCCGATTCAGAAGTTCGGAAGCCCGGCGGCTCGTCGTCAATAGTGCAAAAGCGAAGCGCACGTTTGGATGGAAACCACGCGTGACGTTGCGCCAGGGACTTGCCACCACCTGGCGAGCGTCCGCCCCTCACGGAACGTAGTTCGCGGCGGCAAGAAGACTTACTCGTGGCCCGCGACGGGGGTCTTCGAGGGCGACGCAAAGGCGTCCGGCGCCCGTACCCGTACCCAACCACGTGTAACGCGCGCCCCGACAATCTTCCGCGACCATTGTAGCGCATTCGAAACCTTCGGCACATCGACGTCCAGGACCAGGTAGATCGGGGTCCGGTTCGCCAATTGGGCCGCCGTCGTGGGATCCAACCGTATCTGCGCGACGCGTCGTCGGATCTGAGTGAAGTGCGGGACGCGGAACCGTCGGACGTCCTCCTTCGGCATGCCCAGGCCGGCGAGGCGGACGGCCACCTCCGCCAGCATGCTTCGGCAGAACGCCTCCAAGCCTCGGTAATCCAGGCCGGTGCGCACCCGCACCCACGCGATGTACTCGAAAAGCGCGGCCGGGAACTCGAAGGGCGCGCCCACTTTCCCCGCGTTGGAACGATGCAACTGGGATCGCCACTGGTAGAAGAACTCGAGACTCACGTAGAACGAATCATCGGCAAGCCGGGACGCGTCCAAGGACAACGGTTGCGCCACGCGTCAAACTCCCGTGAGCCGCGAAACAGCGCTGCGCCAACATGAGGTTTGGCTTTGGAGACGCATCACGCTACACTAGACAAGTTGGAAACGTAATTACGCTACGCTCCCCACCGTTCCCATGGAACAACCCTTTTATAGAAACCTCGGTACTCGACGAATCTCCCTGGCAAGGCCAGAACGGGTGGCGGCAGGGCAAGGTGGCGTGCGGTGGCTAACATTCAACGGCAGCGTGCAATGAGCGTCCTCGTCACGGGCGCCATCATCGTCGGCCTCCTTGTCATCGCGCAGCCCGGTCAAGCCGTGACCCTGACGATCGAGGGCCTTCCGGCAGGCCTCACTCTCAGCCGCCTCCAGGACCGCACCTTCAGCGTCGTCCTCGGCGCCCAATCCATCGAACCTCAGGACATCAAGGAGATCCAGATCTCCGTCACTCCTGAGGCGTCCGCGACCGGCGCCACCAAGACCCTGTCCCCCGCCATCGTCAAAGCGGACGGGAGTGTCGTTGTCGGAAGCCCCGCCATCGTTCGGCCGACCGTGTCCTGTGGCTTCCAGCAGAGCGGCTTCGGCTACGGGTACGGCTCCGGCTACGGTTACGGCGGCCAGTTCGGCTACGGCTACGGCAACGGCGCGGGCTTCGGCTACGGGTACGGCTACGGCTACGCGGGCCTCAACGTCCGCTGCACGTTCACACTCGCGGTCCCGCTCTTCGAACTCGCCCAGCCCGAAGTGGGCTTCACGCTCGAGGCGAAGGTCATCCGGAACTCCGGCCCCGACGCCGCCCGCACGACCACCTTCACCGTCTACAACACGCCGCCCGTCGCGACCCTCGAGCCGTTGGCGAGCATCGGCAATGTGCCCTTCAACGTGATCTTCGGCCTCGGCGGCGACGACCCCGACCGGCCCTTCCCCGCGGGCGCCTCGCAGGTCACCTGGGACCTCGACTACGGCGACGGCTCGACGCCGCTTCTCAACCAGCCCGGCTCGGCCCTCGTGGGCGGCGCGACCCGGTCCCACACGTACGCGTCCCGCGGACCCTTCACCGCGAAGCTCACGCTCATCGACGGCGACGGCGGCGTCGACACCGAAGAGGTCGTCGTGGGCCTTGCGCCCGGCGTCCGGCTCCTCCCGGCGTTCACGCGCGGCCCCGCGCCCGTGACCGTCGCCTTCAACCTCGAGGTCGCGGACCTCGACGACAACGTCGAGGCCATCTACGTCGACTTCGACAACGGCGACGTCTTCGAAGGCGACGCGACCGACCTCGACGTGAACGGCGAGATCGCGTTCACGCAGACCTACAGCGCGCCCGGCGTCTACGTCGCCCGCGCCTCGGCCCGCGACGCCGATGGGCAGCTCGGCGTCGACCAGGCGACGGTCATCGTCGACCCGCCCGAGACCTGCATCCCCGCGATCCGCTTCACCGACCTCGACGGCCTCGGCCGCGACGCGTACCGGCCGCCCCTCGACTCCACGCCCGCCGCCTCGACGCTCGCGACGTACACGTACGGGCACATCGGCACGGCCTGCGCCGACGCCATCGACAACGCGCCCGTCTTCCGCGGCGGGTACTCCGACCTCAGCCGCGGCTCCACGTCGAACAACTTCGTCTTCCGCGCGACCTACTTCGACTTCGACAACGACGACCCCGTGAACGACGCGATCGACGCCTTCGACGACAAGGCGTTCATCCGCGTCCTCGTCCAGTCCCCTCCCGGCAACACGGTCGCGAACTTCCCGCTTGCGCCCAAGGCAGGCCAGGCGCAGCCCTACGACTACACCCAGGGCGTCGTCTACGAGGCGACCGTCGCGGGCGCGTCCCTCGGCGTCGGCACCTACACGCTCGTCTTCGAGGCGAACGACGGCCACGCCACGATCGCGACGGCCCGCGCGTCCTCGACCGTCACCGGCCCCCAGGTCATCGCGAACGTGTACCAGGGCACGGCCGCCCTCGTCAACCCCGCGAACCGCGCCCTCCTCTCCGCGCTCGGCCCCAACCCGCCCGCCGAGGTCCTGCCCCCGCTCTCGGTCGCGGGCGTCGACGGCATCGACAGCGACACCTTCCAGCTCGACGCCACCGCGACGGCGGGCGTCGGCTACTCGCTCCTTCCCGTCGCGACCACAAGCGACTGGGACGTCTGCTTCTACCGACCCGCCGGCCCCTCGCTCACGGCGCTCGCGCCCCTCTCCTGCAACACGGCCGCCTCCACCGGGACCATCCCGGCGGGCGCGAGCCACGCGAACGTCTGGGCCCACACGAGCGGCGGCGCCACCGCGCTCACGCCCGGCAGCTTCCTCTTCTCCTGGGGCGTCACGAAGACCAACACCGTCCCCACCTTCCTCGCGCCCACGCCTTCCGGGGCCGGCCAGATCGACGTGTGGCGCGACCTCGTTCCCTTCGACGACGTCCTCGCCTCGCCCGAGGGCGCCCTCGCCTCGCTCACGTCCGTCGCATCGGTCGGCGCGCTGCGGACCTCCACCGTCCTCCTGCCGCTTCCCACGGAGGGCGAGCACCGCTTCGTCGCCCACTACGACGCGAACGCGCCCGCCCACGCCGCGATCCCCACCGACGAGGCCCTCGACGCGATCATGGTGCAGCGATTTGCGAACGACCCGCCGGTGCCCGACATCGCGGGCTCCCCGCGGATCGTCGACCGCAACGAGCCCGTCACCTTCACGCTCCTCGGAAGCGACCCCGACGACAGCCAAGGGGCCCGCGCCGCCGCCTTGGGCGGCCTCGCCACCTGGAAGATCGTGTACGGGCCCGGCGACGAGGAGTCGGGCACCCTCCCCATCCCGGCCACCAAGGTGAAGTCGTTCAGCCTCTCCGGCACCCAGAACGTCGCCTTCACGCTCACCGACCGCCAAGGCGTCCAGCGCACGGACTTCGAGACCATCACCGTCGGGGCCACCTTCGTGCCCCCGCCCGCGACGACCGCCACGACGACGTCGACGACGACCACGACCACCACGACGCCCGCGGCCACGACGACCCCGACGACCCCGACGACGCCGCCCATCGTCACGACGCCCCCGACGAGCGCCACGACGTCCCCCTCGCCCACGGGCACGACGGCGACGACGCCGCCCACCACGACGAGCGGATCGCCTTCGCCCTCCTCCTCGGCCCCCGTCCAGGTCGACCTCACCGGCAGCGTCGCCATCATCGCGGACGACTCGCTCCACGTGAGCATCGACGCCGAGGGCCACGTGCAGCTGCGGTGGAGCCTCCCCCCCAACGCGCCCATCCTCGACATCGACGGCTTCCAGGTCTTCCGCGCCGCAAGCCCCTTCGCGCTCATCGCGACCATCCACGACCCCAACGCGCGCGAGTTCACCGACACGTCCGCGGAGGAAGGGAAGTCCTACCGGTACCTCGTGAGCTTCTTCACGGCCGCCGCCGGCATCAAGGGGGACGTCGCCGAGATCGTCGGCGACGCCGCCGCCTCGTCCGCCGACCTCGGCGTGCCCGTGCGCGTCTCCGCCGCCTCGGCCGGCGCGCCCCTTACGACGGGCGGCTCCACCGACCGCAGCCCCCTCTACATCGTCCTCGCGGCCGTCGCCGTCCTCGTGATCGCCGCGATCGTCGTCCTCACGATGCTCGGCCGCAGCCGCGACTCGTCGCTCGTGCTCCTCGGGGCCCCGCCCCCGCCGACCGTCGTCGCGCCCGCGCGCGTCCCCCGCGTCATCGAGACCGTCTCGGCGACCGGCCAATCCGAACGCTTCCTCATCCTCCACTGCGGCGCCTGCTCGCAGGACTTCCAGACGCCCTACAGCGACCAGCGCCCGCTCATCCGCAACTGCGCCAACTGCGGACGCCTCGGCATCCTCCCCGGCCTCAAGGAGGCCGCCGGGCCGCCGGGCGGCGTCACGCTCTCCGAGCTGGGAGGCCTCGACGAGGACGCGCTCGCCCGCCTCGCCGCGTGGAACGTGACGACGAGCGAGCAGATGCGCCGCGTCCATCCCGTCGAGGTCTCGACCGTCACCCAGATCCCCGTCGAGGCCCTCGACCGCATGCGCGCGAAGGCCGACCTCATCCGCCTCAAGGGCGTCGGGCCCCGCGCCGCGGACGCGCTCGTCACCCTCGGCGTCGTCTCGGCGGAGCACCTTGCCGCCCAGGAGCCGAAGGAGCTCCTCGCGCTCGTTGCCGACCTCAAGAGCGAGGCCGGGAAGCCGGTGCTCGCGCGCTTGAGCCGCGGCATCGTGAACGAGTGGATCCAGGCCGCGAAGAGCCGCCGCCTCGACGCCGACATCCGTCGGCAGGAGCCGTACAAGTTCCAGCCGCCGCTCGCGCCGCCCACGACGCCGACGCCCGAGACCGCGGGCGAAGCATCGGCGTAGCGCGGCCACTTTCGGCGACCTCCCCGGAAGCAAGAAGAGGTCCGCACGCCAATCGTAGTTGTGGAAGGTCGCGGTAGGCTTCGGCTGCTTCGGCGGATGGTGCTCGACGTCGAACGCCTCATCGATCATCAAATCCGGGCGGCCAACCGCCTCGACCAAAAGGCTCAGCAGATGATTACGCTCGGAGTGGCCACCATCGGCGGGTCGCTCACGCTCTTGTTCGTCCTCGGCGAGGCGGGAGGCCTGCCCCGAGGAATCGGCCTGGGGGCCCTGCTTGTGGCTGCCCTAGCGGCCGAGATAGCCGCCGTAGGTTTCTTCGTCGACGCGTAGGTAGGCTTCCGAACGCACAATGAGATGTATCCGGCTCCCGGCGCCCACTGGCTGGTTTCGAAGGCCGCCGATCCTCGATGGAACCTAGGGTCGCACCTAACATCCCTCATCGCAACGTACGCCGAATACGCCGACCTCAACCAGGCGAGCATGGGTCGTTCGGCCAGGGCCCGGAGTCGTGGCCTTTACGCTCTCCTGTGTGGCGTGGTCGTTTTTGCGGGCACCATCGGGTTTATGCTCAAGGGCGTGGTATTCTAGGATGATGGCCAAGACACGAAACGGCGGCAAGGTGCGCATCGAGATCGCCCCGCCGGGCATCATCATCCTTTCGGGCCCCAACTGGAAGGCGCGCCGTCACCTCCAGGAGCTGGCCGACCGGTCCCGCCGCGAATAGCGGTCGCGGAAACCGAGCCAACGTTTATCAAGGGGTCTGCGGACTCACCGGTTACCTCCTGGAACCGCTAGTCACCGGTCTCGGGGGGCCGTGGTGGTGTTGGGAGCTTGTCACAGGCCGTACCCAGGTCGCGCGTTGTCGTCCTCCGTGTCCCCGTGCGGACCCCCAACGTGGGAGGCTGAGCCCGCGTGGCCGAATTCATCCGCGAGCTCTTTGCGAACGGGAAGATCACGATCCCCCGCGAGATCCGTGAACTCTACGGGATCCGCGACGGCGACTACGTCCAGGTGAAGATCCTCGGCGTCGTCCGCGCCGCGGGCGTCGTCCCCGTCACCGAGCCGGTCGTCGAGAAGGTCCAGGAGATCACCTCCGTCGCCATGGGCATCCACGACCTCACGGACGCCACGCGCCGAAAAGACGGCCCCGACGCGACCAAGGAGGCGAAGGAATGAACCGCCCCTCCCACGCGCTTCGCGCGTTCATCGCCGTCGCGAGCCTCCTCGTCCTCACGACGACGCCCTTCTTCACCGCCGCCGAAGGCGCGGCCGCCCGCGTCGAGCCGGCCCCGATGCCCGCCCCCGCCGCGCCGACCGCGAACCGTTCCGTCCTCACCTTCGACGACGCCGACGGCCAGTTCCGCGTCCAGGCCCGCGGGTTCGAGGCGCGCCTCGTCCCCGGCCACGTCGAGCTCGCGTTCCCGTCGGGCGCCGTCCGCATGGAGTTCGTCGGCGGCCATGAGGTCGCCCCCAAAGGGACGACCCGCCTCGGCGCCTCCTTCGCCCGCGTCCGGTACGCCGACGTCTACCCCGGCATCGACGCCGAGTTCTACGGACGCAACGGCCTCCTCGAGTACGACTTCGTCGTGAAGCCCGGCGCCGACGCGCGCCTTCCGGCCGTCCGGTTCACGGGCGCCGACCTCGTCGAGCTCACCCCCGCCGGCCGCGTCACGGTCCACCAAGGCGACGACGTCTTCACGGTCGACGCCCCCGTCTCCTACCAGTCCGGCCCCTACCGGCCCGTCGCGTCGCGGTTCGTCGCCCGCGACGACGGCTCGATCGGGTTCTGGGTCGGCGACTACGACCACGCCCGCCGACTCGTCATCGACCCCGTGTTCCTCGTCGACTCGACCGGCGACGAGAGCGACATGACGCCCGGCGACGGGACCTGCGCAACGGCCTCGGCCACCTGTACGCTGCGCGCCGCCATCGAGTCCGCGAACCTCTCGCCCGAGATCGACTCCGTCCGGTTCGACCTCGCCCCGGGCTCGGTCATCCAGCCCGCCTCCTCGGCGCTCCCCACGATCATGAGCGACATCGAGATCGACGGCACGACGATGGCCGGCTGGACCGGGTCGCCGCTCGTCGTCCTCGACGGGTCTTTCGCGCCGCCGGGTTCCGATGGCCTCTACGTCGTGGGCGCCTACCTCTACCTGCACGCCCTTGTCATCCAGAACTTTTCCGGAAACGGCGTCCACCTCGAGGACACGCCCGAAGCCGCCATCTTCGGGAACCACATCGGCGTCGGGATCGACGGCTCGACGCCCCAGGGCAACGCCGGCGACGGCATCCACCTCACCAACACGACCTCCACGCAGATCGGAGGGACCTCCGTAAACGACCGCAACGTCATCGGCGCGAACGGCGGAAACGGCATCTTCCAGGACACGGGCTACTATACGACGATCCTCAACAACCACATCGGCGTCAACGCCGAAGGGTACAGCGGCGCCGACGGCCTTGTTGGCTGGTACCAGGGCGAAGGGGACGCGACCGACGCGCTCGGCGTCCACGACGGCGCGAACAATGGCGCCACCTTCGTCTCCGGCGTGGTCGGCCAGGCGATGAGCTTCGACGGCGTCGACGACGAGGTCGGCCTCGGCACGTGGTTCGACCTCCAGGAGTTCACCCTCGAGATGTGGGTGAACCCTGCGGACGGTTCGACGCAGAACGCCTTCGCCAACATCCTCGACAACGCGCACACGGACGCGCGCAGCTGGGTCATCCAGTACGACAACGTCGGGAACCAGTACCACTTCGGCGCCGCGGGCGGGGGGGACGTCGGCCTGCACTTCACGCTCACCCCGGGCGCCTGGCAGCATCTTGCCATCACCGTGGACGCCGACCACGTCATGCGCGCCTACCTCGACGGCCTGCTCATCGACACGGCGCCGCTTGCCGGCCCCATCACGTACGACGGCACGCAATCGCTCTCGATCTCCAAGTGGGGATCCGGAGGCGGCCGCCAATGGGAAGGCCGGCTCGACGAGCTCGGCGTCTACGACCGAGCGCTCTCGGCCCAGGAGATCCGGACCATCCGCGCGCTTTACTCGACGGGGAAAAGCCTCCACGTGGGGAACGCGCTCTCCGGCGTGGACGTCTTCGAGGCCGCCTCGGTCGTCCTGGGCGAGAGCTCCTCGGGGAACGTCATCTCAAGCAACGGGCTCTACGGCGTCATCGTGGACGGCGCGGGCACCGCGGGCACGACGATCCGCGCAAACAAGATCGGCATGGACGCGACCGGGTTCTTCTCCTACGGCAACGCCCAAGGGGGTATCTGGGCCATCGGCACGAACGGGCTCGCGATCGGCGGCACCTTCGAGGGCGAGGGGAACGTCGTCTCCGCGAACGGCCCCGAGGTTTCGGGCCACGGAATCGAACTCTACGCGGCCATGAACCCGAGCATCGAGTGGAACCGGATCGGCGTCAGCGCCGCCGGTCTCGACCAATTCGGCAACGGCGGCGACGGCCTCCGACTCGCGGGGGGGACGAGCGGCGCGACCGTCCGCAGCAACGTCATCGGCGGCAACGCAGGAAACGGCATCAGCGTCCACGGCGAGGGCGACGCGTTCGCGACGGGGAACCTCATCGAAGGCAACTACATCGGCGTCGGCGCGGACCACTTCACGCCGCTCGGCAACGGCGCGTGGGGGATGGACTTCTTCAGCGCGCCCGACAACTCCGTGGGCGGAAACGACGAATCGAACGCCAACGTCATCGTCGACAACGGCGAAGGCGGCATCCGGCTCGCCGATTCGTGGTCCTCGGGCAACTGGATCATCGGAAACCGCATCGGCATGGACCTTTTCCTAACGTCCGCCATCCCCAACCACGGGCCCGGCGTCTGGCTCGACGGCGGCGCCCAGTACAACCACGTCGGCGGGTTCATGTGGGGTCAAGAGAACACGATCGCCTACAACGAGGGCGCCGGCATCCTCGTCACCTCCGACGCGGCGAACAACAACGCGTTCATCTCGAACTCGATTTTCCTAAACGGCGGCCTCGGCATCGACCTCTCCTCGTCCGGCCTCACCGAGGACGGCTCCGGCGTGAACGCGAACGACCCCCTCGACGAGGACGCCGGAGCCAACGGGGGCCTCAACCATCCCATCGTGACACGCGCCTACGTCGACGACTTTTCCGGCATGCAACGCGTCGTCGGCTACGTCTCGAGCACGCCCAGCCCCGCCGAGGGGCCGTGGCAACAGTTCACCGTCCAGATCTTCGCAAGCGACACGTGCGACCCGAGCGGCCATGGGGAAGGCTGGCGGCACATCGGCGACGCGTTCACGACCACCGGCGAGGACGGCGTCGGCGTCTTCGACCTCACGCCCTGGGAAGCGTTCTTCTCGTCGGGCGAGTTCATCACGGCGACCGCGACCCGCTACGACGACAACCTGGGCGAGGTCGAGACCTCCGAGTTCAGCGCCTGCGAGCAGGCGGGAGGCCTCCTGCCGATCGTCGTCAACAGCGTCGGCGACGGCACCGACTTCGACGGCTCCGACGGGGCCTGCGAGACCATCGACGGCGACTGCTCGCTTCGCGCCGCCCTCGACGAGGCCTCGCAGCGATTCGGGCCGGACACGATCGCCTTCGACATCCCCGGCCCCGGGC
>JACPAO010000051.1:0-2821 GCA_016180755.1 Methanobacteriota archaeon
GCTCTGGGCGTCGCATTGGATCTCCAATTCGGTGCGCGCCCAGCGCACCCTCTTACGGTTTACGGTTTGATTCGGCCGTCACTCTCGGAAGTACTGGCGCGGCGCTAGCCCTTTGGCAGGAAGGTCCAGCCGGGTTCGGGGTCGCCCATGAAGAAGAAGGTCACGTGGATCCGGACGTTCTGGTCCCAGGTGCCGGCGACGTCGACCGGGGTCCCGAAGGCGCCCTTTGCGTACTCGCCGGCCGATTGGACCTCGAGGAGCCACCGGCCGCTCGTCTCGATGGGGGATCCCCCGTTGAGCGCCGTGCGCTGGGTCGAGTGCATCGCGGAGACGTTGTCGCCGTTGCGGGGGACGAAGAGGTAGGTGGGGCTCCTTGCGCGTTCGGGGACGTTGTCCCAGTGGAAGGGGTTCGTGTCGGCCCAGTGGCGGCCGTTGAGCGGCGGAAAGGTCGCGTCGAGGCCGGTCTGCTCCGGCGAGTAGAGGTCGGTCCGGAAGGCTCCGCTGAAGTAGGCGAGGGAGGGGGTCCACACGGCCTCGACAATGATGCCGGTGAGCTCCCCGCTCGCTTTTTCGTCGATGGGGTAGGGCTCCGTGACGTTCGAGCCCTCCCAGCTCGTGCCCGTCGCTCCCTGGTATCCGACGACCGGAAGGATCACGCCGGCGTCCCAGTTCCAGTGGATGTTGTGCGTCTTGGTCGCGTGGAACGGTTCGTAGCTCGGCGTGGGCTCGAGCGTGAGGATGAGGGAAGCCGTTTCGCCGTCCTTCACCTCGACGAGCCGGGGCGGCGAAGGGTAGTATCCGAAGCGCGTGACCTGGACGATGTACGTGCCCTCCTGAAGGCCCGTGACGAGGAACCGTCCGCCGGGGCCGCTTGCGACTTCAAACGTCTGGTTCATGACGTCGCGGTGCTGGCCTGCGACCTTGGCGCCTTCGATGGGCCGGGCCTCGTCGTCGAGGACGACCCCGTCGAGGGTCCCTTGCCCGGCGGATTGGTGGACGGTCGCCTGGGGCGCGGAGGACGAGGCGCCGAGCGCGGTCGTGGGGGCGGCGTCGACGCAGCCCGCGGACGCAATCACGAGCGCCGTCGCAAGAAGGGTCGTTGTGCGTCGAACGTGGCCGTCCATGCGCCCCGCCGGGCGTGGAGGCGCGCGGGCAGCGTTTAAGGTTGTTGGCGGCGGCCGTTTCCGGTTCCCCTACGCGGTGGGGCCCGGTCGGTTCGGCCGCTTCTTGGTGATGGGAAGCTCGTCGTCGATGACACGTTGGGGCACGCCCGCGCGAAGGAGGCTCACGCGGGTGAGTTGGTGTTCGGCGTGGTCGTCGTAGGGCAGGGTCAGGGTGCGGGCGTCCATGGCCGGGATTCGGGTGTGCCCCTAGAAGAGGCGGTCGGGACCGGCTGGCCGGGGCAAGCGGCCGTTTAGGACTTCGGGGCGCCGGCGGCCCGGTTCCGGTTCGCGGAGTTCTTCCCGGCGTTCGATCCGACGTCGTGCACCATTCGGCCGTATTTTCGGCGAGGCATCCGCGTCCCCCATGGGCGGCGGCGGGATAAAGCGGTGCGCGGGCGTTTCGCCTCGAACCGGTCGAGCGTGAGGTTTATTACGGGTCGGCGCCTTGCGCGGGGACGTGCCCGAACCGCCCGCCCGCGTGACGACGCCCTCGAAGGCCGCTGCGATCGTCTTGCTCGTCCTCCAGGTCGTGGGGACCGGCGCGATGCTCGTGTACGGGACCTGGGAGTTGTGGAACGAGCGGCGGGGCGACGGGCTCCTCTACCTGAGCCTCAGCGTCCTATGGTTCATGCTCCTCAGTTGGCGCCTTCGGTGGCTCCTTAACCCGAAGCCGGCGTGATCACTTCTCGAGGATGCCCCGGTCGAAGTCGAAGCGGGCGCCGTAGTCGAGGTTGTGGTAGGCCTTCACGGGCTGCGGGAACTCGAGCGCGCCGGGGATGCCCGGTAGGGGCAGGAACGCGGGCGTGACGAGGGCCGCGCCCTTGTCGTAGAACTTGTACGCGGTGAAGTTGACCTGGTGGACCCACAGCTTCTGCGTGTTCCGTGACTCCTTGAAGGTGTAGAGGCCGAGGGTGCCCGCGACCCCGTTGGCGGGGGCGCCCACCATCGCGCTCTCGGCGGAGATGCGGAAGTCGCCGGCCTTCCCTTCGAAGGAGCCACGCGCCTTGGCGTTGCCGGCAAGCTGGTCGAACTTCAACGTCATGGTCGCCTTCTCGATCTCGACGCCGCGGGCGCGCAGGACGCTGCGGATCTCGGGATGGCTGGTCGCGGCGAGGCCCAGCCAGTAGTAGCTCGTCACGCCGTCGATCTTGAGGGGCCCGTACGCCTCGACGGGTACCATCCCCCAGACGGCGACCGGCTTCTCGACCATGCGGCCCGACGAGTCGAGCGTGTCGCAGGACATCACCGTGAAGATGATATCGATGAGGAGGCCGGCGGCGTCGGAGGTCTTGACGGTGAGCGGGCCCGCGTCGCCGAAGTCCTCGGCGGGCACGGGGAGGAGGAAGTTCATCTCGCTGCAGCCCGCGAAATCGAAGTAGGCGTTCTTCGACGTGGGGATGGCGGCGGCCTCCGGGTCCTTCTCGTCGGTCCCGTCGGTGGGGGATGCGTCGGGGGCGTCGGACGTCGTCGCGTCGTCGGGGCTTCCCGAGGGTCCGCTGCATCCCGAGAGCACGCCGGCGAGGGCAAACAGGGCTGCGATGAGTTGGGTCTTCATTGGGGGCCGCCTCCTGGGGGGTTGGGCCGGGTTTCGCCCGGGTCGTGGTATGGGATAAAGTTTTTGGCGGACGAGGTAGAGGGAGGCGTGGACGCCAGGGGGG
>JACPAO010000051.1:2967-5140 GCA_016180755.1 Methanobacteriota archaeon
GGGGGGGGGGGGGGGGGCGGGGGGCGGCGTCCACGCCGTCTTGGTCGTGTCGATGACGATCGTGTTGGCGAGGCGGTCGCTCGCGCGTTGGTCGTCGCGGCTGAAGGCGACGAGATAGAGGAGGACGTCGATGAGGAGAAGGGGCGGGATCACTTTGGCGACGTTTCTGACCATCGCGGCGCCCGGCGTGAGGGGCCGGCCGTCGACCATGACGGTGCGCAGCTTGAACGCCATCTTGCCGACGGTGGCGCCGAAGCGCATCTCGCAGACGACGAGGTAGCCCCAGGCGGCGCCGAAGTAGAACACGGGGAAGACGGCGTCGAAGAACCAGATCGCGTCGAGGAAGAAGAACTCGAACATGAAGAGGCTCAGGAACCCGAGCCCGACAGCGATGAGGACGGCGTCGATGAGGAAGGCGCCGAGGCGTTTGCCGAAGCCGGCGCGTGGGGTCGCGACGACGCGCGTCTGGAGGAAGACGGCGCCGACGCCGTCGGGGCCGCCCATCTCCTGGACGACGGCCTGGAGGTCGGCGAGGGTGATGGCCGTGCCGCCGCGGGCCTCGACGCGTCGCTCGGCCTTCTCGTGGAGGTGGCTCAGGATCTCCCAGTGGAGGCTGTTGCGCTGCTCGGGCGGCAGCGCCGTCGTGTTCAGGACTCCGGCGACGAATTCGTGGCCCCAGGCTCGGGCGTGCTCATCCATCTTCATCGGGTTGCACCACTCGGGTTGTTGATCGATAGGAAGCGGAGGAGGCCGTCGAAGCCGCCGGCCTCGTAGAAGGCCTGGAGCATGGAGTCCAGGTCGATGATGGCGTGCCGGTGCGCGCGGGCGATGTCGTCGGCGATGTCGTGGAGGAAGCGTAGCAGCGTGGGACGGGCCCGCCAGGCGCCCGCGACGTCCTCCTTTTCGAGGAGGCCGTCGACGACCTTCTCGGCCCAGGCCTGGGCCTCGGCGTCGGTCTTCATTTCTTGGCGCCTCCGTTGAGGAGCTGGTTGACGGCCTTGGTGTAGGCGGCCCAGGCGCGGACCATGGAGTCGTGGAGGGCAATGCCCTCGCGCGTGATGCGGTAGTATTTTCGGGGCGGGACGCCGGGCTCGACCTCGCGCCAGTAGGCGGCGATGGCCCCGTCGCGCTCGAGGCCGTGGAGGGCGGGGTAGACGTTTCCTTCCGCGAGGGCGAGTTCGCCGCCGCCGTGTTCGCCGAGCTTGCTCACGATCTCGTAGCCGTATCGGTCCTGTTCGCGGATGAGTTGGAGGATGGCGAGCTTGGTGCCGCCGCGCTTCAACTCGGTGAGCCAGCGGTCGACGTCGGGGGGGGGCCGCCGTGAACTGTCCTACCATACCTTCTGTGAATAGGTATTATTGACCAGTAGATATAGGTTGTGAGCTTCTACGTTCGGGCCTTGCGGCCCGCCGGCCGGGCCACCCGGCGCGCCGTGACGAAGCCGATCAAACCAACCACGACGGCGCTCACCAACCAAACGGTCGCCTTTGACACGTCCTCGTTGAGGATGCCGACGATGCCGTGCGCGAGGAACTGGATGGCGTAGACGATCAAGATGAACCTCACGAGAAGCATCGTTTCGGCGGAAGCGAAATCGTCTGAATTGTCCTCTTGGTGCCTGAACGCAGGGACCACGGGGTCAATCTCGGTTGCACGGTCGGGTCGCCGTCGAGCAGCACTCATCGCGACCTGCTGCGAACGGCGGCTACAACCGATTATTGGTAAGGGCGTTTGCGCGGGCTGTCGCGATTTTCAATACAGCCCTAGAGTCTTCCCCAGCGCCCACATGGCGCCGCAGAACATGATGACGCCGAGGGCGTTCGTCATTAGTTCCATCGGATCGTGGCGGAGAAAAAAGCCGACCCAAAAACCGTCCTTCGGGCTGCGCGGCATCAAGCCAAAAATCGCCTCAACTTGCCCATATATTTTTGGATTCGATTTGTTGCGATGAGGACGAGGACGCCTGCGCCCCACCACAAGTAGAGCCGGTCGAGCGGGGCGACGAGACCGTCAACGCCGCCAAGAAAAAACTGACTGGAGGCGACGAAGAGAATCAAGCGGCGCGTACGCCGTTCCCTGTCGACGGCCGTTGGCGGCGGCCGCTTCGGATCAAAAGACCGCGGCATCCTGCCGCATGATCTCGGCGTGCGGGTCCCGATAGCCGGTTTGGTAA
>JACPAO010000136.1:0-10173 GCA_016180755.1 Methanobacteriota archaeon
CGCCGGCCTCGAGGCGCGCGAGCCCCGCGCTGCTGCCGCGCTCCGCCGGCTGGTGGCCGGGCTGCGCTGCCCGGTGCTCACCACCTACAAGGCCAAGGGCGTGATCGCCTCCGACGATCCGCACTACGTCGGCATCGTCACCAGCGGCGCCGCCGAGGGCGAGTGCCTCCGCGCCGCCGACCTTCTCGTCCTCTACGGCCTCGACCCGATCGAGTTCATCTCCCGCCCCTGGCGCTATCCCCTGCCGGCGCTCGACCTCGCGAGCGGGAGCTCGGTCCGGCGCAACGTCACCTTCGACGCCGCCCGGCTGGCCGACCCCTCGCGGGCCGGCGTCGTCGTCTACGTCCAGAACGTCCGCGAGGACTCGGCGACGTTCAAGTTCAAGGAGGTGCTCCAGAGCGCGACGTGGCGCCCGGGCCAGAGCGGCCCGACGCACCAGGTCTCGAAGGCCGTCTTGCTCGAGATGTACTCGGCGACCTGGTGCGCCGCCTGCGTGTACGGGGACGCCGCGGCCGACTACCTCGCCAACGAGTTCGGCGTGCTCTCCGGCAAGGTCGAAAGCGGCCGCTTCGAGTACTTGCGGCCTGGGGCGCCGTGGCTCTTGGGACTTGGGGCCGTCGCGGCCGTCGCGTTCACGTGGGTCGCACGGGGCCCGAGGCGCGCGGGGCCGCGGCCACCGGAGGGCCACGCGTGAACGGCGAGGACTTGCTCTTGTGGGTGGCGCTTGTATCGAGCTCGGCCGCGTTCACGCTCGTCGTCCGGAACCTCTGGAACCCGGGCGCCCGCGCCGGTCCTGTCGCACGTCTGCTCACGGCCACGAACGCCGCGCTCTTCTTTGCGACCGGGCTCCTCGTTTTCTATTTCCTCACCTACAACTTCCAGGTGGAATACGTCCACTCCTACACGTCCCGCGACACGCCGTGGTACTATCGGGTCGCCGGCCTGTGGGGCGGCCAGAAAGGGACCGTCCTCCTGTGGGCCGCGTTCTCGGCCCTGTGGCTCACGCTGAACCACCGCATCTGGGAGAGGAAGGCCGCCGCCGGGCTCGTCCCGGATCCCGACGCGATGCGGCGCGTCAACGCCTGGATCCTCGCCGTGGGCCTCGGCGTCGTCATCGCGTTCGAGGTGCTCCTCCTTGTCGGAGGGACCTTCGAGCGCACCGACCCGTACCTGTTCCAGGCGCGGCCGGACGGCACTGGCCTCCAGCCCGTGCTGCGGACGCCGTTCATGATCATCCATCCGCCCCTCCAGTTCGTGGGGTACGCGTTCGGCACGCTCCTGTTTGCGGGCGGCATCGCCGCCGTCGTCACCCGCCGACCGGAATGGGCCGACGTGGCCCTGCCTTGGACGCGGTGGGCGTTCCTCGTGGCGACGGTCGGACTGGGGCTTGGCGGCCTTTGGGCCTACTACGTGCTCAACTTCGGCGGTTACTGGGCCTGGGATCCCGTCGAGACGGCGAACCTCCTCGCCTGGTTCCCGATCCTACTCCTCGTCCATTCGCTTCTCTATTTCCGCAAGCGCCGAATGTTCGCTGCCGCGGCCCCGCTGTTTGCCGTCCTTACGCTCGTCGCGGACCTCTTCAGCACGTTCGCGACCCGGACCGGGCTCTGGGTGAGCGTCCACGCGTTCACGGACCCGAGCCGCAACTTCGCAGCGGACCCGCTCGTGCGGCTCCTCAACATCCTCGACACGAGCCCCATCCTCCGATGGCTCGGGGCCATGCTGGTTGCGTCCATCTTCGTGGCGCTCGCCGCCTACCTGAAGCGGATCCACGACGACGCCCTCGAGTCGCGGACGGGGGCCCGCGCGGCCCCGCTGACCGCCCGCATCGGGATCGGCGTCCTCGCCGCCCTGAGCCTCCTTGCCTTCCTCGACGTCGGCTTCGTCCTCTCCGCCGTGTTCGAGCTCGCCGACCGGATCACGTTCGGGAACGCCGCATTCGGGCTCGGCATCCTCGCCTTCGGCGCCGCGCTCGTCTTCGCAAGCCCCGGGCTCGCAGGGAAGGACGAGGCGCCCGGGGCGGAGAAGAAGACGTTCTGGGACCGGTACATCGCGACCCCGCAACTCGTCTTCCTGGGGGTCGTGCTCCTGAGCCTCGCGTTCCTCGTGACGTTCCTCCTTCAGGTGCTGAGCGTCAACGGCTACAACCGTGCCGTGTACGAACAGCGCGCCCCCATCGTGGCGCTGCCGATCCTCCTCGTCCTGCCGGTGGCGCTCACCCATCAGGTCTTCGGAAAGCGCCGGGCCGTCGAGATCAGCGCGGCGGCGGGGCTCCTTGGCGTCTTCATGGCGCTCGTCGGGCGGGAGCTATGGGAGCTCCTTCTCGTGCTGCCCGCCCTCCTCTGGGCGATCGTGCAACCCGCCCACGCGTATCCCCTTCGGGTTCGTCGACCTGCACCCGTCCGCCTGGTGGGCGCCCGTTGGGTTCCTCCTCGGCCTCGGGGCGACCCTCTCCTCCATCGGCCTCCTCCGCGCGAAGACCGTCCGCGCCCACCGCTACGGCGCCGTCTTCCTCCTCCTCGGCCTCGGCTTCATGGTCACGCCGGTGCTCGCACCGATCGTCCTCTGGCTGGGGGAGCGACGGAGGAACGCTTTCCCCGACGCCGCGAAGGCCGCACCGATCCTTTCCTGCATGGCCGGCGTGACGCGCGAGATCCGAAAGACCGGCGTGTACCTCATGCACGTGGCGATCGTCCTCGGCCTCCTCGGCATCGCCCTCTCGACGTACCAGCAGGCCCCGGAGACGGAGGTCGCGCTCGCTCAGGGGGAGACCGTCCACATGCACGGCTACACGTTCACGCTCGTGGGCTCGCGAGCGGAGCCAATCGATCCGGAGCTGGGTGCGCGCCGCGAGGTGAGCGCCCTCGTCGAGGTGCGCAAGGGAAGCGAGGTCCTCGACCGGGCCCCGCTCACGATGTGGTGGGAACTGCCGCGCCACTACGCCGAACGTGTGCGGGTCGAGCGCTTCACGGAGGAGGACGTGTACTTGCGGCCGGTCGAGTTCGTGACGCCCGAGCGCACCTTCCTCGCCCACGAGGACAACGTCGAACTCGTTTCGGGTGAGGTGGACGCGGTCACGTTCACGGTCCGCACGCTCCCGGGAATGCACCTCGTCTGGGGTGGGCTTTGGATCGTGGCGGCAGGGATGCTCGTCAACCTCTCGGCCGGCGGCGGCCGGTTCGAAGCCGGCCGAGGCCGTGACGAGTCGGTGGGCGGCGCCTAGGTAGGTGCGGACCGCGCCCGTTCTTTGCATTTCTCGCAGCGGCCGCAAGGCCGGTCGCCGTCCTTCCAACAGCTCCAGGCGAGGTCGACCGGCGCCCCGAGTTCCTCGGCGAGACGGCGACGGTCGGCGGCCGTCATGCCGTGGAGGGGAAGTTGGCTCGCGAGGTACCCGCCTGTCTCGCCGTCCGGCCGAAGGGACGCGCCGAGGGTGAGGCGGACGTGCGGCGGGGACCCGAGGCGTCGGAGGATCGTGTGGGCGGCGCGCTTCTCGGCCTCGGGTCGGCCTTCGTAGTCGAACTCGAGGACGGTCGGCTGGTATCCGCTGCGGATGGCCCAGGCGAGGGCGAGGGTCGAGTCGACGCCGCCCGAGAAGAGCACGATGGCCTTGCCGCGTTTCACTTGATGAGGCGCTGGCGCATGGCGTTGATCGAGAGCAGCGTGAGGACGAGCCCGACGAGGACGAGCCACAGGAAGCTGTTCAGCAGGTCGTCGGTGATAAGGCCTTGGTTGAGGCCGCGCGCGATGCGGGTCGCGTGCGTGAGCGGGAACGTGTAGGCGAGGAAGTGGAAGGCCGGCGGCAGTTCGTCGGTGAGCGGGAAGAAGGTCCCGCTGAGGAACCACATGGGCGTCACGTAGAGGTACATGGGGTAGTTGAACGCGTCAATGTTGGGCGCCTGGCTGGTCGTGAGGATGCCGACGGCCCCGAAGGCGAACGCGGCGACGAAGACGACCGGCAAGGCGAGGAGGATGAGCCAGCTGTGGACGAGTCCGAAGGCGGCGATGACTCCGAGGACGATGGCGGCGTTGATGACGCTCTTCGTCGCGGCCCACAGGAGTTCGCCGAGGATGACGTCGTCGAGCGCGACGGGTGTGGCGATGATGGCGTCGTAGGTCTTCTGCCAGTACATGCGGACGAAGCTTCCGTAGCTGCATTCGAAGAAGCTCGCGTTGAGGGCGGTGAGCGTGAGGAGGGCGGGGGCGAGGAACTCCGCGTAGGGGACGCCTTCGACGTCCTCGATGAAGGTGCCGAGGCCGTAACCGATCGCGACGAGCCACAGGATGGGCTCGAGAAGCGGCGGAAGGAAATCCGTCTTCCAGGCGAGGAAGTAGACGTCGGCGTTCCTCCACGCGACGAGGTGGCTGTGCCCGCTAAAGCGGGGCCGTCGGAAGAGAAGGGGGAACGTCATTCGCGAAGCTGCCTCCCGGTGAGCCGGAGGAAGACGTCTTCGAGCCCGGCCCGCCGGACGAGGCTGCTTTCGAGCCGGAAGCGGGCCTTGGCCTGGTGGGCGATGGATTCGACGTCGTCGTGGTAGACGAAGGCCCGGTCGGCGTGGATCTCGATGCGGGCGTCGGCGGCGCCTGGCAGGCGGCGCAGGTCCTCGACCGAAGGCGTCGAACCGGGATGGAAGGCGAGCTCGAGCACGTCGCGGCCCACGTGCTTCGCGATGAGGTCCGCGGGTCGGCCTTGGACGTGGATCTTCCCGCCATCCATGATGACGAGGTCGTCGCAGAGGAGTTCGGCCTCCTCCATGTAGTGGGTTGTGAGGAGGATCGTCGTGCCGCGGCGCCGGAGTTCGCGGATCTTGTCCCAGACGAGGTGGCGCGCCTGCGGGTCGAGGCCGGTTGTTGGTTCGTCGAGGAGGATGAGGTCGGGTTCGTTGATGAGGCTGCGTGCGAGCACGAGCCGTCGTTTCATGCCCCCGCTCAGGGTGTCGATCTCCTCGCGTCGCTTGTCCTTGAGTCCGACGAAGTCGAGGAGCTCGTCGGCGCGACGGGCGGCCTCGGCGCGCGGCAGGCGGAAGTACCTGGCGTAGGTGGTGAGGTTGCGTCGGACGTTGAAGTCGGGGTCGAGGTTGTTGTCCTGGGGAGCGACGCCGATGCGGGCCTTGAGCTCGCCGCCTTGGGTCGCGGGGTCGTATCCGAGGACGCGAAGGCGCCCACGCGTCGGGGGCCAGAAGGCGTGGATGAGCCGAAGGAGGGTCGTTTTTCCTGCACCGTTGGGGCCGAGGAAACCGAAGAGCTGTCCGCGGGGTACGCGGAGGGTTACGCCGTCGACCGCGTTGAACTCCTTTCCGTCCCAGGTGCGGAAGACCTTGGTGACGCCGTCGAGCTCCAGTGCGGGCTCCACGACCGTTCGGGATGCCGGGCGCGCCATTTAGGTGTCGGTCGCGTCGGCGGCCTCTACGGGGGGCCCGGCACGCTGGATGTTCTCGCGGGTCGGGTAGGGGATGCGGATGCCTTCCTGCTTGAATCGTCGCAGGAGCCGTTTTCGGATGTTGTGCTGGGCGAGGTACTGGTCGGTGAATTCCCGGACCTGGACGATGAGCGTGTACTGGAGGGCGTATTCGCCGAAGCCGGGGATGAGTCGGACGAAGGGTTCCGGGTCTTTGAGGAGGCCGGGGGTCTCGGCGGCCGCGGCGAGGGCTTCCTCGACGAGGATCCTTTCGACCCGGTCCGGGTCCTCGTCGTATTGGGTGCTCACGGAGATCAAGAGGGACATGCGGGTCGAGGGCAGGTAGTAGTCCGTGACGACGCTCTGCGACAGCTTGGAGTTGGGGATGACGACGATGTTGTTGGGGAGGGTCCGGATCTTCGTGGTGCGCCAGCCGAGCTCGGCGACGTAGCCTTCGATGTTGGCGTCTTCGACCCGAATGAAATGGCCCGGTTTGAAGTAGTTCCCCGTCTGCATCCAGATGCCGGCGAAGACGTTCGTGAGCGTGTCCTGCAGCGCAAGGCCGACGGCGATGGCGCCGATCCCGAGGCTCGCAACGAGCGGCGAGATCTCGACGTTGTAGTGGTCGAGGATGACCATGAAGGCGATCGCGTAGATCGCGGCGGCACCGAGGCGGCCGCCGAGCATGGCCACCGGTTGCCATCGTGCGTTGGTGCGGGCGCGGTAGCTGAGCGCGCCCTGGAGGAGCCGGGCGACGAAGAGGGCGAACAGGAAGGCGACGATCGCGAACCCGAAGTCGCCGATGCGCCGGCGGGTCGTGGCGTCGAACGTTTCGGCGAACTCGAGGATGCCGTAGAGAAGCACGGCGACGAAGACGAATACCAGCAGAGCGGGGTGCATGGCCTTGAGGACGAAGTCGTCCATCTCGCCCGTGCTGTTCTTCACGAGCCGGCGCAGGAACCGGATGACGAGGGCCTCGAAGAGAAAGCCTGTCGCGAGGGCCACGGCCGCAATGACAAGAAGGACGGCCCAAGCCGGCAACGCCGCGGGAAGGGCTTGGAGGACGATCACGACGAACCTCCTAGGAGACGGTTCTCGAGGAACGCGCGGACGCCCGACCCGCCGTATTCGTCCGTCGTCTCGTCCGCCTCGGCCTGAAGGGATGGGACGGCGTTGGCCACCGCGACGCGGTAGTCCGCCGCCTTGAACAGCGCGACGTCGTTTTCTCCGTCGCCAAACGCCAGCACGTTGCCGCGGCCCACAATGCCGGCTCGTAGCGCGCGGAGCCCCGAGCCCTTGTGCACGCCGCGCAGGGTGATGTCGATGCGGTCATGGTTCGGGGTGACTTGGAGGCCTTCGAGGTGCGGGAATTTCTGGAGGCGATGGCCTTGCGACCGAGCGACCGAGATGCACGTCTCTCCCGACCGATGCTGGAGGTTCTGCTCCCGCAGCCACGACTTGAACGCCTCAAACGTGCCGGTCCGTCGCTTCGTGGGCCGAAGGGCCGCGCGCGGGCCCACGAGGCCGCCGCCTTCGAGGATGAACGCATCGAACGTGTGGAGGAGGGCTCGGCGGGAGCGGAACTCGCGTAGGCTTCGGCCCGTGGCGAGCACCAGGCGGACGCCTCGGCGGCGAAGCTTCCGAAGCGTGAAGAGGGTCGCCGCGTGGACGCGCAGCCGTCGGTCGGTGAGGGTCCGATCGAGGTCGGTCACGACGGCCGCGATGCCAAGGGGCCCGCGGGTGCCTCGGAGGTGGATCACGTGCCGGGTCCCCCGAATCGCCCGATGGTCTCTTCCAGGACTCCCCGGATGCGTCGTGCCGCGGGCCGAACGTCGTGTCGTTGCACGGCTTCCCGGCCGGCGCGCGCGACGCGCCGTCCTCGCTCGCCCCGCAGCGCCTGGCGGATTCCGCGCGCCAGACCCGTCACGTCGCCGGGCCGGAAAAGAGCTCACTCACGCCGGCCCCAAGGCTCACGACGGCGGGGCACCCGTAGCGCCAAGCTTCGAAGATGGTGAGGCCGAACCCTTCGAGGTCGCTCGGCAGGACCGCGACGTTGGCGCGGGCGTACGCCGCGGCGAGCCGACGGTCATTGATCCAGTGGGCGAAATGGACGCGGTCGGCGATTCGGAGGCGCCTGGCGAGCGCCTGGAGTCGCCGCGCCCAGTTGGCGGATTTGTCGAGGCCGAGTCCGCCGCCCTTCGAGCTACTGAAACTTCCGTTCCCGACGAGGACGAGCTGCAGTCTTGGCAGTTCGCGGCGCAGTCGGGCGACGGCCTCCAAGGCCAGGTCGTGGCGCTTCATGGGGTCCATCCGGGCGACCATGAGGACGACCGGGTCGTCGGGGCGAATTCCGAGGTCGTGTTCGAACTCGCCGATCGCGTTGGAGGTAGGCGTCGGCCAGTCGCCGAGGTTGATGTCGGGGTAGACCTGCCGCGCGGCGCCGCGGAAGCCTGCCTGGGCGAGGCCTTCGAGGTCGCGCCGCGTGCTCACGACCACAAGGTCGAAATCTTCCATCGTTCGGATGAGGAAGTTCCGGATGTAGGGCGGAATCACCTGGGGCACGAAGGGGACATGCCACCGGAAGCAGGACGGGGCCGCGAGGCCGGTGAGCGCGCCCAACTGCAGGAGTTGGAAGTCATGGATGTAGGCGATGTCGAGGTCGGGTTGGTACCGCAGCAGCGCATCGGCCGTATACCAATTGTAGTGGCTGTAGAAGCGGAAATCCTTTGCGTCGAAAGCCGGCGAGGCGAGGCCATGGATTGCACCCCATAGTTTCTCCTTGGTGCGGGCGTAGGCCCGCAGATTGCTTGGTGGGAGGGTTAGGTGGTGCACCTCGAGCGGCACATCGCGGAACCGCACATGGCGGGGGCCACGGGGCTGCAGCGACAACCAGTGGGCGTTGCGCATCCAGCCGGTCCGGGCCCATTGCTGGATCTTTGGGAACACCATCCGGGTGACGCCGCCGGGGCTCAGATGCACCCCATCCTCGGCGCCGAGCTGGCCGAGGCGGAGCGTGAGGGTGGTTGCGTCTCCGTTGGTGTTCCGGGGAAAGCGCAGGAGGGGCGTCTGCGTCGTGATGCCGATTTTCAGGTTGCGCATGGAGGAGGGTGAGTTGGGAAAGAGAGCTCGCATGCGCAGGAGGTTTTTACTGTTTTCCCGCAACGACGTGGGGTCGCTGTTCGATTGCCTTATGGAGGGCGAGGGCGGCGTTGATGTGGGCGAGGTGCGTGAGCGCCTGCGGGAAATTGCCCCGTCGCCAAGTTCGCGGTCGAGCGCTTCGATGGTGGAGAGCACGCGCGGGTCGTCGGCGGGAAGGAAGCCGATGAGCGGGATGACGAGGAGGCTCGCGTCGACGTCGTTCCCGTCGAGCGTCTGCGTGAAGGAGCGAAGGCGGGGGTTCCAGGCCCGCGCGAGGAGGGTTGCATGGATCCGGTCCCGTTCGCGCCCCCAGCGGTACCAGTATTCATCCTGGAGTCGCGTTTCCGCGATCTTGAGGGCGCGGTCGAGCGCGACCCATGACATGACCGCGGAGTGTGTGTGCCGTTGGGGCGGTCCACGGATCTCCCAGATTCCCTGATCGGGCCGTTCCCAGTTGCGGACGATGTGTTCGGCGATGGCGCGGACGGTCCGCCAGGCCTCGTCCGGGAACCCTTCGGGGAGCCGGTAGCTTTCATAGATCGCCGCGACCAGGCTTCCGTAGAAGTCGTGCTGGACCTGTTCGATGGCGGCGTTGCCGATGCGGACGGGACGGCTCTCCAGGTAGCCCCGCAAATGGGGAAGCTCGGTCTCGGCGAGGTCGGTCTCGCCTTCGAGCCCGTAGAGGACCCGCAGTTCACTCACGTCCCGGGTGAGTCCGCGCAGGAGGCGCCTCAGCCAACGGAGGTATCGGCGGGCCTCGCGCGTGAAGCCGAGCCCTTGGAAGGCGAGCATGGCGTAGGCCGAATCCCGGACCCAGCTGTAGCGGTAGTCCCAGTTCCGGATTCCGCCCGGCGTCTCGGGGAGGCTCGTCGTCGCGGCGGCGGCGAGGGCGCCGGTCGGAGCGTAGATGAGGAGCTTGAGCGCGAGCGCCGACCGCAGGACGGGGTCGCGCCATCGCCCGTCGAAGGTCGTCGGCAGGATCCACGACTTCCAGAACGCCGTCGTCAAGGCGACCTTCACGTCGGTCATGTAGACGTCGGGTCGACGAACGTATTCCGTGCCGTAGCGCAGGACAAAACGAAGGCGCTGGCCCTCCTGGAGGGACCAGTCGGCGAGGGCAACGTCGTCCTCGACCTCGAAAGGCAGGTCGGAGCTCAGGACGAGGTCGTGGGTTGCGCCGTTGGCGTGAATCCCATGGCCGTGCCGGGTCAGCTTCGGGGGCAGGCGGCCGTAGTTGAAGCGGGGGGCGAATTCTGCCCCGCCCTCGACGTGGCCCTTCTCGACGACGAGGAGGCGGTGCAGTTCCTGGAACGCGTATTCCTCTTGGTCGACCGTTTCCACGGGCATGAAGTCCGTGAGGACCGCGCGGCCCGTCGGGGTCTCGAACCGGGTCTCCAGAAGGTTGGTCTCCGCGACGTATCGTTGCTGGGACTCGTAGGGGTCGGACGGGGCGATCGAGAAGGCGCCCCCGCGATCCGGGTCGAGGAGGGCCGCGAACACGCTCGGAGAGTCGAGGCGGGGGAAGCAAAGCCAGTCGATGGAGCCGTGGCGGCTGATGATGGCCGCGGTGTGCAGGTCGCCGATGACGCCGTACTCGACGAGGGAGCCGGTCGGCTTGCTGGCGCGTCGTCGCGGCATCG
>JACPAO010000136.1:10192-25985 GCA_016180755.1 Methanobacteriota archaeon
CGGGGGACCCGTAGCGGGAGGCGCCTCGGCGTTATGGTCGGCGTGGGACAATTGTGGAAGGCCTTCTGGCCGGAACCGCGCCTGTCGTCTTAAGAACGTCCTAGCCCTGCGGCGGCACAACCGCCATGCCGCTGCCCGGGGACGCGCTGACCGAAGACCAGGCTCGGGCGGCGCGCCGCGACGTCGTGCTCGACGGGGTCTGCTCGCGGCTCATGGATATCCTCACGGGCGGCGTGTTCCTCGCCGGGTTGGGCCTGTACCTGGGGGCCGACAGTTTCACGATAGGGATCCTGGCGTCATTGCCGTTTCTCGCCCAGCTCGCCCAGTTCCCGGCCGTCAAGATCCTTCGTCACGTTTGGGACCGGAAGCTCATCGTCATCCTGGGCAGCGCCGCCGCCCGGACGATGCTGCTTCTCATCGCGGTTCTCCTCCTACGCGGCCTCATGGGCGTGGGGATCCTCGTCGTGCTCATCACCGTGATGGCGGTCTTCACCGTCATCTCGGCCGCCGCTTGGAACTGGTGGATGCGCGACCTCCTTCCGCGGGGCCAGCTCGGCCGGTTCTTCGGGTTCCGCCTTCAGCCCGCACGCCTCATTCCCGTCCGCCGCCCGTCCCGCGCACGCGAAGCACGCTCGGCCTCATCGTCCACTCCATCCGAGAGCCCGCGAACCGACGGCTCCTCTTGGCGACGACGCTCGTCGCGGTCACCCTCACGATCGCGTTGCCCTTCGTCGCCGTGTTCCTGCTGCGCTCTTTCGAGTACAGCTTCGCCGCCATCACGTTGGTCGCGCTCGTGAGCCAGGTCGGCTATGCGGGAAGCCTTCGGGGCTGGGGCTACCTGTCCGACCACTTTGGGAACCGGCCCATCCTGCTCATCTCCATGGGGATCCTCGTCGCCGTCATGGTCGCCTGGGGCCTTGTGAACCCGGCGCCGTCATGGATGGTGCTGGCGTTCGTCGCCGTCCTCCACTTCCTGAGCGGGTTCGCGATCGGCGGCGTGGAGTTGACGAGCCACAACATCCTCCTAAAGACGGCGCCCGACCAGGGGGCGCCTGCGTACCTTGCCGGTATGAGCCTCAGCAAGGCGTTGGCCGCGGGTGTCGCCACGATCGGCGCCGGGGCGTTGTGGCGCGTGATGGGCTCGGGCGTCGTCTGGGAGGGGGCGAACGTATTCGGATGGGCCTGGACGCTGCGGGGCTTCCACGTCTTGGCGTTCGTTTCGGCGGCTGTCGGCGTGGCGGCAATCTTTGCTTTGCGGCGGATCCACGAGGAGGGCGGGGCGCCCGTCGTGGACGTCGCGCGCGCCATGCGCCGCGAGGTCCGGCAGCTTTCCTCGATCGCGGGCATCCGCGCCTTCGTGCATGCCGTGTCGTACGTGGTCGAGTTCGTCGCGTCGGCGCGGACGGTCGAGGAGGAGGCGGACGTCCCTCCGCCGCCGCCCCGATGAGAACCCTGCGGAGACGCGGGGTTGACCTGCGGGGCGCCGTCGGCTGGAGAAGTCCATGTTCGACCGCCAACGCCCCAGAAGTCGTTATATACAAGAGCGCGTTCGCCGACGCAATTCGCCCCGACGGTTCTTAAGCGCCCGCGCTTGAGGACCGTTCCCGCCGGGTCGGCGGCTGCGTGAGAGTCATCTTGCGCGCTCGGGCGACGGACAGACTCCTAGGAGGAATCCCAAAATGGCGAACAAACCGCACCTGAACATGGTCGTCATCGGTCACGTCGACCACGGCAAGTCGACGCTCGTCGGCCGCATCCTGCTCGACACGGGGCAGTTCCCCGCGCATGAAATCGAGCGCTTCAAGAAGGAGGCCGAAGAGAAGGGAAAGGGCTCGTTCTACCTCGCGTGGGTCATGGACAACCTCAAGGAGGAACGGGAGCGAGGCGTCACGATCGACGTATCGCACAAGAAGTTCGACACGGCGAAGTACTACTTCACGATCATCGACGCCCCGGGCCACCGCGACTTCGTGAAGAACATGATCACCGGCACGTCGCAGGCGGACTGCGCGATCCTCACGGTCTCCGCGATCGAAGGCATCCAGGCCCAGACGAAGGAGCACGTCTTCCTCTCGCGCACGCTCGGCATCCGGCAGCTCATCGTGGCGCTCAACAAGATCGACGCGACGAAGCCGCCCTACAACGAGCAGGTCTACAACAACGTGAAGGACGAGGTCACGAAGCTCCTCAAGAGCGTCGGATTCACGGACCAGCAGTACAAGATCATCCCGGTCTCCGCGTGGGTCGGCGACAACATCAAGGAACCGAGCAAGAACCTCGGCTGGTACAAGGGCCCGACCCTCGTCGCGGCCATGGACACGTTCCAGATCCCCGCGAAGCCCACGGACAAGCCCCTTCGCTTGCCCATCCAGGACGTCTACTCGATCACGGGCATCGGCACGGTGCCGGTGGGTCGCGTCGAGTGCGGCGTCTTGAAGCCCGGCGACAACGTCATCTTCGAGCCCAGCCACAAGACCGCGGAAGTCAAGTCGGTCGAGATGCACCACGAACAGATTCCGCGCGCCGAGCCCGGCGACAACGTCGGGTTCAACTGCCGTGGCATCGCGAAGAATGACGTGAAGCGCGGCGACGTGGCGGGCCCCGTGGACAAGCCCCCGACCGTCGCGAAGACGTTCGTGGCGCAGATCATGGTCCTCAACCACCCGTCGGTCATCGCGGCCGGGTACACGCCCGTCTTCCACGCCTACACGGCGCAGGTCGCGTGCACCTTCGAGGAGCTCCTCGAGAAGCTCGACCCCAAGACGGGCCAAGTCAAGGAGGCCAACCCCCAGTTCCTCAAGACCGGCGACGCGGCGAAGGTCCGCATCCGGCCCAGCCGCCCGATGGTCATCGAGAAGGCGAAGGACATCCCCGAACTCGGACGCTTCGCCATCCGTGACATGGGCCAGACCGTCGCGGCCGGTGTCTGCATCGACATCGAGCCGCGGACGGCCTAGAGCGAAACCCCTGAGTGACCCGACATGGCTGCACAGAAGGCTCGCATCTCGCTCACCGGCACCTCCGCCCCCAAGGTGGACGGCGTGTGCGCCCAGATCAAGATGATCGCGGAGCGCACCGGCGTC
Source organism: Methanobacteriota archaeon (assembly GCA_016180755.1). Lineage (GTDB taxonomy): Archaea > Thermoplasmatota > E2 > JACPAO01 > JACPAO01 > JACPAO01. Next base: position 13,276 of record JACPAO010000136.1, read on the forward strand.
GCCATCGCGGGCCCCATCCCTCTTCCCACGAAGCACCTCGTCGTGCCGGCCCGCAAGTCCCCGGATGGGGAAGGGTCGGAGACGTGGGACCACTGGGAGATGCGGGTGCACAAGCGGCTCATCGACCTTGACGCCGACGACCGTGCGCTGCGGCAACTCATGCGCATCCAGGTGCCGGACGGGGTCAACATCGAGATCGTGCTGCGGTCGTAGGGCCAACAGCCCGCTTGGCGGTCCGTCGTTACCGAAGCGTATATCAACCTCGTTGGGCCACGCATGGCGCGTGCGTCGGGGGTGGGTTCTTGTGGCCCTCCTGGTTGGAGGCTGCGTCGCCGATCCGGCGAACCGAGAGCCCGCAACCACCTCAGCGGAGGCAACCGGACCCGCTTTCGAAACCCCTGGGAATGGGACGGCCAATCGGCCCGCCGTTTGGAACCGGTCGCTTAGCGCCGAGAATGACTACTTCGAGCTAGAGGTTGCGGCGTCGCCGCAAGGTACCGTACAGGCTTTTGCTTTTCGTGCACCGCCCAACGACCGGCCCCGGCCGTTCGTCTCGTCCGGTCCCCGATTGCAGTTGCGCCTTCTGCCGACGCCAACCGATTCGCCGGGCGTGGTGACGGAGTGGGGCCTCACGGTCTTCGTTGAATCCCACTCCTTCTTCGGGCTTCGAAGGGACTGGGCGGGACTCTACATGGAGGCGGCGTGGGGGGATGAACAAGGGGCGCCGCTCGCCCCCCACCACTTCACTTCGTACTATTCCGTTGACCGAGGGGATGACGTCGCGCTTGCGGTGTTCGCGCGGGCGACAAGCAATACGTCGTTCCGGCTGCTCTTTGACGCCAAGAGCGACTACGAATACGGGTCCACGGACGTCCTCGAGAACGAGTCGGAATTCGAACGCGTCCATCCAAATGGGACTCGCTGGTCATTGACGCAGCAGACCCGGCACGAAGGGTACGAGTACAGCGCGATCCGAACCGGGTCTTTTGAACCCTACGCGTTTTGCCAGCCATCGGCGCAACGATCCCTCCTGGGGTCCGCAGACTGGGCGGAGGCGCCCAAAGTTACGGGCGTGGGATTGGTCGTCGACGGCAAGATCACGATGCGACATTTGCGCGCCGGTTGGGCAATTTCCACGTTCACATTGTGCGGCCTGAACGGTCCGTGGTCGAAGTCGTTCACGCTCCAGGGTGCATCGCACGACGCGTCGTCCGTGCAGGTCTTGGGCCTCTATCAGGATCCCACCTATGGCGGCCATTACCAGTTCCACCAAGACGGGCCTTCCGGGAGTCGATTAGAGTTTGTCTACACGCACGTGGGCGCCGCTCGAATCGGGGCTGACCTGGACCACCTCAACTTGGGGGCGTCTCTGGAGGCTATGTTTGACCTGGGCGCGGGCCAGGGTTAGGGCCGGTCGTTCTGCGGTCGTTGGGTGAACCACGGCCCCGCTCCCCGTTTCGCCGTGTGCGTTTGGAACCCTTTTGGCGAGCGCGACGCATGGTGTGCGTCTGTGGACGAGGGCCGAGGACCGCGCCTGCCACCCCGACGGTTCAACGGCGTCGCCACAACGCTCAAGTCCAGCCCGCGTCGTCATCCCGAACCTTGGCCCTCCTGCCGCCCCCGACCCGCCTGGAGGCCTCTCGCGCCTGGTGGGTGGGCGTCCCTCTCGCGCTCGTCCCTTTCGCGTTCGCGTTCGGGCCCGTGATGGGCGGGCTCATCGCGGGAGAGCTCGCCGCCTTCACGCTCGCGGTCGGCTTCGAGCTGTCCCGGCCGATTCTCAAGAAGCCGTCGCACGACCGGGGACTCGCGATTGCCGTCCTTTCCTGCGCCCTGGCCCCGGTCGTGGCGCTCATCGCGTTCCTCATCGTGAGCGAGAACCCGAAGGTCAAGGCGTGGGTCGAGGCCGGCGACGTCGGCGTCGTCTTCGTGGCCGGGTTCCTCCTCGAGGCCCTCGTCTCGATCGTGGCCTTATGGTTCATCCTGAAGCGGCGCGGGACGCCGCTCGACTACAAGGGGTACCGCGTCGCCGTCTTCGGGACGCCTCCCGTGGCGTTGTTTGCCGCCGGCGGGGGAAACGTGCTGCAGACCTTCGCGCTGGGCCTCCTCGTGGCGGGGTCGGTCGGGTTCCTCCTCTTGGGCTGGCTCAGGACGATGAGGCCGCGCCAGGAAGTGAAGTTCGACCCCATCTTCGCCCCGACACCCACGGCGACGGGGACCGAGCAGCCGGTCTTCCAGGCGTTCCGCTCCCGGTAGCGAGGTTTTCCGGGGGCGAGCGTCCATGCGCCAACGTGGCTACCAGAATCGTAATGGCGCGGGCGGGACGGATTGGGCCTCATTCACCCGACCGGGGGAAAAGCCCACATAGCGGGCCGGTTCATGGCAAATGCAGGTCGCCCCGTGGACGTCCAGCTCTTGGCCCGTTACCCGTACGTCCCGCTCGCGCGGGAGTACGTGAAGGCCCAGGGGTACCAGTTGGGGGACCTCTTGGTCGATGCGGCCTTCGAGCGGGTTCGGCGGCGGGCCGTCCAGCGGGTGAAGGGGTCCATGGAGCGCGACGGCATCGCGGATGTGGCGGCCGCCACGGAAGCCGAATCGGAGGTGGAGCTTCTTAGCTACCCGGTGGCGCGGCTCCTTCTCGCGGAGCTCCACGACCCGTACCTCACGAGCCGGTATGCCGTGGCCGAGTCGAAGCTGCTCAACGAGCGGCTTTCGTCGGAGCAGGACGACCGCGTCGTGTGGACGGTGGCGACGGCCCTCGGCGTCCCCCTCGAGGCGGCCTCCGACACCGAGTCCTTCGCGCGGCTGCATTTCCTCGACTTCCTCCGTCACGCGCCTGGCCGGGACCCCAGCTGGAAGCTCGTGAACCAGCGACTCTCGGCCGGTTTCGTCTCGCTCGACCGGGCGCGGGTCGTCCGGCTCACCGAGCAGGCCTTGAAGGACCGACTCGAGGACGAGGTGGCCGAGCTTGAGCGCCCCGGCCGCGAGGTCGCGAAGGCGTTCCCGAAGGAGCTGCCGGAATTGACGACGATCCTCGCCGCCCACCGCGCCCGGTTCGCGCAGGACACCTCGGGCGAGGTCCGCATCGAGGCCTTCCCCCCCTGCATGAAGGCGATCTGGGGCGGCATCCAGGCCCACGTGAACATCCCCCACATGGGTCGGTTCGCCATCGTGACGTTCCTCCACAAGCTCGGCATGGACTCCGAGGCGGTCCTCAAGTTCTTCTCGCAGGTGCCCGACTTCGACGTCAACAAGTCCCGCTACCAGATCGAGCACATCACCGGTAAGATCGGCGGAGGCACCGAGTATTCGACGCCGGGCTGCTCGACGATGCAGACCTACGGGATCTGTCCGCTCGAGCAGCGGGACGAGGTGTGTTTTTCGATCACGCATCCGTTGAATTATTACCGCAAGCGGTTGCGGACGCTGCCGCCGGCGAAGCCGTCTCCGCCGGCCACGCCGCCGGCGCAGGAGGCCGCGAATGCAGGATGAGCTGCGGCCGCAGGACGTGTGGCTGTCGGAGCGGTTCGCCGACTACTATCGGCGAAATCCGACGCCGATGCCGGCGGTTGTGGAACGGTTCCGCGAGCGGGAGTTCGGGTTCCTGTTCCATGGCCAGAAGTTCTTCCTGCGGCACGTCGGGATGCCGACCCCGCGCGAGCTTCGGCAGTTCATGATCCAGCGGGCGCCGGCCCACGCCTACTATTCGACGGCCTTCTACCAGGACCCGAACGCGAAGACGATGGTGGAGAAGGGTTGGCGCGGCGCGGAACTCATCTTCGACCTGGACGCCGACCATGTGCCGGGGGCGGAGAAGCTCGGCTACCGGGCCCAGCTGGAGAAGGTCAAGGACCATTTCCTTCGCCTCGTGGAGGACTTCGTCATGCGGGACTTCGGGTTCGCGGAAAAGGACCTCCTGCTCACGTTTTCGGGGGGCCGGGGCTACCACTGCCACGTCCTTCATGGACGGGCCCTTGGGCTCAACAGCGCCGAGCGACGCGAGATCGTGGACTTCGTCACGGGCACGGGGCTGCAGCTGAACGCCTTCATCAGGCCTATGACGTTAAGGACCAAGGGCTTTGGCCGTTTTCAGAAGGCCGACAACACGGTTGTCATTCCGGCCGACGACGAGCCTGGGTGGGGCGGTCGGATAAACGAGGCCATCCGCCTTCATCTGGCCGCCCTGAAGGCGTTGCCGGCCGAAAAGAAGGACGACGTGCTTCGGATGAACTTCAACGGGATTACCAAGGCGCGCCTTCTTACATTGCAGAAGGACCTTGACCATTTGGACGAAGACCGGATCCGAGGCGTGCGGTTCCCCGATGGGACGCGACGTGGCATCGTGGACGTGGGTGTTGAGATCTACAAATACATGGAGCGGACGCTCACATTCGATACCCTCGTCCCCCTCGCCAAAGGCGAGACGGACGAGCCTGTGACGAGCGACGTGAAACGCCTCATCCGCCTCCCGGGTTCGCTGCACGGCAAAAGCGGGCTCCGGGTCGTGACGCTCGATCTCGACGACATCCGCGGCTTCGATCCCCTTGCCGACGCGGTCGCCTTCGGCACCGAGCCCATCCGGATCAGGGTCGAGAAGCCGGCGAACGTCGACGTGGCTGGGTTCCAGGCGGATTTGCCGGTGGGCGAGGCGACGGTGCCGGAGGCGGCCGCCGTGATGCTGATGTGTCGCGGCGCGGCGGTCCCGATCTAGCTCGGGATTCCGCCAAGGGGCTTGGGGAACGTCTCCTTCACCCAGTGGTCGAGGAAGTGGTGGAAGGGCTCGGGCGCCTCGACGGGCGTGAGGTGGGCGGCGTTGGTGACGATGCGGATCTGGCTTCCGCGGATGGCGCGATGCATCGCCATGCTGGCGTCCGGGGGTGTGAGTTTGTCCTCGGCGCCGACGACGATGACGGTCGGGCACTGGATCTTGGGCAGTTGGGGTCGTTGGTCGGGCCGGTCGGCCATGCCGCGCAGGATGTTGATGGCGCCCTGGGCGGGCGTCGACGTGATCATGTGGCGGACGCGGGCCTCGAGGGCGGGGTTCCTCCGGCGGGTGGTCTCGGAGAGGAGTTTCGGGATCATGTCGTCGGCGATGGCGGACATGCCCTGCGTGCGGGCGGTCTCGACGGCGGCCATTCGTTTGGCGCGGGCCTCCGGGGCGTCGGGGTCGGCGCGGGTGTCGACGAGCAGGAGGTTTCGGACGCGTCGGGGGTCCTTTCGGTGGATCTCGAAGGCGATGTAGCCGCCGACGCTGAAGCCGCCGAGTCGGAAGTCATTCAAGGCGAGGTCGTCGGCGAGGCTGAGGACGTCGTCAGCGCAGGCGGACATGCTGGCGGGTTCGAAGGTGATGGGGCTGAGTCCGTGCCCGCGCAGGTCGGGTCGGATCACGCGGTAGCCTTGGCCGATGAGATGGGCGGTCGTTTCGTCCCACATACCGCGGTTGAGCGGATATCCGTGAAGGAGGAGGATCGGCTCGCCGGCGCTTGGGCCGTCGTCCGAGTAGGCGAGGTGCAGCGGGCTCATCGCGTGGGCATGCGGGGCTCCAGGATTAACTTGTGGGCGGCGCCCGTTCCGTACGTTGCGCATGGGTCGTGTTTGTCCGTGGGTCGGTCGTGGGGGTCGTGGCCGGCAGGGTCGGGTTCGTGGGCGGTTGGCCGACGCCTTGGCCGTTGCGGACGAGGCCGATGACGCTTGCGACGCAGATGCAGACGCCTCCCGCGATGAGGAGGACGGTGCCGGCCGTGAGGATGGCGAGTTGGAGCAGCGGTCCGCCGCCGACCTGGACGAAGGCGCTCCAGGGGGTGTCGAAGAAGAACGCCAGTCCGGCCAGGCATACGCCTACGCCGTAGAGGAGGGCGGCGAGGCTAAGGATGAAGAAGCTTCCGAATTCGGGTCGTGGATGACGGGTGTAGGCGAAGACGAGGCCGCTTAGGGCGGCGATCATGAAGGCGACGGCTCCGAAGACGCGCGGGAGAACCAGGCTGGTGATCTCCCAAGCGTTGTACGTACCCGTGTCCTCGCCGGGGTTGAGGAAGCGCAGTTGGGCAAAGAGCAGGAGGACGCCGGCGAGGAAGCCGACGATGGCGGCTGCGGCGCGGACGTTCACGTCCAGGCGACGGTAGAGCGTGATGGAGGTGGCGCCGAAGACGCCGGCGAGGATGAGTAGGGCCGCTCGTGTGGAGTCGGGTTGAAGTGCGCTGCCGAAGGCGAACAGGATTCCGAGGAGCATGACGACGACGCAGAGCCCGAGCCCGGCGCGGAACAGGGAGGTCACGGACGCGGTGGCGGGGGGTACTTGGTCGCCGGTGGGGCGGGGTCGGTCCCGCAACAAGAGGATGCTGATCCCGAAATAGATCAGGGCGCAGACGAGGGCGGTTGCGCCGGCGAGGGTGGCGCCGCCTTGCACGTCGAACGGGGCGCTGCCGAAGAGGAAGCCGATCTGGAGTACGGCCCCGAGGCTGAAGGCGAGGAGGGCGAGGCCCACGAGGAGGAACGTGAGGGCGACGGAGTTACGGAAGGCTCGTTCGGTCCGGAGGGAAAGCGCCATGGTCGTTTTCTTGGTCGGCGGCGACGAAGTAGTTTGGCATGTTCGGTTTCGATGGGAAACCGTGGGCCCTACGAGGCGTTCGGCTCTCGACCGATGGTTTTCGGGAAATCGAGCCGGTACCGGAGGATGGCGGCAATCCCGCCGAACGCCTTGAGGAGGGTCTCGCCTTCGTCCGAGTCCTGGGAGACGAGTTCGACCGTGGCCTTCGACGTTTCGGCCAGCTCGCTGAGTTCGTCGACGACGTCGTTCTTCTCTTTGACGGTGAGGCGGGATTGGCACTTGGGGCATTTCTCTTCGAGTTTCTTGTCGATCTCGCCCGCCTTGATGGTGCGGTCGGGCTCGGTGTAGTCGCAGCTGCTGCAGGTGATCTTGGCGCGGTAGCTGCGGAGGCCTTCGCTGAGGAGGAGGACGTCCACGGCGCCCATGGTGAGCGCGTACCGGACGTAGGCTTCGCCGTAGGTGGCGAGGCCTCCGTCGGCGTCGCGGATCGCGGTGAGGAGGCGCTTGATGAGGTTCTTCTCTTTGACTAGGCCGAGGTTCTTCATGGCCTCGCTCGCGTTGTCGACGAGTTCCCGTAGCCCGTACTCGTCGGTGTAGCCCGTGTCGAAGAGGTCGATGATCTTGGGCTCGAGTTCGTAGTGGAGGAATTTCCCCTCGATGAAGGCGCGCTTGCTGGGACCGGGTCCTCCGACGAGGATGCCGACGAGACCGTTCGTGTTCCGGAAGACTTCGCTGGCGCGTTCGCCCATCTTCTTGTACCATTCGTCGGCGGCGACCTCGGTGAGCCGTTCCATGCGGCGCTGCGACTGGCCGCCGCGTCCGTGCTTGCCGGGAACCTGGCTCGTGTCGTAGAAGACCTGCTCGATGCGCTTGCCTCGAAGGATCCCGACGGTGCATTCGCGGCGGTCGATAAGGAGGAGTCCGTAGATCTCCTTCTCGGCGAGCATGTCCCTAAGCGGGTCGATGTAGAACGTCGAGTCGCAGCGGTAGAAGAACGTCGTCACGGCCTGCGGGGGTTCGAAGACGTAGGCGCGCATGTCCTGCTGGTTGTTGCCGGTCACGACGGCGCCGACGAAGAGGACGAGTCCGTTAGCCGGTGACATCCGGTAGTAGCGGAGCCGGGAGAGCAGCGATTCGATCGCTCCTTGGACGTTCTTGCGGGTCTGGGTGCTCTTGATGTTGCTTGCTTGGCTGGATTCGGCGCGGAGGTAGTTCGTGTACTGGCTGATCTCCTTCTCGGCCGGGATGTAGAGGCTGATGAGCTCGGTATGCTGGCCGCGGAGCTTGGAGATCTCCTCGAGGTCCCGCTTGAAGTCGTAGCGTTGCCGGCTGCTGAGTTCCGTCATTTGGGGTGGGGTCCTTGCGCGATCGTTGTGCGATGGCCCCTTCATGGGGCCGACGCTAGGCGAAGGAGGCCACCAGGAAGAGGATGCCGAAGAGGAGGAAGAGCGCGGTGCTCGCGCTGAACAGGAGGAGCTCGTTTCGGAGCCCCGGGACGAGTCCTGCGTCGCGCGTCGCGGTCACGGCGAGGGGACTGTGGCGGGCGCGATAAAAGACTTTCCCATCCGGCCTCTGTTGGACGGTCCCCAGGACGTGGACCTCGTCGCCGGACTCGAGCGTGTATTCCGTGATGGTGAGGGCGGAGAAGCGGCCCAGGTGCCGCTGCTCGATGCCGGCGTCGCGGAGGAACGCGCGCTGGGCCTCGGTGAGTTGGTCGAGGCGTTCGAGGCGGGTCACGGTCGCGTGGGGGGCCCGCACGAGGGCGGCGCGGGTCTCGACAGCCACGGCGCCGGTCGCGTCGCGAAGACGTGTGGCTGCCCATGCCTTGCCTGTGGCGAGGCGCTTCGGCACGGGTCCCCCGTCCTCGACGCGGTAGGCGTAGTAGACGCAAGGGCGGGCGTGGAAGGGGCTGGGAAGGGGCTCGTCGGACTCGATGGAGCCTTTTGCGAGGCGGAGGCCGTCGGCGACCTTGGCAAGCGGTTCCGGCGCGAGTGCAGGGATCCTTTTGACGAGTCGTGCGACGCGCAGGGCGCGACGCATCGCGAGCGCCGCGGAGAGGAGGAGGACGAGGCCCGGGATGAGGAGCGCGAGCTCGGCCAACGGGCGGCGAGAGGCGTTCCGCGCTTAAGCGTTCGCGCGGCGCGATTTTTTCGCCCGGACATCTCATATAGGGGGAACGATTTGGGCTCGACCCGATGGAGCAAGAGCGGGTGGTGATCTCCATCGGCGGCTCCATTGTCGCGCCGCCGAACCTGGACACGACGTACATCGACAGCCTCGCGAGGCTCTTGGTGGATCTGGCGAAGGACCGGAAACTCTTCTGTGTGACGGGCGGCGGTTGGATCGCGCGCCAGTACATCGAGGCGGGCCGTTCCTTCGGCGCGGACGAGGAGGAGCTGGACCTCATCGGGATCGCGGCGACGCGGATCAACGCGCAGCTTCTCATCGCGGCCCTCTCCAAGTACACGGAGGTCCCGGTGCGCCCGCTGGCTTCGGTCGATGCGACGGTCGAGTCCGCGGAGGGGTACCGCATCGCCGTCATGGGCGGGACGTATCCTGGGCATTCGACGGACTACGTCGGCGTGGAGCTGGCGGTCAAGGCTGGCGCGAAGCGGTTCGTGAATGCGACGAACGTGGACGGCGTATACAGCGCGGATCCGAACGTGGTCGCCACGGCCGAGATGTACAAGGACATCACGGTCGACGCCCTCATCAAGATGATGGGGGTCGAGTGGAAAATGGCGGGCACCAAGGCCGTAATCGATGGGCCCGCGCTCAAGCTCATCCGCGAGAAGCGGGTGCCGACGTTCGTCGTGAACGGACGCAACCTGCCGGAGCTCTCGAAGGCGTTGCAGGGCCAGGAGTTCCACGGGACACGAATCACGTTCCCGGACGCCGCACCTGCGCCGAAGCCGGGCGCCGCGGCCGCGGCGCCGGCGAGCCCGCGGCGGTAGTCCTCGTGGCCGACACCGTCTCGCCCGTGGTCTTGCGGACGGCCGGATTCACGGCGTTTGCTCTGTCCGTGCTGGTCATCGCGCTTGTATTCGCGCCGTCGACGTTCGCATGCACGTCGGACACCGCGTCCGGCTGTACCTTCATGGAAACGGGGTGGCGGGCGCACGAGAAGGTCATCCAGAAAGCGATGGCGATCGTGTTCGGCGCCCTCGGTACGTTGGGGCTCGTCGCCGTCGTCGGGTCCTACTTGCTTGCGCCGCGCGCCGAAACGCCGCGGCTTTGACGTTCTCCACCGGAACCGGTGCGCGAAGCCTTTTCCCATGACGCCCGTGTGCGATCCGTCGTGGATGCTCTTAGCGCGCCGACGTTGCCGGTGGCGTTCCAGTTCTTGTCGGAACGGTTGGTCGGAGGGCAGCCGCCGGCGGGTCTCCTGGCGGTCGTAGGCCGCTGCCGCGTGGACTACAAGGGGCGCGCGCTCTCGCGGCTCGACCAGGGGGACCGGCTCGTCATGGTGAAGCGGGACGGCTCCCTGCTCATCCACGGTCCGACGGGTTTCAAGCCCATCAACTGGCAGCCCCCCGGCGCCAAGTTCGACGTCGCGCTCCAAAACGCCGCACTGACGCTCTGGGCGCGCCGCGCCAAGCCCGTCGAGGTCGTGGAGGTGAGTTTCACCCGAATCGAACTGTGCTGGCTTGGCCGCCTCGAGGACGCGGCGCCGCTCGAGATGTCTGGCACAGAGTTCGACCTGCGGGACCTCCTTCGAAGCAAGCCGGAGCTCGTCGAGCCGGGGTTCCGTCCATGGGAGCGCGAGCGCCTCACCGACCAGGGTCCGATGGACCTGTACGGGGAGGATGCGCACGGTCGCCGTGTCGTCATCGAGGTGAAGCGAGTCGCGGCGGGGATCGCGGAAGCCACGCAGCTCTGGCGATACGTTGAGGCCGAGCGGAAACGGCGACAACAGGAGGTACGCGGAATCTTGGTGGCCCCCAAGATTTCACCCAGGGCCCTGCAGCTGCTTGAGGAGCACGGCCTCGAGTTCCTCGCGCGCAGTTGGGACGACGCGGGGGCGTTGGCCGCGCGGGCCGCGCCGGGCCCGCGGCAGCCGCGTCTATCGGCGTTCTCGGAGAATCGAACCGGCAACCATTAAAGCCAAGAAACCGTGGTCATCGTGGGACACTCTAACATGGATACCATGTGGAGGGATGACCGCCGTTCTCACCTGATAACCCGTGGGAATGTGGACGGAATCGTGTCCGCGGCCTTTTTCTACGCTCGGGACCCCCAGATGAAGGTCAGCTTCGTCACGTCGACGACCGCGGCGATGGACGTCATCCGCCGGGACATCCAGTCCCGAGAATTCTTCCTCGTCGACCTCGGCGTGACGCCGGAACTCCTCAAGAACCTCCAGGACAAGGTCAAGCTCGGGGCCCGGATCCACCTCCTCGACCATCACCAGCAGACGGAGGCCCTCAAGCTCGAACCGCTCCACGGGATCGACGTCGTCGCCTACCAGGGCGAAAGCGCTGCGAGCGTGGCGCTACGCTACCTCGGGATGAACGGCCCGAACGAGCGCCTCGCGGCGATCGCGGACATCGTGGAGTACTGCAAATCCAACTACCTGGATCGCGCGGAGGGCGAGTTCGGCTGGGAGCGTCTTCGCGAAGAGGCCACAATCCTCGACTACTCGTGGCGGCTCGAGGTCGACGGCACAGGGCCGCCCGCAAGCTCGCCGAAGGCCTTTGGCCGTCGCAGGTCGGCGAAGTGCAGCGCCGGTACCTGCAGGTCGTGAACGAGGGCCGCTGGGAACGCGCGCTCCAGAAGGTCCGCAGCCGACTCGTCGTGAAGGACCGCATCGGGGTGCTCCGGTTCGGCCGCTACCGCACGAGCCTCTTCGGCTTCGGCACCCGAGCCCTCGCGAAGGTCGCCGAGGAAGAGGGGTGCGCGGTCGCCGTCCTCATCAATTCACGAAAGAAGCGTTCCAGCCTCAGCCTGCGCGGCATCGGACCCGAATACGCCCTGCCCACGCCGCCCCTCAACCTGGGGCAGTTCGTCCTCGATTTCACCGCCGAGCACGGACTCTCGGGCGGAGGCCACCCGTCAAGCGCGGGGGCCAAGATCCACACCCGCGACGTGCCCCAGCTGTTGCAAGAGATCTACTGCCTCGTCTAGGCCTTGTCGACCACGACGTAGAGGTGGTCCTCGAACTTGAACACGGGCACCGATTGCGCGCCGTCCGGGACGTGCTCGACGGGCACGTCGACCGTCTGGTAGGTGACGGGGTCAAGGACCTGGGCGAACCGGCCGCTGCGGCTTACGACGATCGCGTCGCGTTGGTCGTGCCCGCGTCCCACGACCTTGAACGTGGTGCGTCGCACCTCGCGGCGTACGGGCCGACGGTCCTTGAGGTCGATGAGGTGGAGGGTCCGCTTGTCGAAGGAGCCGAGCTTGTACGGTTTGTCGTCGATGAGGAGGAAGTCGCCGCGCGCGTACGGGGGGAGCCGCACGAGCATCGTCCAACGGTACACGTCGCGGCCGTCCTTGCGAGTGAAAAGCTTGGTGGATTCGTCCTGCTCGGCGCCCCACCGTTCGGCGGCTTCGGCGGCGAGGATGCGGGCTACCTCGTGGCTTCCCAGCACGTAGTCGACGCCCGTGCGCAGGCGGTTCATGTCGGTGATGAAGGCGTTCGGGCGGCCCTCTTGGTGGAACGTCTCGAGGCGCCCGGCGATGAACGCCTCGATCTTCGGCAAGAGGTAGGCGAGGTCGGTCCCCGGGGATCCGCGGATCTGGAGGGTGGCCTCGAAGTAGCCGCCCATCTCCCGCGAGCAGTCCGGGCAGGCGCCGGTCTTCATCCGGACGCGGACGTTCGCGCTGCGCTCGACGGGCTCCGTCGCCAGCCGGGCCGCAAGGGAGACCGCGAGCACGGCGTTGCGATCGTCCTCCCAGACGGGCTCGAGCCGGAGGTCCACGTCGGAAAGGCGCGGATCGACATCGAGCTTGGGCCGAAGCGTCGCCTCCGTCTTCTGATCGCGGCCCTGGCCCAGTTCCCTCCACGACGTCCCCGTGAAGGTGCGTCCGCAATGGGCGCAGACGACCACATCGTGCACCTCGGGCGCCTCGAGGAGCGGGAGCTTGGCGGCCGCGTCCTTCGCGCAGGCGCCTTCGATGAGTTCCGCGACCTCGCGGCCGCAGACGGGACACTGCATTCGGGCCG
>JACPAO010000137.1 GCA_016180755.1 Methanobacteriota archaeon
ACTCGATCGATACGGACATGATCACGCCCGGCAAGTACCTCGCCATCATCGAGCCCCGCGGCCTCGCGGAGCATCTTCTTGAGGGGAAGGACCCCGAGTTCCCAAAGCGCGTCAAGGCCGGGGACATCATCGTCGCGGGGCAGAACTTCGGCTGCGGCTCGAGCCGCGAGCACGCGGTCGCCGCGATGCGCGGCGTGCCGATCGGCTGCGTCGTCGCCGAGTCCTTCGCCCGGATCTTCTACCGCAACTGCCTCAACCTCGCGCAGCCCCTTCTCGAGGTCCCGGAGGTCTCGAAGCACGTGAAGACCGGGGAGGAGGTCGAGGTCGACCTCACCAAGGGGACGCTCAAGAACCTCAAGACCGGGAAGACCCTCCAGGGGACCGCCCTCACGGAGAAGGCGGTCGAACTCCTAGAGGCGGGCGGCCTGGTGAACATCGTCCGCAAGAAGCTGCACCAGCGCGGACTCGTCCAGCACGAGGTCACGAAGAACCCTCCCGCCCATGCCGACATGAAGCAGGATTGAGGATTCCGCCGCGCAACAACGCTTAAATGGCCGGGTCGCCGCTCGCCGAGCGGAGGCTGTTGTCGTGGCGCGGTCGTTCGTCCCTCACCTGTTCGTCGTGATCTTGGTCCTTGGGGGGGTCGCGGGGTGCCTCGACGCTCCCGCGCTCAAGGAGACAAAGACGCCCAAGAAGGCCTCGGGCACGAGCAAGGTCTGGACCATCGCCGACCCGGTCCTGAGCCAGGCGCTCTACCCCGAGAAGCTCTTCGAGCACTTCCCGGTCACGGCCTCGGACGGCGTGAAGCTCGACAACTGGTTGTGGCGGCCGAAGACGCCCGACGACGTCAAGGTCCCGACCATCGTCCATCTTAGTCCCTATTTCGCGAACTCGCTTCCGCGGGGACAGTTCGACCGTTGGCTCCAGGAGAACTTCACGGCCCGCGGCTACGCGGTCATGGCGGCGAGCGTCCGTGGGACCGGATTCAGCGAGGGCTGCTTCGAGATCGGGGGCCCGCGCGAGCGCCAGGACTACAACGAGCTCTTTGCGGCCATCGCGAAGCAGCCGTGGAGCAACGGCAACGTCGGGCTCATCGCATCGTCCCGATCGCCGCGATCAGCGAGTGGTACAAGTACAACTTCGTGAAGGGCGTCCAGATCAACCCGCAGGGCTGGGCCTTCAACACGTACTACGTGGCGTACGAGCAGGTCCCCGTGAACCTCCGTGGTTTCGTCCCCCCGAACCCGAACAACGTCCTTGGATGGCGGCCACCGCCCCAAGAGGACGTGTCGAAATGGCCCGGCGACATCGTCACCTACAGTTCCCGCGTCTGCCCCTCGCAGGGCGGGGGAAGCGGCATGTTTCGCGGCCCCTCCATCGTCGACGTCCAACGCGCGCGGGTCCTCACCGCGCCCACCGGGACGACGGACCCGTACTGGGAGGACCGCAACTTCACCAAGTACCTCGACAAGGTCCGTGAGAACGTGAGCGTGTTCGTCGTCCACGGCCTTGTCGACTACAACGTCAAGACGCACAACCTCATGCCGTGGCTTCCCGCGCTGCAGGCGCACGGGATCCCGACCAAGATCCTCGTCGGCCAGTGGCCCCACAGCGCGCCGTACAGCTTCAGCAACCGCAACTCGCTCCTCGAATGGAACGTCACGCTCCTTCGGTGGTTCGACTACTGGCTGAAGGGCGTCGAGACGGGCATCATGGACGAGCCCCGCGCGGACATCCAGGACTACCGTGGCGTCTGGCGACGCGAGGACAACTATCCGCCGTCGCGCGTCGTCGACACGAAGTTCTTCTTCACGGGCGACGGCAAGCTCAAGTCGGAAGGTCCCGGGACCGGCCAGGCGTCGTTCTGGGACAACCAGCAGGGACCGCAGTTGAACGGCGGCCCGATCTCGGGCGCGCCGAAGAACTTCGCGTCGTTCGTGTCCCAGCCCCTCGAGCAGGAGTTCCGGTACTCGGGCGAAGCCGTCGCGCACGTCGAGCTCACGCACTCGACTCCGATCGGCCACATCGCGGTGACCGTCTACGAGGTCGATGGCCAGACGTGGCGGCCGGTCAACTGGGGCTTCTACGGGTACAACATCCGGAACACGCCCGAGAAGTTCGACCCCATCCTCCCCAACGAGAAGATCGTCCTCAACGTGCCCCTCTTGCCGACCGACATGGTCATCCCGGCGGGACGCCAAGTCGCGGTCGTGTTCTCCGCGCAGAACTCTGGCGGCCCGGGCATGCTTCCCGTGCCCTCGGGCGGGACGTCCACGGTGGACCTCGCGAAGTCCCACATCACCTTCCCGATGCTCGACGGGATCGAGCCGTTGGCGCCGCAGCCCCTCAACCTCCGCGGGCAGCCGGCGACGTACGGGAGCCAGGGGAACTAAGGGTCGTCCCACGGGCCGCGGCCGCCGCAGGGAGGGCACCACAACGGCTTTCTAGGAGGCGAGGGCTCGTTTCGGCCGACTCGGTGGAACCATGCGGGCCACTCCTTTCGCCGTGACGGTCATCCTTCTCTCGGTCGCGTTCGCCGGCTGCATGGCGGAGGAGAAGGCGGGCGCCCCGGCCAAGGCGCCCGGCTCGCGTCGGCTCGGCGCGGCCGACCCGGCCGACTATCGGGACGTCCTCTCGAAGCCGCTCTATGACCTTGCGGCGCTCATCAAGGAGAACGTGAAGGTCGCAAGCTTCGACGGCAAGCGGATGGACAACTGGGTCTACCGCCCGAAGACCGAGGACGGCGCGAAGGTCCCGGTCTTCATCAACTTCAGCCCCTACTGGTACAACCTCGCCCCCTCGTCGGAGCAGCGGGGCGACGCGTTCTCGCGGTACATGATCGACTACTTCGTCCCGCGCGGGTACGCCGTCGTCCTCTCTTCGGTGCGCGGCACGGGGTACTCGGAGGGATGCTTCAACATCGGCGGCGAGTACGAGATGAAGGACGCCGTCGCCGTGATCGAGCACTTCGCGAAGCAGCCGTGGAGCAACGGCAACGTGGCGGCGGGCGGGAAGAGCTACGACGGCACGACGCCCCAGGGGGCGGCCGTGAAGGCGCCCGCCGCGCTCAAGGCCATCTTCCCGGTGAGCGGCATCAGCGAGCTCTACAAGTACAACTACAAGGGCGGGATTCCGTACGGCAACGGCGCGAGCTTCAACACGTACTACTACGCGGGCGAGTCCGCCGCGCCGCGCGAGGCGCAGGCGCCGCTCTTCATGGCGGACCGCGTCGCGTGCCCGTACCTTCCCGAGATGCAGGCGAACGGCGTCGGGAGCGCGATCACCGGGGACTACACCCCGTACTGGCAGGAGCGCAACTACACGAAGAGCGCCAAGGGCGTCAAGGCGGCCCTCTTCTTCGTCCACGGCTTCACCGACTGGAACGTGAAGCCCGACCACATCCTTCCCTGGCTGAACGAGATCCCCGCGGACGTGCCCAAGAAGGTTTGGCTGCACAACTGGGTGGCGAACGACCGCGGCAGCCGGGACGGCCACGTGTATCCGCGGCGCGACGACTGGAACGAGACGATGCTGCGGTTCCTCGACCAGACGTTGAAGGGCATCGAGACCGCCATCTTCGACGAGCCCTCCTTCCAGATCCAGGACTCCGCCGACCAGTGGCGCTGGGAGGAATCCTGGCCGCCTGCGGACGCGACGAAGTCCCGCTACTACCTCGGCAGCAAGGACGGGCGCCGTGTCCTCGACGCCGCGCCGCCGGGCGCCGCGACGACCGTGGCGTACACGGACGGGGCCGGCACCGGCCAGGCGGGCGGCGGCAACCTCTGCACGCAGGCCGCGAGCGCGCAGGGCTTCGTCCGGTACGAATCCGTCCCGCTCGAGAAGGACGTGCAGCTGGCCGGCGTCCCGGTCGTGCATGTCCAGGCGCGCACGGACCGGCCCCTCGGCGAGGTCATCGCGACCCTCTGCGAGGTGCCGACGGGCGGCACGCCCACCATGATCAACTGGGGCGGCCTGAACTTCCGGCACCGCGTTTCGCTCGAGAACCCGCAGCCGGTCGTCCCCGACACCGTCTACGACCTCCAGTTCCCGCTCTTCCCGCAGGACGACGTGGTCCGCGCGGGCTCGAAGCTCGTGCTGGTTGTTGCGGGCACTGGTGGCCAGTACGCGTCCATCCTGGGCGGGAACACCGTGACGGTCCTCGAGAACGGCAAGAGCTGGATCGAGTTCACCGTGGACGGGACGCTCGAGTACGAGGCGCCGCAGCCGACGAAGATCCCCTGCTTCGCGTGCTGAGGCTCGCTGCGCTCCCAGGGGGCCCATGACGTTGCCGGCGGCCGGCGGGCTTAGAAAAGCAGAGCGAGGAAGAAGAGGACGACCGTCAGGCCGACCACGGTCATGGTGGCCGCCTTGAAAAATCCGGCCTCGTCAATCTCCGACCAGTCCATGCGGTTCATTCGATTATCGTTTCTCCCGAAGTTTAAGGTTTTCTCCCCAGGTGACGAGGCCCACCAGCACAACGCCGCCGACCATCCATAGGAACGCCTTGTCCATGCGATCGTCAAGGATGGCTTCCGCCATTCGTAGCAGGGCTTCCACGGCGACGATGAGCGCGAGGATCCAGATGACGGCCGGGCGCTCGGGAGGACGCCTTCGGCGAGTGGCCACAAAGACGCCTTGGCGGCCGGGGCGTTTGGGTTGCTTGGTAACGACGTTCGCGCAAGCTCCTAGTGCCTAACTCGCGAAGCCCTTACTAACCACGACCCTTGTCCCCGGCGCGTGGCCAAGAAGACCTACAAGATCGCGCTCCTTGGGGGCGATGGCGTGGGGCCCGAGGTCGTCGCGCAGGGCAAGCGGGTCCTCGAGGCCGCGAACGAGCGCTTCTCCCTCAACCTGGACCTGCAGGACCTTCCCATGGGCGCGCACCTCTACGCGAAGACCGGCAAGGAGTGGGGCGAGGGCGTGTTCGACTTCTGCAAGAAAGAGGCCGACGCGATCCTCCTCGGGGCCGTCGGCTGGCCCGGCGTGAGCCTGCCGAACGGCGACATCGCGGGGGCGGGCGTCATCTTCGGCCTTCGCTTCGGGCTCGACCTGTATGCGAACGTGCGTCCGACGAAGCTCTATCCGGGCGTCCCGCACAAGATTCACGCCGGGTTCCAGAACGTGTGGGACCCTGCGAAGGTCAACTTCACCATCGTCCGCGAGAACACGGAGGGCTTCTACACGCCGGCCCGCGGGACCCTCGCGCGCGGCGGCGTCGAGGAGGTCGCGACCGACACCGGAATCATCACGCGAAAGGGGTGCGAGCGGGTCATCAAGTACGCGTTCGAGCTCGCGAAGAAGCATCCTCCGGCGATCAGCGACGGGAAGCGCCGTGTGACCTGCATCGACAAGGCGAACGTGCTTCGGGGCAGCCAGTTCTTCCGCCGGGTCTTCGACGAGGTGGCCGCGGGGTACGCGGGCGTGGAGAAGGACTACGCGTACGTCGACGCGTTCACGCAGTGGATCATCCGGAACCCGGAGAACTACCAGGTCTGCGTCGCCGAGAACATGTTCGGGGACATCGTCACCGACCTCGCGAGCGTCCTCCAGGGCGGCATGGGCATGGCGGCCGGCGGGAACATCGGGGACCGCCACGCGTTCTTCGAACCGATCCACGGCTCCGCGCCTAAGTACGTGGGGCAGGACAAGGTGAACCCGATCGCGACCATCCTCGCGGCGCAGATGATGCTCACCTGGGTCGGCGAGCGGCACGATGACAAGAAGCTCCGTCAGGCGGCGGACGCGATCGAGAAGGCGGTCATCGAGACGCTTGCGGCCAACGTGAAGACCTACGACCTCGGCGGCACGAACAAGTGCAGCGAGGTCGGGGCGCACGTCGCGGGACTCGTCGCCGCGAAGAAACCGAGGGCGCGCCTGCGGGCGTGAGGCGCAGATCGGGCGCGCACGGCGTCGCGAGGGCCGGCGTTGGGTCCGTGCCCTGCGCCCACGTGTTACCAATTCATCCACAACGTATATGAGAGAGCAGAAATAGGCTCGAAGGACGATGGCGGATTGGGAGTTCATACGCACCGCCATCATGACGACGGGATGGCCCGTCCTTCTTGTGGGCTCGTTCTTCCTCCTTCGAAGGACGATCAAGTTCCACCGTGACGTGGGCCGGAGCTCCTTCGGCCGGCTCGTGCTCGTCATGGTCTCCGGCTGGCTGGTCACCATGTACGGCCTCGGGGTCACGGCGAGCGCGTTCATGATCACGAACCCGACCACGGCGGTTCCCATCGTGGTCCCGGTTTTCGGGGCTTGGCTGGCCCTCATGGCGGTCGTCGGGTGGTCGGTGGGACGGTGGACGGATCAGGTCGCGAGCATCAACCGGTTCTACCTGCGCCTCGACGACGCCAACAAGACCAAGAACGAGATCATCAACCGCGCGTCCCACGAGCTCAGCACGCCAATCACGCCGCTCAAGATCCAGGTGGCGTTGCTCCGGCGGCCCGAACTCGGAGCCCTCACGGCGAAGCAGGAACGCGCCCTCGACATCATCTCGCGAAATGTCGACCGGCTATCGTTCCTCGTCCAGGAGATGATGGAGGTGGCGCGGTTCCAAGGCGGGCACCTCTTGCTTTCCCGCGAGCCCGTCGAGGTTGGCGAGATGGTCCAGGAGGCCGTCGACTCGTTCGGGCCCGCCGCGGCGGCCGCGAACGTCACGGTCGTGACCCGGATCGACGAGCGGGTCCAGGTCGAGGCGGACCCGATCCGCATCAGCCAGGTCCTGCAGATCATTCTCAGCAACGCCATCAAGTTCACTCCGGCGGGCGGGACCGTGACGGTCTCATGCGGTCGAAAGTACGACCGCGCGGCGGTCCTCGTCGAGGACACCGGCGCTGGCTTCCGCATGGAGGACGTGCCGCGGCTCTTCCAACCTTTTGGCCAGCTTCACGCCGAGCGCAGCAACCAGGCCGCAGGAGGCCTAGGCCTCTACATCGCACGCAGCCTCATCGACGCCCACGACGGATCCATCTGGGCCGAGAGCCCCGGCCCCGGCCACGGGGCGACGTTCGGGTTCTCGTTGGCGCTTCTTGGCGGGCCATCCGGGTCGGGTGCAACGAAGGACAGCGGTCGGCGAAGCGACGGCCCCGCGCGCACCGAGATCGTCGGCGCGAACTAACCGGATCAACCTCGACGTTCCCGCTCGACGGCCTCGAACTCGCGGCGCAGCATCGGCGGGACCTCGCCCCAGACATCCTCGATCATGGATTCCGGCGACGGCATCCCGGCCTTCTCCGCGCGCTCGATCGCGCCCGCGACCTCGTCGTCCAGACCCGCCTGGAGCTCGTCCTCGCGCGCCTGCGTCCAGACGCCGGCGGCGCCGAGGAACTTGCGGAACCGGTCGATGGGATCCCGGCCGCGCCACAACTCCTCCTCCTTCGGGTCGCGGTAGCGCGTCGGGTCGTCGGACGAGGAGTGGGGACCCATGCGGTAGGTGAGCGCCTCGATGAGGGTGGGTCCCTTGCCCGCCCGCGCCCGCTGGACCGCGTCGCGCGTGACCTTGTAGACGGCGAGGACGTCGTTGCCGTCCACGCGGACCCCGGGGAACCCGTAGGCCTCGGCCTTGATCGCGAACGAATCGCTTGCGGTCTGGGCCTTCGCGCTCACGCTGATCGCCCACTGGTTGTTCTGGCAGAAGAGGACGACGGGCGCCCGGTAGACGCCCGCGAAGTTCGCCGCGACATGGAAGTCGCCTTCGCTCGTAGCGCCGTCGCCCATGTAGCCGATCGTGACGGACTTGTCGCCCTTGTACTGCATCGCCATGGCCGTCCCGACGGCGTGCGGGAGCTGGCTGCCGATGCAGCTTGACCAGGCGACGACGTTCGCGGGCTGCCACGAATAGTGGCAGGGCATCTGGCGCCCCTTCTGCGGTGCGAGGGCGCTCCCGAAGTTCTCGGCCAGCATCTTGTCCATGGGCATCCCGCGCATGAGGCACGCGCCGCCCGCCTCGCGCAGGGCACTGTAGACCCAGTCGTTGGGCTCGAGGGCGGCCGCGCTGCCGATGATCGCCGCCTCCTGGCCGGTCGTGGGGCCGTGGAAGCCGACGCGGCCCTGGCGCTGGACGATGAGCATCTTCGTGTCGATGGTCCGGAGTGTGAGCATCCACCTAAACAGCTCCCACTGCCGCTCCTTCCCAAGGCCCGGATCGAGGCCGCGGGTGGGTTTCCCGATGTCGCCAAAGACCTGCAAGAGTTCCGGGGTCATTTGCGCGCAGCGTTCAAGGATGCGCGCGTTTAGAACCTTGTCGGCGGCCGCCGGTTTGCTTCGTGGGAGCGGCTCCCGCCAATGCATCCCTTGGTGCGGCAATCCGGCTTCGACCGGCGTTCATGGCTAGTCGCTGGCTTCGGCGAGGAAGGCTTTCGCTTCGTCCGTCCACTGAACGCACTGTTTTGGGAAAAGTTCCTCTTCCCCAGGCAGCGGCTGGATGACATGCTTGAGTTCCAACTCTTTGAGCGCGGCCGCCACCAGGAGCGGCGGCGCGACCGAAAGCTCACGGATATTACCAATTCCGACCTCGGTCAGCATCTCCGCGTGCCTGGGAGAGACGGCCCGGAGCATCGAAAGCTCGGCCACCGACCGGAGCCGGCCCAAGAGGGCCGGCAGGGAATCCGTCAGACGCCGGATGAAAAAATCGATGTGCCGCATGGGGGCGCCCAGGTCGTGCAGCAACATCTCCAACGTGAGCGTCGAAAACTGGTTCTGGAAACTCGAAACCGTGGGCGGGATGGTCCGTGGCGTCGTAGGTCGTCCTCCCCTTCGAACTGGACTGGCCAAGGCGGGCCGCGAATAAGGTGCCTCCTCCATCTTGACATGTGTAGCCGCCGCCCGGGGCCGACGATGGTTTCCGGTGCGGGGACGCAACGGACGGATGTGAACCCAAGAGGGCCTTCCGGCCTGCCTGCCGTGGTGCCGACGGGGAGGCCATCATGGGTCGAGGGGATGCCTTTGCGACGTCCGCACGCTGTGCCGGAGGCGATCGCCCAGGTCGAGCAAGAACACGGCCCGGACGAGGGCCTCCCGCTGGGCCGGGCCGCTCGCCTCGCCGCCAACGCGGGCAAGGCACGGGCCCGGCCGCCGGACAAGAGGGATCGCCCTCCTTGGCGCCGACGCCTGAAGTCGATGTGGGGTCACTTGAACACCATCGCATCGACTTGCTCGACGCAGGCCTTAACCACTGGGGACTTCGGACGGGTATGGGACCCTGCTCGAAACGTGATCGCCGATGCCGGGGGTGTCTCACCTCACATGCATGGTGCGCCCACCGGACAAGAACACGCAGAACGAATTGTAATCGATCGAAGGTGATGTCGCTCCCCCCCTTACCTGCCATCCAGGCATCGGACTCGCGCGCGCGGCGCGCCCCGACCACTCGTCGCGGACGGTACCGTACCATCGTCGCCTGGTTGCCGTTGGGAATCGGCCTGTTTCTAAGTTCTGTTTTCCCCGCCGCCATCGCGGAATCGGCCGCGGCCGGCCCCGATGACTCCTGCGCAGCGGGGACCGTCCGGATTGCCTCCCATCATTTCCTCGTGGACGGAATCGTTCTGGACCATCTGCAGGGTCGCGTGGCCATCGGGGACAATTTCACGGTCGTCGTGGCGCTGGCCGGCTGCGACGGAGTGCCGCACCGGTTCGCGATGGAGTTCGAGATGCCTCCCTGCAATTCCCCGCTTCGGAAGACAGTCGTGTCGGTGCTCGAGGGCCTCAATTCGGGCAACGTCTCCGACGATTCCGAGTCCGCCCTCGTCCGGGACGTGCAGGCTGCCATGGCCTGCGAGCCTTTCCACGTGGCGCCCACCGTGCTCGGGGCGGCCGCAGCCGGAAGCGTCTCCGCGGTCGGCGCCGCCGCTTGCGTGGTGGCGTGGCGACGACGCCGACGGACCTGATCGCGACGCGGTGCGACCTTGCCGGCGGTCAACGGCGTCAGGGCCGCCGCACGGCCGAGGTCGCCAAAGGCGTCCAGGAGTTCGGGGGGCATCTTCCGCGGGCGTCAGCCGGACCTTGATTTGGAACCTTGCCGCCTACGCCGCATGCGGCCCGGGCGGACCTCGAGCAGGGCGCTCGACGGGCTAAGCACCTGGACACGTAGGCGCGTCCCGGGTCGCAGCCGAAGTTCGCGCTGGAGACCCTTGGGCCAGTACGTGCCAAGCGTGCCTCGTCCGACGCGGCTGACGCCAACGTCGTGGTCGACGGCGGTGAGGATCTCAAGCTCGTCGTCGATGTGGAGATGCTCCCGCGGCTCCAGCATCTGGAAGCCGCAGGAAGCGCAGCGCGCGCCCGCAAGGTTCCGCATGACGATGATCCGCTGCCCACGCCTGAACTCCTGCGTGACCTCGTCGGAGCCTATGAACGTGCGGGCGCCGCATTCGGGGCAGGGATGCCGGGAACCCTCCTTCCAGAGTCGCGTGCGCATGAGGCGTTCGCGAATCCGCTTCCGCATCTTGTTCCAGTACTCCGGAGACGCCGGTGCTTCAGGCAGCTCAATGACGCCGAGGTCCGGATCGCAGAGGGTCGCTTTTCGCTTCATCTTTTCACCTCGAAGGCCGTGACGACGATGATGAGCTGCCCGTTGGCGTCTTCGCCGAGGTTGAAGTCGACGCGCAGGATGCGGTGGGGTTCGATGTTTCCCATCGCAATGAATCCAGACGGGTGGCGACGCCTCCCGGTGGCGTCCACGCGTCGGTCGCGCTCCACGCGAAAGCAATGGGACAGACCGAGGATGCATGTGCGTAGCGGGGTTCCGTGTTCGAAAGCATGGTAGCGTTCGTGAGCTGCAACCCTTCCCAGGCGGGCGAGCTCGCGCACCGACCTTGGATCCAGATGGGGGGGTTCCACCAGATATTCCTTTTGGCGCTACAATGGTATATGACCACTGCAAGGATGAGTGAACGTGGCTGGTTGCGGGTCGGGTTTCCGTGGGGTCGGTCGGCCTCGGCCAGCAAGAGGCAGATTCCTGGCCAGCCACGCGGGGTTCGCCGTCGCCTCGGCAACCGGGCCGTTAAATAACGGTACGGCGCATGAATCCAGCGTGCCCCTTGCGCCGGCCCCGCAGCTCCTTGAGCGGGCGGTCACCCTTCCCGAGATCTTCGACGTCGTGAAGGAGTGCGTCCGCCGGCACCTCAAGGTCGAGCGCACCGGGCTCATGCTGGGCCTCTCGAACCTGGGCGGCGGCAGCGGGTACCTTGTGGGCGGGTTCTTCCAGGTCGCGGGGAACATGATCGTGATGAACAAGCTCCCGCTCCATCGCATCCAGGAGACGCGGCCCGACCTCTACAAGCCGTACATCTTCCACATCCTCCTCCACGAGTACGTCCACTCGATCGGCTACCTCACCGAGGCGCAGACGCGGCCGTTGGTCTTGGAGATCAGCGGCGCCGAGTTCGGGAACGAGCACGTCGTCACGGAGCTCGCCCGCGGATGGCAGAAGTTCATGCCGAACCTGGTCTACCCCGTGTACGGCTGGACGCCCGAGGGGGGCTTCAGCCTCGAGGTCGTCCGCGGCCTCGACCCGGGCGCCACCGGGTACATCCAATAGGTTGAATTTCCCGCGCGGCATCGGCCCCACCATGCGGCGGATCGCGCTCGTCGTGGTCCTCGTCCTGGTCGCGGTCTCCGTGACGGTCGAGGCGTGGAGCTCCGGCCCGCCGGCGAGCAACGTCGTGTCCGGGGACGGATGCACGTGCCACAGCCAGGGACCGAACGCGGGCACGAGCGTGACCGTGGAGGCGCCGACCGCGTACGTCCTCGGCCAGTCCTACACGATCAAGGTGTCGTCGACGACGGACGTGACGTCCGTGGGCCTCAACAAGGGCGGGTTCCTCTCGTGGGCGTCTGCGGGCACGCTCCAGAAACCGGCGACGAACGCGAACTGGTACCAGACGGAGCCGTACGACAGCCGACCGGATGCCGTCATCAAGCACACGACCGCAGGCGACCAGGGCAACACGGCGCAGGCCTGGGAATACGTGTGGAAGGCGCCCTCGACGAGCGTCGGTTCCGTGCAGATCAAGGTCTGGGTGAACCGCGTGAACGGCGACGGCGGCGCGTCCGAGGCGGACCATTGGAACCGCAAACATGTGACGGTCGCCGCGCCCGCGACCTCCGCGCCGACGTCGACGACGCCGAGCGGTGGGACAAGCTCTTCGTCGCCCACGTCGAGCGGCACCTCCCCGCCCCAGGGCCAGGACACGCCGAGCGATGGCGCGCCAGCGCTGCCATGGGCGGCGGCCGTCGCTGTCCTCGCGGCCGTCGCGTTTGGGCGGCGGCGAAGCTAGCCTCTTGCCAACGCCCGTGCGAGGTCGAGGATCTTCGCCTCGATCTCCGTCGTGTGGCTTCCCTGCCAGTACACGTGGGCGCAGTCGGGGCATTTCCAGAAGTCGGTGTGCGTCGTACGGACGCCATCCGGCACGCGGTCCGCCACGTCCGCCAACCCCACCTTGTCGAGGAGCGCGCCGCATTCGGTGCAGCGCGTGAGGAACCGCGCGGGGTCGAGGTCCGCGCCGGAATGCGTGAGCAGGATGAGCAGCTGTTCCTCCTTGGTCGCCGGCCTGAGGAGGAGGGCGGGGACCTGTTTCTTGAGGCATCGCTGGACGAGCGCGAGGTCGGCCGTGACGAGGAGCCGGCCCTCGCGTTCGGCGCGAGCGAGGACCTCCTCGTCGGACGCGGTGCTTCCCGCGTACGCGGCGTCGAAACCGAGGAGGCGCAGCCATCGCGTGAGGGAGCCTAGCATGCCGTCGCAGAGGAACCGTTGGGACGCCGCCACGTTGACCCGTCGAGCTTGAGGACAAATACGTACTTATAGGATGGTCGGCTCGAAGCGGAATCGCATGCGGTGGGAACCCTTCGTCGTCGCCCTCCTGTTGGCGGCGGGTGTCTCGGGCTGTGTCGAGGAGACAGGCCCACGTTCGACGCTTCCTGCCACGCCCGAGCCGCGGCGCGGGTCCATCGTCGGGGTCGCCGTCGACGAGGAACGCCTACCCGTCTCAAACGTCTCGATCACGGTCGACGACGTCCCCGCGGCGACGACCGACGCGGGCGGCTCCTTCGTGCTCCGGGACCTCGTGGAGGGCCGGCACGTCCTTGCGGCCGCGCATCCCGAGTACGAGCCCTTCGCGAAGGAGACGATCGTCCTCGGCGAGCTCGAGGTCGACGTGGAGGTCGTCCTCGTGAAGCTTCCCGCGTTCCGGCCGTACAACTTCACGCTCCCCGCGATGCGCGGCCACTACGACTGCGCGGCGGAATACGTCATCATCACCGGCGACTGCGGCATCCTGTACGAGAACATCACGTGCACGGTCAGCACCTGCCAGTCGGACCCCGTCACGACGGAGAAATACGAGTTCGAGTTCGACGTGCCGGCGCGCTGGGACACGATCGTCGGCGAACTCGTCTGGGAGGAGTCGAACACGAACCTCGTCGAGGGCATGCGGCTCTACCTCGAGAACGCGAACGTCTCGGCCCAGGGTGGCCACGGGAAGAAGGCCGCCCGCGTCGACGGGAGCGAGAACCCGCTCTCGCTGCGGTACGAGCGCGGCGTCGCATACCCGGGCGCGGAGAACTACGAAGGCACGTCGACGCCCGCCTTCGTGCCCGCCGAGGGAGGCCGCGAGCAGTTCCGGGTCTTCCCCTTGGGAAACGGCTGGGAGACCACGCGGACCTTCTGCTCGGGGGGACGCTGCCTGCTCGGCGTCGGCGCCGCCGTCGACCTCTCGTTCACCCTGTACGTGACGATCTTCGTGAACGAGCCCGCGCCGGCCGGCTTCAGCTACGTCGCGACGTTGCCGAAGTAGGCTACGTGATGATGTTCATCCAGTAGAACGCGTAGATCGCTTCCCCGCTGAGGATGCTAAGCGTCCAGACGCCCAGGAAGGCCCACGTGGTCCTGGGGTGCGCGCCGACGGGGTGGGCTTCGCCGCGCCGCACGGCGCGGTGGGCCCACGCGACGAACGCGATGAGGCCGACGAACATGAGGAGGGAGAGCGCGCCGTGGACGCCGACGAACCACGTCACCCAGATGGGATGGTCGTGCGTGACGCCCTCCTCGTGCGTGACGAGGCGCAAGACCATGTACGTGATGTTGAAGAGGGTCTCGTACACGATGGCGACGGTGATGACGCCCCACCGGTACGAGGCGCGGCCAAGGGCGTGGTAGAAGAACCAGAAGACGGCCGCCGTCACGGCGAGCTCGGTCAAGGCGGAGAACGTGCTGAAGAGGGGCGGTGTGGTCACGGGCTTCGAGGATGGTCCGGACGGCTTGAACCTTCGCCCGGCCCGCGTCGACCCGTCAACGGGGCAGTCGTCCGGGCCCCGCCGTCGAAGGTCCGGCGAACTCGAAACGCAACGCCTATGAAGAGGTAAAACCGTGGAAGGGTTCGGATGGGATGCCTGTGAGCCTTGAAGAGGAGCTCAAAGCCTTCGAGAAGGACCTCTCCGTTCTCCTGGTCCGGTTCATGAAGATCTGCGACGCCGTGGAAGCCGCGGGCGGGAAGGCTCCGCCGGCCCCGTGAAGCTTTCCGCGCGCGGGACGGGCACCGACTTCAGCCGCGCGTACGCGTGAGGCGATTTGGGTCGTCCCGAGGGACACGAGTTAGGCACTAGGCGGGCGGGCCGCCCCAAGGTCTAAATTCCCCCAACGGCCGTCCCGTCCGATGCGCGGAATCCTTGTCATCGGCTTCCTTCTTGTCGCAGGCCTCGGCGGCTGCCTCGATGACACCGGCGGCGGCTCGAAGGGCGGCCTGCGCCGCGCGGGCGCCAACGCGGACGCGCCTCTTGCCGGCTTCGACCCGCTGTGGTTCGAACTCGCGTTGACGACGGGCGAGGACCACAACCACGCCGACCACTCGAAGCACCTCAACCAGTCGACGCCCAACTTCAACGTCCTCGGCTACGAGCCCCTCATCACCGACTACCACGGACGCACCGCGGGCGGATACCTCTGCGGCGACGCGAACGAGCGGAACGGCCGCCGCCTCAGCGTCGTCCACTCCTTCACGACGGACATCGCGTTCATCGTGAGCGACGTCACCGACCCGGCGAAGCCCCAGAAGATCGGCGAGTTCGTGATGGCGAACACGCACGTCTACGACCTTGCGATCACCCAGGACCAGCGTACGGTCCTTCTCGCGACGAGCCCGGGGACGAACAACCTCGGACCCGACCCCGGGCCCATCGTCGCGACGTTCCGCGACGCGTGCACGGGCGAGACCCGGCCCGTCGCGGGCCCTGAACAGGGCCTGCCCTTCGCAAGCGGCATCGTCGTCGTCGACATCTCGAACCCCCGCAACCCCGCGATCGCGGACTTCCGGTTCTTCCCGGTGAACGGCGGACACAGCGTCATGACCCGCGACATCGGGAACCGGCCCGTCGTCCTCGTGAGCGTGCCCAACGGGGGACTGCCGACGGTCGGGAATCCCCTCGGCGTGACCGCGCACAGCTACTACGCCATCGCCGAGCTCGTCGAGACGGCCCAGGGCCGCAAGATGAACGTGCTCTCCGTGTACCAGCACCGGGTGCAGCCTTCGCCCGCCCCGGGCGTCGCGGTCTCGGGGAACGTCCACGACGGGACCCTCCACAGACATCCCGTGACGAACCAGTGGCTTGCCTACCTCGCGCACGGGACGAGCGGCCTCGTCATCCTCAACGTCGACGACCCGCGGAGCCCGCAGCTCGTTGGGTACTGGAACGACTGGGCGAAGCTCGGCGCCGCGGCCCAGAACACGCACTTCCAGCACGAGACCCTCCCCATCGACGGCACCTGGGACGGGAAGCACTACACATTCATGGGCGAGGAGTGCAGCGCGCACCCCGCGAAGACGCCGACGTGCCTCGTCACCGCGTTCGACACGACCGACCCCAAGAAGCCGACGCTCGTGGGCGCCTGGACGCTGCCCGTCGACGTCGCGTGGGGCGGGAGCCTCATGTACAGCCTCCACTACATGGCCGTCGTTAACCGGACGCTCTTCGTGACCGTCTACCACGGCGGCCTCTGGGCCGTCGACGTGGGCAGGCTCAGCGCCGACGCGCCCGTCTCGCTCCCGTCGGTAGGGGTCTTCATGCCCCCCAACCAGTCGCCGAAGCCCGCGACCGGCGTGCCCTACTCGCCGCGCGTGAACGACCTCCAGACCTTCGCCGACGGCACGATGGTCGTCTACGACGCGTACACGGGGCTCTACTTGGTGCGGTTCGACGAGTCGCTTCCGGCCCCCGCGCCCGAGCCGTGGGCGTTCGGCTAAGTTCTCGCCGCGACGTCAGCGGGCCGCCTTCACGAAGAACTCGTCCGTTGCCCCATGGCCGCCGGGCTGCGAAGGCATCGGGAAGACGGCGCCGAAGCCGTCATCCATGCTCGTGAGCCCGAAATCGTTCCCGAGGGCGACCCACGACTGCCACCGGGGCGCGCGAAGGATGTCGAACGGGCCCGCGAGAGGAGGGGAGCGCTCGGACCATGTCGCCCCCTCGTCCGTAGACGTGGAGAGCCAAACGTGGGTCGTGAGGGGTTCGTCTCCCTCGACGTCGGCGCGGAAGTCAAAGTACGATACGGCGACCGTGCCGTCCGCGGCGACGGCGATCGTCGGCCCGAACACCGACCAGGGGAACGTGCCATGGCCGGCCTCGTGGACCGTCGCCGGTTCGGACCATTCCGCCCCGTCCGTCGACCGCGAAACCATGATGCTTGTCGGGGGCGAATGCGGGTCGTCGGGGCGGATGGCCGACCACGCGACGTAGACCCCCCCTAGCGGCGAGACGGCGACACTCGGCATGTCGTAGGAGATCTCGTCGCGGTGCTCGGGATCGTAGGGGAAGTTCACGGGCACGCTCCCGACCTCCAGGAGCGCGCCCCATGTCGTGCCGTTGTCCGTCGAGTTCGCCACATAGATGTCTCGGGCCCCGACAAACACGGATGGAGGCGGGAGCCCCATGCGGACCGGATAGCAGACGGAGGCGACGAGGCAGGGGTTCGTCGACACCGGGTGGCCTGCGATCGAGATGAAGAACGCAAGGAGCGGGCCGGAGGGAAGCGGCGCCAGGGCGAGGGGCTCGAGCCCGGGAAACTCCTCAGGCTCGTAGACCGCTTTGGCGGACCAGGTCCGACCGGAATCCACGCTCGTCGCGGCCAGGTGGTCCCACGCGACCCACGCCCGTCCCGGCTGGCCCGGATCCGCGGCGACGAGCGGCCGCGAAGCCCAGCCGAAGTCCCCCTGGGCCACCGCCGAAACGGGCTCCCAGACGTGGCCGTTCAAGGAGCTTGTGACGTAGAGGGTCCGCTGCTGGTTTCCCGCCGACACGAGGTAGACCCTGTCGTCCGGGCCCACGGCAAGGCGCGCGTCCAGGATCTCCTTCGTGTACGGGTCCAGCGTCCCGTCGCACTCCGACAATCCGCGCACGGCCACCTGCTGCCAAGTGCGGCCGCCGTTCGACGACAACGCGACGACCACGCCACGGCCCCCTCCCCGCTGCTCGCCGGCCTTTTCGACGCCGGTCGGGTCCGTGACGGACGTGAAGGCCAGCGCCTCGCCCACGTCGCTTCCGGCGCGCTTCGACCAGTCCTGCTGCCAGGCGGCCACGAGGCGTTGTGGCCGCGACGCGAGCGCCACGACGCTCGCGCCGAACTCGGTGCCCGAGGCGTCGCCCGCCTCGGCCTGGCACTCGTCGGACAACGGGTCTTCGCCACTGATGGCAACCGGGCCGTCAACGCCGACGGGGACGGCAACGGCCTGTTCCAGCGCGAGAACGAAGGCAATCCCTAGCGGCAAGACAATCCACAACGCTCGTCGACCGGCCACGCGCTCACCCATGTCCAACCCGTTCCACCCGCTTCCCACGGCGGCTCGATCGTGGACCTGGGGACCGCGTTATGAAAGATTCGCCGGCCGCGGAATCCGCGGCCTACCGCCCGGTGAAGTTCGCTTTGCGCTTCTCGAGGAACGCCCGCATGCCTTCCTTCTGGTCCTGCGTCGCGAACGTGAGCGTCACGCTGTTCGTCTCGAGCGCGAGGCCCGAGTCGATGTCAGTCTCGAGGCCGCGGTTCACAGACTCCTTCGCGAGACCGATCGCAAGCGGCGCCATCTCCGCGATCTTGTGCGCGATGCGAAGCGCCTCCGGAAGGAGCTCGGCGTCCTTCACGACCTTGTTGACGAGCCCGATCTTCTCGGCCTGCTGGGCCGTGATCCGGTCGCCCGTGAAGATGAGCTCCTTCGCGCGGACCGGCCCGATGAGCCGCGGCAGGCGCTGCGTGCCGCCGAAGCCGGGGTGGATGCCAAGGCCGACCTCAGGGAGGGCGAACTGGGCCGTCTCCGCGGCGAGGATGACGTCGCACGCCAGGGCGAGCTCGCAGCCGCCCCCGAACGCGAAACCGTTCACCGCCGCGATGACGGGCTTCACCATGAGCTCGATGTGGCGGACGACGCGCTGACCGAGCGTCGTCATCGCAAGCGACTCCATCGCCGTCTGGTTCGCCATCGCCTTGATGTCGGCCCCCGCAACGAAGGCCTTGCCGCTTCCCGTGAGGACGGCGGCGCGGACCTCCTTGTTGTTCGCGACCGCCGTGAACGCCTCACCGAGCTCCGTGAGGACCTTCGGGTTGAGGGCGTTCAAGGCCTCGGGCCGGTCGATCGTGATGACCGCGACGTGGCCTTGGACGTCGACGACGACGTTCCGCAGGTTCCAGGCCTCGTTGCGCTCGCCGGCCTTCTGGAGGCTCGGCGAGAGGGGGAACGCCTTGCCCCACTTGTCGTGGAGGGCCCGCGCGTACCGCAGGGCCTGGGCCGTGCCGACCTGGTTCATGAGCGCGAACGGCCCATGGCCCCACCGCAGGCCAAGGAGCGCGCCCTTGTCGGTGGCCTCCCGCGAGGCGACGCCCTCGTCGACGAGCTGCGCCGTGATCCCGAAGAGGACGCCAAGGAGCCGGGCCTTCACGGCCTCGAACTTTGTGGGGTCGGGCTTCCCGGCGATCTCGAAGAGCTGCTTCTTCTCGAACATCTCGCGAAGCACGTCCGCGGGCTTGTAGAACGCGCCGAAGGATTGGTGGAGCGTCTCCTCCGCGTGGTACCCGATGGGGATCCCCGTGAAGTTCATGAGCGCGAACGGGCCCATCGTCGTACCGAGGACCTCGTTCGTCGCGGCGTCGATCGTGGCCGCGTCCGCGACCTTCTCCTCGAGGAGCCGGCAGGCCTCGTTGAGGAAGGGCACGAAGAAGCGGTTGACGCAGAAGCCGAAACTGTCCTTCGTCTCGATCGGTACTTTCCCAAGCCGGAGCGCGAAGTCCCACAGCGCCGAGAACGTCTCCGGCGTGGTGCCGTGACCCTTCACGACCTCGACGAGCTTGTTGACGGCGGCCGGGTTGAAGAAGTGGAGCCCTCCGAACCGGTCCGGGGCGCCGAACGACTTCGCGAGCTGGGTGACGCTGAGGCTCGACGTGTTCGTCGCGACGACCACGGTCGGCTTCGCGACCTTCGCGATCCGCTTGAACAGGTCCTCCTTGATCTTGAACTCCTCGAACACGGCCTCGATGACGAGGTCGGCCTCGCGCGCGGCGGCCTCGACGTCGGTCGTGCCCTTGAGGTTCGCGAGGATCCTGTCGAGGTCCTCCCGCCGCATCTTGCCCTCGGTGATCCGCTTCTCGAGGGGCGTCTTGATCTTCCCGAACCCCGCGTCCACGAACTCCTGCTTCATGTCGACCATGGTGGTCTTGTAGCCGGCCGTCGCGGCCGCCTGCGCGATGCCGCTTCCCATGGTTCCGGCGCCGACGACGAGCACCTTCTCGATCTTGGCCATCCAGGTTCACCGAGTGGGGCCGGGGAGGCCGGCGCCCGTCTTAAGCGTGACCCGTGCCGCTACTTCTTCGCTTCCTGCCAGAGGAAGGACTGCTTCGCCGACGGGCCCCATTGGACGTACGATTCTCCCGCCGGCGCGGTCGTCGTCATCGCGAGGGTCGCGGCGCCGTCGACCGTCCCCGCGCCCTGGATCGAGTACTCGACCGGACCGAGGGCAAGGTCGACGTAGTTCACCACATCTTTGTTGACGAGCCCGAAGAGCCGGACCGTGATCGAGGAGCCCACCGCCGTGTTGGTCGTGCCCGTGTTCGCCGCCGTGAGGCCGTAGGTGCCCTTGTCGTTCTTGACGCTCGCCGTCGCGCGGAACGTGCTCGGGCCGACGTCGCCGGGCGTGAGCGTCATCTGCGCGGTGGCCGCCGGGACGTTCCAGGCGGCAAACAGCTCCTGGACCTTGGGGTCGCTCGCGTAGCT
The DNA here is from genome assembly GCA_016180755.1 of Methanobacteriota archaeon. GTDB lineage: Archaea > Thermoplasmatota > E2 > JACPAO01 > JACPAO01 > JACPAO01. The sequence goes on from JACPAO010000137.1 coordinate 20,244, forward strand.
TGCGACGAGGATGAAGTCGACCGTCGCGCCGCTTGCGTGCTTCGTGGGCGGGTCGACGTTGAGGACCTCGAACGCCCAGAAGCCTTCGCCCACCGACTCGTTGTCGACGGTCCCGTTCTTGTAGCTCGTCACGTAGACCGCGTACTCGGCGGTCTGGTCGTTGGGGTCGAGGAGGACGTGCGGCTTCGCCCGGAACCCCGTGGGGAGCTTCGCCGCGGCGGCGGACTGCGGGACCTGGAGCCACACGCCGACCGTGCGGACCTGGTGGACCGTGAGTTCGATCGGGAAGGGTGGACCGACCTCGACGGTCGTGAGACGGACCTCGACGGGCGTGACCAGGCCCGCCGTCACGTTCGCCTTCCCCGCGTAGGAGTCGAAGCCGAGCTTCTGCGCGAACACCTTGTACGCACCAGGGACCAGCGAGGAGAACACGAAGCGCCCGTCGGCGGACGAGTTCGCCTCCGCGCTGAAGAGGTCCTTCTGCACGCCGACGGCCGCGCCCGGGATGGGCTTCCCTTCGCCGTCGACGACCAGTCCCTCGATCCCGCCTGTCTCGTCCGAGACCGTGGCCTGCGAGGCGGCCGTCGACTCGGAGACCGTCGCCCGTTCTCCGGCGCAACCTGAAGCGACGAGGGCCGCCAAGAGCAACGCCCAACGCGCTCGCAACCGGTCTCCACCTCGAGCTCGGTCGTGGGCCGGCCGCTATTTAGCCGTTGGCCCCCGGACGCGAAGCTCCAGAGAGCGACGCCTCACCACGTGAACGTCGGTGGCGGTTTCTGCAGGGGCCGGTTTGCGGATCGGTTACGCCTCGTGCTGTTCGCCCACGGCGGATTCCGCGGCATTGATTCCTCCTCGCGGCCCTAGCACCCACTGTTGAAGCCCTTGAACTCGAGCTCTGCCGGCGTCGGTTCACCAAGACCCAGATCCCCGAAGGCCTGCCGCGCAAGCCGATTGAGCTCGCCGTCTGAAGGACGTCTGCCGTCAAGCGGCGGCAAGTACTGGAAGTCGACGCGGTCCGATTCGTACACGGTCAAGGCTAACGCATATTCGCCAAAATCCTGGTAGGCGTCCTTTTGCGGGTTCGGGCCGCTGAAATGTCGAACGGCGTAACCATTCTGGGTGCCCTCGGGAGGCATCGCTGCGTAAGCACCGGGCTCGGTCCACTTCGCAACCCACCCTTCATCGTTGCACTTCCAGAAGCAACCCGACGACGAAACCGCCCCGGCCAATAGGACAATAATCACGGCGCACGGCGAGAACCGCCGCAAGCTACGCCCCCCCGTAGTTTTCCTGGTTGGCCAGGTTGAATGCGAGGAGAACGGGCCGCGGCCCCGACTTCGTTCGGAACCAAACCAGTTTTCCCGAGGCATCCGCGCCAAGGTAGGCCATGTAGGCGTCGGCGGCCAGGTTGCCGTCGCGGTAGTACTCGTCATGCTGGTAGGCTGGAGGTTTGCACATGTCGTCCCCGTCGCACAGGTACTTCACCTTCAAGGTCGTGGCGAGAGCGACTGCACTCCTCTCGCTTACCCACTCGTCGACTTCGGAGCCCATGACTCCCCAAATCGTCCCATCGCTGGCTTGGGGGTTTTGTGCATTCGCCCGGAGCCATTTCATGGTTTTCTTATCGAAACACATGTTCTGCGCCTGCGCCCAGGTAGAATAGCAGGCGCTGATGACCCCGTCGTGCATGGTGGCAAGCGTCACCACGTTTTCGACCAAGAGTTTCTCGGGCCACCACCGCTCGTTCGGCTCCAAGAGACCGGCGGCCTGACGCTCCACCATCGCCACAGCGTACCGGACCATGAGGCCGCCCAGACTATGCGCGACGATCTCCACGGTTTCGTTCCGCTGCGAATGGTGATTGTACAGCCACCAAGCGAAATGGAACGCCACGTGCCGGATGTCCGTGTCGCGGTCGTGACGCAGGGAGTGCTCGACGCCGCCGCAGCCGGTCTTGTCGATGTGGTGGTTCGCCATCCACATGTTGTGGCTTTCGTGGTGGCCAACGTCGGCCGAGGCCTGGCATTCGCCCCCGTACCACGCCATCCGCCGCCAGTCATATCCGCGTGCGGCAAAGAAAGTCCCAATGCTGGACCATTGGCCGACGCCGGACTGGGATGGATTAGTGACGCCTGCAAAGCCGTGGACCAGGATCACGGTACATGCGCCGCTCTGGGTGTTTTGGGCGTCGCATGTTTGTCGGGTTGAATCGCCTTCGAGGAGCTCGCGGCCCGGTGTGGCAGACGGAGATTCACCGTGCTCGAAGCCGGCTTCCAGTTCTACGGCCTCAACGTTTCCGGGGCTGGTTTCTGTGTCCCCGAACACAATTGGAATCGAGTCGTCCGGAATGGCGAGTTGCCGTCTTTCCTCGCCGCCCGGGCACCACCCTTGCGCGCTGCATTCCGACGCGGTGAAGCTCCAGACGGGGCTCGACGCGTACGACGCCCCGTGGCCTTCACTCACGCTGACCTGCCAATAGTAGGTGAGTCCCGGTTGCACCATGCCGACGAAGCAACTCGCCGCCGCGACGTACGCGCACGCCTGCTCGCTGGGGCTCGGGGTGGTCCCGACGTAGACGGTGTAGCGGACGTTGGCGAAGTCCACGCCCTCCTCGGCGTCCGCGGGAATCGGTTTCCCAATCCGGTACGCCTCGTACTCGCCGCCCGCGGTGGATTCTTCCGCCTCAACCTCGCAGTCGGGGTCGCGGCCGGGGTCGACGGACGGCTCGAGCCACGTCTCCGGGTCCACGGATTCCGTGGGATCCCAGCCCTCGCGGGGCCCGATATCGTTTTCGTCCCTGCTCATGTTTTCGAGCGCCCGTTCGCCCGCAACGATGGGCCCATAGTCGTCGTTGACGCCGGCGCGGCGGCCGTCGCACACCGTGTATTCCCACGAGGGACCGTCGGTGGTCAGGAACCCGTCGGACGCCTGCACCGACCAGTAGTGCCGGCCCTCGCCGGCATCATACGTGCAATGCTGCTGGGTGACGAGCGTGCACCTCGCATACGGCCAATCGTAGTAGTCGTTGACGGTGTAGTAGACGGTGTCGCCGT
>JACPAO010000138.1 GCA_016180755.1 Methanobacteriota archaeon
GCGCCGCCCGTGAGGATGGCGACCTTGCCGCCCGTCGCGCGCGGGCGGGGCGCGTTCCGGACGACGACGACGCCGCACGACGGGTGGCGCTCGACGCGCCCGCCGAGCCCGGTGAGCCTGAGCTTGGGCGGGCATCGCGTCACGATCGCCCGGCCCCGGGACTGGAGGAACCCTTGGACGGCGGCGCGCACGGCCTCCGGCCGCTTTCCTTCGGCGATGACGACCTCGGGGACCCCGGTGCGGCCCTCGCGCTCGAGGTCGAGCCGCACGAGGTGGCCGACGTCGAGGATGGACTGGGACCTCAGCCAGCGCGCGGCCTCGGTGAGGGTCTCACGTCGTCGTCGGGCGGGCAAAGGGATCGACGCCTTAGGAGGCGACGGCGACCCGGATCCGGTTCTCGCCGCTCTGGGGGGTCCAGTTGAACTCGACTTCCGTCTCGCCTTGCACGCCGAGGGCGGGGACGATCTTCTTGTCGACCTCTTGGCCGTTGAGGGTGAAGAGGACGGCGACGTCGCTCGCGTCGCGCTCGCCGCGGTTCACGAGAAGGGCCCGGGTGATGACGGGGCTCCCCACCGTGATGTGCTCCGGTTGGTGGACGACGCGGGAGATCTGCACCTTGGGAAGGTGCGGCGTGACAAGGAGCGTGAGGCGGATCGTCTTCGCCTTCGACTTGCGGACCTTGCCGCGGAAGACGGGCACGGCGCGAAGCTCGTAGTCGATCGACTCCTCGGACGTCTTGTCGGCGGGCGCCTTGGCGTGGACCTCGATGATGCTGCGGTGCCCGCCCTTCGACTCGGGCCCGAGCGTGATCGGCGTCGTCTCGCTCGAGTCCCCGACCATCTTGAAACCGCTTGGGAGCACCACGGACGTGCGGACCTCGGTCGTCCAACCCTCCGGGAGGAACCCCTTCTCGAGGAAGAGGTCGACGGGGAGGCGGGACTGGATGTTCTCGATCTCGACCTTGAACTTCGCGGAGCCGCCGGGCTCGACCTCGCGAAGCTTCTCGCCGACGTTCACACGAAGGAGCCGGCTCACCTTGAGGTGGAACGCGATCCAGAGGAGGAACACGACCACGAGGGCCAAGACGACGAGGCCGAGGACGATGAGCGCGACGTCCGCGAACTCGCCGAACACGGCGTCGAGCTGGGCCGTCGTCGCGGCGTCGCAGACCACGTCGACGTTCAGGCTGCAGCCTTCGCCCTTCGCGACGGCCGAAGGCGCGACGAGGACAAGGGCCGCGAGGGCGACGAGGATCGTGATCCGCATGGACATGGGTGTTTCCTCTAGCTGGGTACGACTTCGCCACGGATGTTGAGCTTGTTCTTCTCCTGGGCCGTCCACTTGAACTGGACGTCCTTCGCCTTGCCGGGCTTCACGGTGACCGTCTGGACGTCCGCGAGCCCCTCGTTCACATAGAGACTCAGCTTGATCGTGCTCACGGCGGCGCCGTTGTTCGTGACGTTCACGCTCGACTTCACCGTCTCGCCCTGGCGGAACGCGGGCGGCTCGTGCTTCAGCCCGCCCACGTGGAGTTGGGGCTTCGCGCCGGAGGCGGCCGGAGCGGCACCCGGTGCGGCGGGCGTGGCGGCGACAGCGGCCGCGGGAGCCGCGGCTCCTCCGACGGCCTCGGCCGGGTGCTGCTTCACCCACTTGCCGGCGGCCTTGACCCAGGCCTTCCCGGTCTTCTCGTCGACGCCGGCCTTCCCGGAGACTTCCTTGGGGTCGGCGTTCGCGAGCGCGCCGACGGACGTGATGCCGCCGACGACGAGGCCATTCGCCTGCGGGGCCGTCATGCCGAGCCGGACGAGGTCGCTCACCTTCTGCCACGAATCGAGCGTCGCCTCGGGGATCTTGGTCTTCTTGTGGAGCGCCGCCGCGTCCGCGGTGCGCAACTGCTCGCTGTTCTCGATGCCGGCGGCCGTAAGCTTCTTGGCGGCCGCGTCGTCGACGCCGAGCTGCGCGATGGGGACGCCGCCGGCGGCCATGCCGCCCTCCTCGGCTTCCGCGGCCTCGATCTTGCCGCCGCGCTTCACCGGCACCTTGGAGCCGGGCGGGACGTTGATTGACGTGATCGTCTCGGCCTTGCCGGGGAGCTTGAGCGTGTCCTTGCGGCCGGCCTTGTTGAGGGGGACGGCCTTCACGGCGACGACCGCCGACTCGGGCTCGGGGCGCTGGGGCGCCTCGACCTCGAGCCAGACGACGCCGCGGTTCTGCGCGCCGCCCACCGGGTCGAGCGTGAGGTGGTCCGTGTTGAGCTTCGCGTCCCAGCCTTCCGGCATGCCGCTGGCGACGAGCTGGAAGGTGCGGGCCTCGCCTTTCTTCGCGAGGTTCTCGACCGCGATCTCGTACTTGCCCTTCGTTCCGGCCGGGACGAAGAGCTCGGAGGTCGTCGCGACCGTGAGCCGGACCGTCTTTCCGTACTTGAGGAAGACGAAGATGATGCCCGCGATCAAGGCGAGAAGGACGATAATCAGGATGAAAGGCATGAGGATCTCGAGGAGCGTCTTCTCCTTCGCCGGGACGCTCGTCGCGCTGAGGGGGTTCGAACCCTTGTCGCATTCGACCTTGTCTGTTACGCCGTCGGCGTCATGGTCATCGCGCGCCGCGGCCTTGTTAGAGGCGAGGTCGAGGTTCGCGTTGTTGTCGCCCTTGAACTTGCAGCTCGCGGCAAGCGCCGTCTCGGCCGCGTTGGCCATTCCGTCGCCGTCCTTGTCGGTGTCGTCGGGATCGGGCACGCCGTCGGAGTCTTGATCCCCGTCGCCCTTAGCGCCGCGGTAGACCCCGACGGGGGAGAGGTTGCTGTTCTGGTTGCAGTCCACGACGAAGTTGTTCACGGTCCCGGGCAGTGTCGTTTGACCTTGGGCGGGCGGGCCGACCTTGACGTTGACCGAAATGGGACCCCCTGAGTGGGCGGTATTGTTGCCCGCCGGGTCGATCACGAACGTGAGTGTCTGGTCCCCAAGGTCTTGGCTGGGGCTGACGTCCTTGGCGGCCGCCGTGAACGTGGGATCTCCGCTTGCACCCCCCAATTTCAGGACGCCGCTCAGCCGGAAACCGGTCGTCTGCGCTTGGTCGGCCTGCGTACTGCGGAAGGAAATCTTCAGAGTCCAGGTCCCGTCGATGGCCGTGTAATGCTTGGGGCCCGGCGGTCCCGTCCCGTTCCCCGTGAGCGCCGGCTCCGCGGGGAAGACGGTCGTGGGGTCGAACGTCCAGGTGCCGAGGTCCTCCGTGGTGGTCAACGGCCCCGTCTTCGCGTTGCCGCATTGCCCGGCGGGGCTCTGGGCCGTGTCGCCCATCGCGCCGCCGCTCTTGAGGAACAGCACACCGTTGCCCTCAGCACCGTAAACGAACTTGAGGGAGTCTGGCGACGTCTGCGAAGCAACGCTCGACGCCACAACAATCGCCGAAAGCAGGATCGCGACGGCAGCCGTCGCGACTCGCGGAAACCTCATCACCCTAGAGCCTCCTCTTATAAAGTCGGGTTTGTCGCATGACGGGGGTTCTTGAAAACTCTTGCGGACTGAAGCTTTTCGTTTGTCTCCTGTGGCGGCTCACCTGGGCGTTGCCCAAACTTCAAAAGGCAGGGCGGGTTTGAATCGCTTCCCCAGGGGGACGCATGGCGGGCAAGCTGGTCGAAGTCACGGACAACACGTTTGACGCCGTCGTCAAGGAGAACAAGGTCCTCCTCGTCGACTTCTGGGCCCCGTGGTGCGGTCCCTGCCGGCGCCTCAACCCCATCCTGGAGGAGCTCTCCGGCGAGATGGCGGGGAAGGTCTCCTTCGTGAAGCTCAACACGGACGAGAACGTCAACACGGCCACCCGCTTCGGGATCATGTCCATCCCGACCATGCCATCGGCGCCCACCCCAAGGAGAACATCGTCGCAAGCCTCAGCCGCCATCTGTAGCCGCGGGGCCGCGCCCCACAGTTCCAGAAGCCATTTATCGCGAAACGTCGCATTCTAGCCTACCCATGGCCCTCGTGAAGCCCAAGGACGACCCCCTCGACGTCCGGATCGAGCGTGTCCTCATCTCCCAGCAGGAGGCGGTCGTCATCTTGGCCACGGAGAACGGCGACTACCACGGCCGGGTCCTTCCCGTCTTCGTCGACCTCGGACAGGCCATGAACATCCAGGTCGGGCTCGAGGGCCGGCGCGCCGGGCGGCCACTCACCCACGACCTCTTCACGAGCGTCATGAACGAGCTCGGATGCACGGTCGAGAAGATCGTGATCGAGGAGATCGCGGCGAACACGTTCTTCGCGACGCTCCACGTCGACCTCGACCGCGGCGGCACGCGCGAGAAGGTCACCTTCGACGCGAGGCCGAGCGACTGCCTCGCCCTCGCGGTGCGAAGCGGCAGCCCCATCAAGGTCCGGCGCAAGGTGCTCGACGCCGCGGCCGTCGACCGCGACAAGCTCTTCGGAAAGGGCGGCGAGGCCGAAGGCGAATCCGAGGACGAGGATCCCGAGGAAGAGGGCGACGAACCCGAGGACAAGCCCGCGAAGAAGAAGCCGGAACGGATCGACCCGGGCGAGTTCGAGAAGCCATGACGAAGCGACGTTCACCGACCCCCCTAAAAACGCCAAGTATGCGGGCAACGAAAAGGAAGCCCATGGAATACAAGGTGGTGGTGGAATTCGATCCGGACAGCGGCCACTACACGGGTACCGTCGCCGGCCTTCCGAACATCGTCGTCGATGCCCGGTCGCAGGCGCAAGCGGTGAAGCTTGCTAAGGAGGCAATCCGGTTCTATTTCGACGAGGAGCCTCGCGAGTCCCGTCGCGTCCACGCGAAGATCGTGTCGGTCCACGTCTAGATGGCGCAACTTCCGGGCACCCTTGACGGGCGCAGGTTCCTCCGGGCCTTGGCGCGGTTCGGATGGTCCGTCGAATCGCAGTGCGGCAGTCACCGAAAATTGGCGCATCCGGCACGGTCGGACAAGCACGTCGTCGCGTTCCACAACGTGATCACGCGAAACTCCGTGCGACAGGTCCTTCGCCATATCGGGCTCGACGAGGAGGACTTCCTTCGAGAATACTGAACCCGACGCCCGCAACCCCTAAATACGGCCGTGCCGCCTCGACAGCCGATGCGCTGCACGGCGACCCATCTGAGTTTGATCATCGTCGCGGCACTCGTCGTCTCGGCCGTGCCGTTGGGTGCCGCGGAGCCGACCCCTGGCCTCGGCTGCCGCGCGGCGGAGGCCGGCGCGCCCGTCCCCCGGATCGTGCCGGAGGCCGAGTACGCGCTCGACTACATCTCCTTCGACGAGTGGAAGGTCTGCCTCGGGCTCATCGAGAAGGCCGCGCCGCAGTACGTCTCGGTGAAAGAGGTTGCAAAGAGCCCCGGCTGGCCCCAGGCAGGCGGTGGGGCCAAGCGCCAGTCGCCCGTCTACTGGGTCGAGGTCACGAACGAGGCGTCGCCGATCCCGTTCGAGCACCGGCTCAAGAACCTCTTCGTCCTCAGCATCCACGGCAACGAGAAGGGCGGCCGCGAAGGCGGCATGCGCACGATCGAGGACCTCGCGCGCGGCATCGGGATCGCACAGGAGTACCCAGACCTGCGCAAGTTCCTCGACTACCAGGTCCAGGTGTTCGTGTTCGCGAACCCCGACGGCTGGACGCATGAGGAGCTCGGCGCGTACGCGTCGAGCCCGAACTCGCAGCTCGGCGGGGGCGGCTACACGCGCCACAACGCGAACGGCGTCGACCTCAACCGCCAATGGCCGAACCACGGCTGGAGCGACACGGGACGCAAGGGCCTGAGCCAGCCCGAGATCGCGGCGGTCGCGAACCTCATCAAGAACTACACCAACTGGTTCAGCGGCACCGACATCCACGGCATGGGCCAGCCCTCCGACGGCCGGCCCGGGGAGAACACGGCGGTGCTCCAGGGCCGGACGGGCAACCCGGGCGGAAGCCTCCTCATGGGCATGCTCTCGGCGGGGCAGTCCGACCCGCTCAAGATGCTCAAGACCACGCGGCTTGCGGAGCTCCTCAAGGAGCGCGTGGACAAGGACCCGCAGCTTCGCGAATGGAGCGCGGCCCCCAACACGGGCCTCTGGGGCGGCGAGGTCATGCACTGGGGCACGAGCTGGGACACGATCGGCTACGTCGACTCCGGGTTCACGGGCGACTTCATCTTCCAGCCCCACGGGATGGACGCCGTGGACATCGACTTCGAGCTCTCCTACAACCACGACGTCACGAACAACCACTACGCCGGCCTCGGCATGGAGCTCAACCGCCTCCACGTGCGCGCCGTCCGCCAGATAGTGGCCGTGTTCATGTCCGCGGCGAACGACGACGTGCAGATGAGCTACGAGACGAAGGGCCTCAAGACCGCCTACCTCTACAACCCCAGGCTCGTCACGAGCCTCGACGGCGGCCCCACGGACCGGCTCGAAGGCTGGGCCGCGGAGAACCCGCTCGACGACCGCTTCGACTTCGGGCACAACCCGTACAACGCGAGCGCGAACGACTACTTCGACGCGGTGAGGCCGTTCGTCCGCAACGGCGACAAACCCGGCGTCCTCGACCCGTTGCGCGTCGACGAGCTCACGCCCGCGGCCCTCGCCGGCTTCGACAACCTCGTGATCGCCGGATCCTCCGGGGCGCAGCTTTCCAACCGGCCGGAGGCCCTCGAGGCCGTCTGGGCGTGGACCAAGGCGGGCGGCACCCTCGTCCTCACCGACGAGTCGCTGCAGCTCCTTGAAGGCGCGGGCATCGTCGCAAGCGGAAAGGTCGCGAAGCTCCTTGATACGACGGGCCACACGAACTTCGTGGACCGTACGAGCCCCATCGCGGCCGGGCTGCGGGGCCTCGCCCGGCAGACGTACGAACCGATTCCGCTCGGGTACCCGCGCCTCCGGGCCGCGCCGAACTGGTACGTCGAGCGCGCCGCGTGGGAATCGGGCGGCGGCAAGACGATCGGCGCCCTCCCCATGACCCCCGCCGGCGGTGCGGGTCTTCCGCTTCAAGGCACGACGCCCGCGGCGCTTCCCGCCGCGAACCTTGGTGAAATGGCCCTCGGCAAGGGCCGCGTCCGCATCCTGGGCGCGCTCCTTCCCGACCCGATCGAGGAGCACTACCATCCCTACGGCCTCGACGGGTTCGCGACGACCTACACCGGGAACCTTCTTTTCCGCAACCTCCTGGGCTGGGACGAGACGTTCAAGGCCCCACCGGTTGTGGTGGAGAACCTCGGGAAGGCCCGCCCCATCGCGTCGGACGGCGGCGCTGCGGGCGCCAAGACTTCGGACGGCTCCGGCGTCCCCGGCTTCGGCCTCGGTTTGCTCCTCGCAGCGGCGCTTTTGGCCGTGGCCTGGGGCCGCCGTGCGCGCCTCTAGGATGAGGCTCGAGGGCCAGAAACGGGCGTTCAATCGGGGGACGCAACCCTTTTAACGCGCCCGGCCGCCTGCCCTTTGGGGTTCCATCCATGCGGGCCTACTCCGCTGTTGCCACGATTGTCGCTCTTTCCATGTTGGCCTCGACCGCCGTCGCGCTCCCCTTGCCGGGGCTCAACGGCGAGACGACGAACATGATCCCGGTCGTCGGCCGCGTCTTCCCCGAGCCGCTTGCCACAAACGACTACATCGGCTACAAGGAGGCCATCGCCGGGCTCAACTTCCTCAACCGGACCTACCCCGACCGCGTCGAGTTCATCAAGATCGGAAAGAGCGTCGGCTGGATGAACCGGTTGACGAACCAGAGGGACCCCAGCGACGTCTTCATCGTCGAGGTGACCAACGAGAAGAGCGCCATCCCGAAGGAGGACAAGATCCAGCTCCTCTTCATGCTCTCGATCCACGGGAACGAGAAGGGGGGCCGTGAAGGCGGCCTTCGCGTCGTCGAGGACTTCGCGAAAGGCAACGTCGGCGTCGCGCAAGAAAAACCGGACCTGGTCAAGCTTCTCGACTACTTCCTTCTCGTCTTTCTCTTCTCGAACGCGGACGGGTGGACGCACGACGAGCCGGAATACTATGGGCCCGGCGGGACCATGTACACCCGCGGCAACGCGAACGGCGTGGACATGAACCGCCAATGGCCGACGTCGGGGTTCATGGCGAACGACCGGAGCCACCGCACCGTGAGCGAGCCCGAGATCAAGGCCGCTACGGAGTACCTCAAGGACCATTACAAGAACATCAAGTACGCAAGCGATATCCACGGCATGCTCAACCCCGCCGACGACAAGGGGGCGCCTACGCCGGTCTCTCCGGGCGGCGCCGGCGGCCAGCCCCGCGTGAACCAGAACTTCCCCACCCAGGCCCAGAACTGGGCGAACAACAAAGACAAGGGTCACTTCATCCTCGGCATGCTCCCCGCTGGCCAGCTCAGTCAGGTGGAGACGGCGCGCGTGACCCGCCTGGGCGAGCTCGTCCGAGAACGCCTCAGCGCGCACGAGTTCACCCGCGCCTGGACGACGAGCCCGAGCCTCGGACCCTGGGGCGGGCCGAACTTCGTCCGATGGGGGGCCGTGTGGGAGACGATCGGCTACCAGGTCTCCGGCGGCAGCCACGACTGGTTCGTGAGCGACCGCGGCCTCAATGCGCCGAGCTTCAGCTTCGAGATGAGCTACAACCACATCGTCTGCGACGCGATGTACCCCGGCTGCGGCGCCGCGATGAACTACTTCCACGTGAACGCCGTCCGGCAGATCGTCGCGACGTTCATGGAGGCGGCCACCAAGGATTTCCAGGTGAGCTTCGAGGCGAACGGACACCGGACGGCCTACGTCGTCAACCCCAAGGTCCTCACCTCGGAGCAGGACCGCGCGCCTGAAGGTTGGTCCGCGGAGTACCCGGGCGACGACCGTTGGCAGTACAACCAGACACCCTACCGCGCCACGACGAACGACTTCTTCACCGACTTCGCCCAGTTCGTACGGGAGGGGGACAAGCCCGGCGTCTTCGACGCGCTCAACCAGGCGGACGTGAAGGCGGAGGTCTTGGCGAAGTACGACAACCTCGTCATCGCCGGCAGCGCGTACGAGCAGATCCGAGGAAGCGGCGTGCACATCAACGCCATTGACGCGTGGGTGAAAGCGGGCGGCAACCTCGTCGTGACCGACACCGCCCTTGGACTCGCCGCGGAACTCGGGTTGGTCCCCGGGGACTCTGTCACGTCCACGCAGACCTACATGGGCTATACCGACGTCATCGAACTGAAGCATCAGCTTGCCACAGACATGATCGGCTTCAGCCGCCAGACCTTTGAAGGCGTGCCGCTGGGGTACCAGCACACGCAGCGCGGCTCACCCAACTGGTACATCCGGGCTGACGCCGTGAAGGCGAAGGGCACCGTCGTGGGCGTCGTCGGCGACGCCGCCGAGGGCGTCGCGCAGAGCAACCCGTCTCAAGCGAACTACGGCGTCCTCAACCTGGGCGAGGGCAAGGTCACCTTCTTGGGCGCCCTTCTGCCTGACCCAACCACCGAGCACTACCACCCGTACGGCCTCGTGTCGTACGCAACGACGTACGCAGCCCTTGTCGCCGTAGGCCATGGTGTGCGAACCTTGTGCATGTCGGACCTCCTGTAGTGAGTAGACTTGTTGGTCTTACCTACCCTACAGCGAGGCCCGACTCCTTTTCACCCCCTCTCTTGTCTCACATGTCCTGGAACACCACACGGCTTGCGGCCAACCCGCCCCTCGGGCTCGCGGCGGCGTTCGTCGCGGCGGTCGCCGGCCTCGTCGTGCTGCGCCGACGCCGGTGAGCCGGCAGGACGCGGACTTCGCAGGTTCGGCAGGGTAACCCTTAAGAGGAAGAGGCCTTCCAGGGCGCCTCTGGAGACGTCACGGATGGTACGGTCCCCCGCGAAGAAGCCCGCCCCGAAACCTGCGAAGGCCTCCGCGGCCAAGACCGCCCCCAAGAGGCCGGCGCCGCCGCCCATCGAGAACCCGCTTCCCCTCAAGGGCAAGAAGGTCGTCATGCCGAAGGCCCCGCCCCCCACCAAGACGGCCGAGCCGATCGTCGTCGCGCAGCCCGCGACCCCCGCGCCGGAGCCCGCCGGGAACGAGAAGCAGCTGTGCTGGATCGAGCTTGTGAAGAACGGCAACGTCTTCATCGCGCGCTCGCACACGGGCGTCGGGGCCGCGAAGGATCCAGGAAGAGATCCAGGAGTAGCCGGGAGCCCGCTACTTCAAGACGGGCGCAAGCACCTGCGTGACGAGCACGACGAGGAGCACCGCGCTTCCCACGTAGAACAGCATGACGGTGCGCTTGCGCTTCTTCTGCACGGCCGCGTACTCGGCCGCGTGCTCGTCGCATGTCACACTTCCCATAGGGACGGCGCGGTCGCAGACGCGGCAGTGCTGGTGGTTGAGGAGTTCGGCCATGCGGCTCACGTGAATCGGTCGAGGTCGGTCCCGAGGAGCGCGGAGATCTCGTCGTGCAATCGCTTCACCTTCAGGGCGGCGCCTTCGAGCCGCTGCGAGCGCAGGTACGCAAGTTCCTGGGCAAGAGGCTGTCGCTTGCTGCCGTCGAAGAGGTTGTCGATGTGGCACACGAGTTTCTCCTCGAGCGTCCGCGGCGTGTAGTCCTTCCGCGGGAGACCGAGCGCCTGGGCCTCCGCGAGGTCGATGCCTCCCCCGGTGTGACGTTCGACGCAGAGGCAGAGGGGTTCGGGAAGGCCGCGGTCGCGAAGGAGCTGGGCCCCTTTTGCGGCGTGGTCGAGCCCCTGGCTCTGGCTGCGGCCGATGTCGTGAAGGAGGGCTCCGATGTGGACGAGGCCCACGTCGACGGGTCGCCCCTTCTCGCGCAAGGCCTCGGCCACGCGCCGCGCCAGCGCGGCGACCGCCTCGACGTGCTCGACGACGAGGGGGTGGAGCCCCTCCTCGCGGAAGATGCGCCGGCACTCGTCGGGCGTCGGTAGCGGGGGCATGTTCAGTCGAAGACGAGCTTTTCGAGCTCCTCGATGGCCTTGTCGAGGTCCCGGATGCGGTCCTTGTTGTCGACGAAGTTCATGGCCTCGCCGCATTCGGGGCATTTGAACTCGAGGCCGACGGCCTCCTCGAAGATGGTCCGCTGGTGGCCGGGGGCGCAGATGTAGAAGCTGTTCTCCCGTTCGAGCTGGAGCTGGCCGCGCAGGTCCTTCTGCATGCGTTGCCGCTCCTTGTTGATCTGGTGCTTGACCTCGTGGAGCGTGAGGCGCCAGATGAACGTCTCCCAGCCCGTCTTGTCGGTGTCCTTCTGGTACTCGGCGACGCGCGCGTCCTCGAGTCGGTACAGGATCTTTCGGATGTTGCTCGGCTTGTCCTTGATGGTCTCGAGGATCTCGACGCCTTGGACGGGCTCCTTCTTCCCGATGAAGTCGGCGATGTGGAGGCCCTCCTCGCCGACCCGCTCCCGGATGTATTCCTGGACGAGCGGGTCCGTCAGTTGCGGGTTCCAATCCTTCGCTTTCACGTGGAGCCTCGGGGGCGCCCGGGCGGATTGGTTCGATTGATAAGAGTCTTGCCTCTTGGGTTGGGGACGATTTCCACGGGCCCCTCGAAGTGTCGGCGGGCCCAGGCGCCGTCGGTGAGGCGGTCGAGGGCGATGGCGATGGCAGCGACCTCGCTGTGCGGCTGGTTGCCGACGGCGACGTTGTGGTCGGCGAGCTCGTACAGGTCCCCGGGCACCTTCTCGGCCCCGACGACGATGAGCGCGTCGCGGCCACGGACGGTGCTTGCGACGCGTTCGAGCGGTTCGCCGTACATGGTGAGGTGCAGGACGACGCCGCGCTTCTTCCACTCCTTCACGTACGGCTTCCAGGCCTGTCCGGTCCGGACCGTGAAGGGGCCGCCGAACCTCCCCACCACGTCCCGGACGGTCTTCTCGAGGGCGTCGTCCTTCTCCGCGACGACGACGCCGTCGGCGCCAAACGCGCGGGCGACGAGGCAGACGTGCGTCGTGATGCGGGCGTCACGGGCGCGTCGGTGCCCCAGGCGGAGGACCTCGATCATGGCGCCTCGAGGAGGACGAAGACCTCGACCTCGTCGCCGTCCTTGAGCGCAAGACGCTCCCGCAGGTAGTCCTTCGCGATGACCTCGAGGGTGCGCGTGTGGTGCGTCCGCTTCGGGAGGATGGCGGCGCATTCGACGGCCTTCACGGTGGCGCGCCACGCGTCGACGGCGCCGAACGTCCGCTCCCGGTCCTGGAACGAATCGATGGCGATTGCGGGCGTGGCCTTGAGGATCCTGAGCTTGTTCAGTTCGGCGCCGCGGACCTCGAGGTTGAGCGTCCCGGGGTAGGGTTTGAAGCCGAGCTTCGCGACGAACTGCTCGACGTAGCCCTTCTGGTCGAGGTAGTAGCGTCCCTCGCCGAGCCCGCTGGTTACCTTTCCCTTGATGCGCAGTTCCTGCTTCTGGTCGAAGATCCGCTTGTAGGCGCCGTACTCGTCGAGGAGGACGCCGACGCCTTCGTCGGTCAGGCGCAGGAGTTGCCGCCGCACGCCTTTCTCCCGGCGCACGTAGCCGAATCGTTCCATCTCGAGGAGGCGTCGCGAGGCGGTCTGTTGGCTCGTGGAGAGCCGCGTCGCGAGGTCCCCGGACGACACATCGATGAAACCGTGCGTCGCGCCCATGAGGGCGAGTTCCTTGAGGGCGTGCACGAGCTCGGAGTCCACCATGGGGGCGCGTTCGAACTTGAGCGGGCGTCTTAACGGTTTGCGCCCTCAGAGCCGGACCTTGCGGCTCGCGACGGCCTTGAGGAACCGCTGGGCCTCGTCGTAGTGGGCAAAGAGGCGCTCCTGGCGGCGGAACTCCCGCGAGTGGAGAATGCGGCGGCCGGTCGTCCCGTACTGGGGTCCGATCTTGTGGTGGAGCATCTCGTGGTAGAGGATGCTCTCGACGACGAACTCTGGCACGCGGGCGGAGTCGAGGACGCGGTTGAGCACGATGGCCTTGTGCGCGTCGTCGTGGTGGCCCCAGATGGAACGGCTTCGGGCCCGGCTCCAGCCGAGGGTCACCCGCGGAAGGAGCGCGCCGAAGTAGTCGCGGTTGAGCCGATGGTAGAGGAGCGTGAGGTCGTGGGCGGCCCCCTGGGGCGGGTCGAGGCGTTTGGTGCCGCGTTCGCGCCGGGCGTTCTCGTGGGCGAGGACGACCTCGGGGTGGCGCGACCATTGGTCGTACGCCAGGCGCTCCGCGTTCCCGATGCGAAGGCGGCGGTCGAGTTTCGAGAGGAGGATGCAGGCGAGGCTGTAGTGGACTTGGAGGGACGCTTTCTCGAGGAGGTCGCCGAGCTTCACCTCGTAGTGTCCGCTGCGTTGGTAGATCGTCGACTTGAGGCCGGCGTACGGATAGAACGAGACGCGGAAGTCGGCGCCGCGCGACCGCAGGAGGGCCCGGTGGCGCAGCGAAGTGTACGCCTCGCGGTACAACGCATCGAGCGCGGTCAACGGTGGAAAAGTGCCGGCCGGCGACTTAACGGTTTCTCGACGAGCGAACCCTTTTCTGGGGCACCCGCCTGGGCGGAGCCGATGGATTACCCGAGGACCGTCCGGGTCACCGACACGGTCCGCGAGTCCTCACGCCACGTCACGCTCTCCTTCGAGGACGCGGCGACCGCCCGCTACGAGCCGGGCCAGTTCGTAATGGTCTGGGTCCCCGGCGTCGACGAGGTGCCCATGGCCTTGTGGGGCGGCGCGAAGGGACGGCTCAAGATCCTGGTCGAAGCCAAGGGTGACTGCACCAAGGCCCTCGCTGACAAGAAGGTCGGGGACCTGGTCGGGATCCGCGGCCCCTACGGGAAGCCCTTCCTGCTTCGCGGGAGACGGATCCTCATCGTGGTCGGAGGCACGGGCACCTCACCCCTCGTCCCCTTCTGCGAACGCGCCCGCGGCAAGGCCGACATCGACGTGGTGATCGGCGGACGCTCCAAGGAGTTCGTCCTCCTGAGGAAGGCCTACGAGGCGGCGGGGGCGCGGGTCCACGTTTCGACCGACGACGGCTCAGAGGGGTTCCACGGCCGCGCGCCCGACCTCGCGAACGCGCTCATGGACAAGGTCCGCTATGACGACGTCCTCACATGCGGGCCCGAGCGGATGATGCGCGCGGTGGTGGACGAGTGCACGCGGCGCGGGGTCCCGTGCCAGGCGTCCGTGGAGCGTTGGATGAAATGCGCCGTGGGCATCTGCGACGCCTGCCTCGTCGACGGCATCCGCCTTTGCCGCGACGGACCGGTCCTTCCCAAGGAGGTCCTCGTCCGGCTGGAGGACTTCGGCCGCTTCGAGCGGGAGCCCTCCGGCGTCCGGAGGGCCCTGCATTAGGTCCGCCAACCGGAACGATAGCGTTTATATGCGCCGCCGGGGTTTCGCAGACCTCGCACCTTCATCGACAGGGGAGGCAGTTCGGAGGAGAAAGACGGAATGGCTGTTGGCTTCGTACTCATCAGCGCGGCACCTGCAAAGGAGCACGACGTGTACAACGAGCTCCTCAAGGTCGCCGAGATCGTGGAGCTGCACCCGCTCTTTGGCGAGTACGATCTCATCGCCAAGCTCGAGGCCCCCGACTTCGACACGCTGGGCCACGTCATCGTCAACAAGATCCGTTCCATCAACGGCGTCGTCGACACGAAGACGCTCACGGGGACGAAGTTCTAGAAGACCAAGTCAGAAAGGAGGAGGGATCCCGTGGCAGAACTACTCGAAGTCTTCGGCGCAATTCTGATCTTCGCCTTCGGACTCTTCACGCTCCTGGCGGGCCTGTTCACGGCCTACTTCGGGGCCGGAAAGAGCCGGGCCATCGGTTTCACGCTCACCGTGCTGGGCATCCTGGGGCTCGTTGCGTTCGGAAGCCTGACCTGGAACGTCGTGAGCCTCATCCAACCCGTGTTCGCGCCCGCCGACGTCGTCGTCGGCCTCGTGGGGGTCCTGGGGGCGGCCGTGGGCGCGGTCATCGCGCTCATCGTCTTCCTCGTGTCCATCATGAAGGCGTAGGCCGCCCGGATTGCGCCGCTCGGGGATCCCTTAGCCGGTCAGGTCGATCCAGTCGCCGATCTTCGGTGTGTGGACGCGGGCGAACCGTTCCATGTCCGGGCGCAGGAGCTCCGATTTGTCCCCGTGGAAGAGGACCACATCCTTCGCGCCGGAGTCTTTGGCGAACTTCACGAGGTCCTTGTGGCCCGCGTGCGCGCTGAAGTCGAACTTCTCGACCTGGCAGTTGATCTTGAACGAGTTCCCCTTGTCCTCGATGTGGCCCGTGTCGAGGAGACGGCGGCCGTTGCTTCCTTCCACCTGGTAGCCCGTGAGGAAGACGCTCGACTTCGGGTCGTTTCGTAGTTGGCTCAGGTAGTAGAGGACGGGGCCGCCGTCGAGCATGCCGCTCGTCGTGAGGATGACGTCGCCCTTCACGGCCTGCTTGCGGCCGTGCTGGCTGTGGACGAACTTGATCGACTCGTAGACCTTCTCGAGCTCCTTTCGGTTGCGGATGTAATCCGGGTTGCGAAGGAACACGCGGCTCACGTCCTTCGCCATCCCATCGAGCCAGACGTTGTAACCGCTGTTCTTGAGGACAAGGGCGATCTCCTGGCTCCGGCCCACGGCGAACGTCGGCACGACCGCGACGCCGCCCCGCTTGACGGTGTCGCCGATGGCGTCGAGGAAGGCCTTCTCGCTCGCCTTGCGGTCCGGGTGCTCCCGGCCGGCGTAGGTCGACTCCATGAACAGGATGTCCGTCTTCACCGGATGCGCGCCCCAGACCAGGCGCGTATTCTGGGTGTTGAGGTCTCCCGTGAACAGCATCCGCTTCTCGCCCCGCATCTCGTACATCGTGGAGCCGGGGATGTGTCCGGCCGAATGGAAGTGCATCTCCATCCCCGCCTGCTCACGCCACTCGGCGTGCTTCACGTAGTCGAAGACTTTCTGCGTGTGCTTCACGTCGTTCTTGTCGTACGGGGCCGGGTACCCTTCCGAGTCGGCGATCTTGATGCTGTCGTTGTGGAGGATCCCGGCGACCTCGGCGCTCGGTCGGGTCGTGAGGATCGTGGTCTCGTACCGCGACGCGACCCACGGGAGCATTCCGCTGTGGTCGAGGTGGGCGTGGGTGAGGCACACAAGATCGACAGGCGGGCACTCCATCGGGTAGCTGGGGACCGGCTTGTCGGGACTGAGCCCGTAGTCGCAGAGGAGATGGGCGTAGTCGTGTTCAAGGAGCATCCCCAGGCGGACGACCTCGCCGGCGCCCCCGAGGAATCGGGCGCGGATCGTCATTTGGTTCTCCCGCTAGCTCTTGCGGGCCGCAAGGACGACGAAGAACAGGACGAGGGACACGAGGAACAGTCCGAAGAACCAGTAATGGTCGAGGGTTCGCTCGACGATGGAGCCGGCCTCTACGCCCGTCTCGGCCACGTCGAAGAACGCCGTGACGCCCGGGTCGGCCGCGCCGAGGATGGTGATGGTGACGCTGTGGTTGCCGACCTGGCGCGAGTTCGTCGGCCACCGGTAGTCGATGGTGGTCTCATTGCCGGGATCGATCGTGACGGTCTTGCGGGCCACGAAGGTCCACGTCATGTCGTGCTCGTCGGCGACGACGAAGCGGACCACGAGGCTGCCGTTGGTGGCCGTGTCGCCGGTGTTGTTGACGACGGCGCGGATGATGGTCATCTCGTCCTTCGGAACGATCGCCCAGGGCGTCTCGTCCTCTTGGAGGAGGAGGACGTCGACGACCTTCGGGTTGTCGACGGCCTGGACGGGCGCCGCTAGGAAGACGAGCGCGAGCGCAAGCAGCGGCGGAGCCAGGCGTGCACGCAACATGGAAGTTGGCGAACCTTGGGTTCTGCTTTAAGGGTTTTGAGAAGCGTCTTGGGCGCCGCGCGCGACGTCCTGCGTCCCAAAAGGTTATCCCCGTGGCGAGTTTCAGCGCCGCCTTGCCCTCATGACGAACGGAACGCCCATCCGGTTCCAGAACGGCAAACTCGTCGTTCCCGACCATCCCGTCGTCCCGTACATCGAAGGCGACGGCACGGGGCCGGACATCTGGCGCGCCGCCCAGCGGGTCTTCGACGCCGCCGTGGAGGTCGCCTACAAAGGGAAGCGCAAGATCGCTTGGCGCCGTTGCCTCGCCGGGGACGAGGCGCTTGCCAAGGTGAAACAGCAGCTTCCCGACGAGACCCTCCAGGTGATCCGCGACCACCTCGTCGCGATCAAAGGACCTCTGGGGACGCCCGTGGGGGCGGGGATTCGCTCGCTCAACGTCGCGATCCGCCAGACGCTCGACCTGTACGTCTGCCTCCGGCCCGTGCGGTACTTCAAGGGCGTTCCTTCGCCGGTCAAGCACCCGGACCGCGTCGACATGGTGATCTTCCGGGAGAACACGGAGGACATCTACGCGGGAATCGAATGGGCCCAGGGGACGCCCGAAGCGAAGAAGATCGTCGACTTCCTCGTCAAGGAGATGGGCGTGAAGAAGATCCGCTTCCCTGCGACGAGTTCGATCGGAATCAAGCCCGTGAGCAAGGAAGGCTCGGAGCGCCTCATCCGGGCCGCGATAAGGTACGCGTTGGAGACCCATCGCCGCAGCCTCACGCTCGTCCACAAGGGGAACATCCAGAAGTTCACGGAGGGCGGGTTCGTCGAGTGGGGGTACCAACTGGCGAAGCGCGAGTTCGGCGCCCAGACGATCTCCGAGCAGGAGGTCGCCGACCTCGGCGGGACCGTGCCCGCCGGACGGATCGTCATCAAGGACCGCATCGCGGACAACTTCCTGCAGCAGATCCTCACGAGGCCGGACGAGTACGACGTGGTCGCGACGACGAACCTCAACGGGGACTACATCTCCGATGCCCTCGCGGCGCAGGTCGGGGGCATCGGGATCGCGCCCGGCGCGAACATCAACTACGACACGGGCCACGCGGTCTTCGAGGCGACGCACGGCACGGCGCCCAAGTACGCCGGCCAGGACAAGGTCAACCCGGGAAGCCTCATCCTGTCGGGGGTCCTCATGCTCGAGTACATGGGCTGGCGCGAGGCGGCCGACCTCATCACCAAGTCTATGGAGAAAACGATCGCCAACCGGATTGTCACCTACGACTTCGCCCGGCTCCTTGAGCCGCCCGTCGACCCGGTGAAATGTTCGGGGTTCGCCGACGGAATCATCCACAACATGGCCCCCGTCTCGGCCAAGGCCCGGTAGTGGGCGGCGGCCGGGCATCCAAACCCATTTCCCGCCCGACGGCATGCCGGTTCCCCTTGCCCGCCGACATGAGGCTCCAGGACTTCCTCGAAGGGATGTTCCACGTCCTCGCCTTCCGCGGCCAACGACGCGTCCCCCTTGTTCCGAACGTCTTCGAGGCGGGGCTCGCCGCGACGGTGGAGGCCGTCGAGAAGCACGCGAAACGGGAGAAGGTCCGCTTCGCCTTCCGGGTGAAGGCGGGCGCTCTCGGGCAGCCGAGGTCCGAGTTGTCGCAGGCCATCCGACGACTCGATAAGGCCGGCGTGATCCGCCTCACGCCCGGCGAGAAGCCGCAGGCGGAGCTCCTGTTCAGCCCGGACGCGGCGTACGCGGAGCTCGCGGCGACGCACCTGCCGATCGGGTTCCTGGAGCGCGCCGCGAAGCTCTTCTACCGCCACCTGCAGGTGGGCCAGATCCGGGCGTCGCTGGCGGGCCTCGCGATGCGGGGCCGCGCCCAGCGGCGCGGTTAGGCCTTCGCCGCCGCGGGTGCCGCCGGCGTGGGCGCCGGGGCCGCGAGGGCGTCCTGCACGTTCTTGCGGATCGTGTCCGCCGAGACTTGGAGCTTACGCTTCTCGTCGGCCGTCAACGGGTATTCGACGATGCGCTCGAGGCCATGGCGTCCGAGGATCGCGGGCAGGCCGATCGTGACGTCCCGGAGACCGTACTCGCCGTCGACGACGACGCACGACGGGATCTCTTCCCGCGAATCGGTGACGATGGCGCGCACCATACGCGCCGTGCACGCGGCCGGCGCGAAGACCGTCGCGCCCTTGCGCTCGATGATCTGCATCGCGCGGTTCCGGACCTGGGTCTCCACGGTCGCCCATTCCACGTTTGCGCTCTTGGGCACGCGGCTCAGGCTGGGGACGGCGAGCATCGTCTCGCCGTGCTCGCCCAGGATGGTCCCCTTCGCGTCCCGGTTCTGCGATTTCTCGCGCAGGATGTCGCTCAACCGGACCGAGTCGTGCATGCTCGACATGCCGATGACGCGGTTTCGTGGGAATCCGAGGCGCTTGTAGGCAAGGCCGAGCAGGACGTCGATCGGGTTGCTGATGAGGAGGAAGATGCAGTCGGGCGCCGCGGCCTTGACCTGGTCGGCGACGTTCTCGATGATCTTCTTGTTGATGGCAAGAAGGTCGAGCCGGGTCATGCCGGGCTTGCGGGGGCTGCCCGCGCTCACGACGACGACGTCGCAGCCCTTTAGGAGGCCGTAGTCGGTGCCGCCCACGACGCGTGTCTTGCGCGCGAAGGCGACGGCCGCGCTCGACAGGTCCATCGCTTCGCCCTCGACGAGCGCTTGCGCCGCGGGGATGTCGACGATGGCGATCTCGTCGACGTCCAGCATGGAAAGCGTGGCGTAGACGCTGGTGGAACCGATCTTTCCTGAACCCACGAAGCCGACCTTGGTCATGGTGCTTTCGCCTCGGGCGGCGGAGTCGGCGGCCTCTTTAATTCCTTTGCCCGACGACGGCGCGGCGCCGGGGGTGGCGGGAGGCGGAGGAACGGCTCGTCAACCGGGAACGTAGTTCCATTTCT
The DNA here is from genome assembly GCA_016180755.1 of Methanobacteriota archaeon. Classification (GTDB taxonomy): domain Archaea; phylum Thermoplasmatota; class E2; order JACPAO01; family JACPAO01; genus JACPAO01. Next base: position 19,687 of record JACPAO010000138.1, read on the forward strand.
TCGCCTCAAGGAGCGCGCGTTCGCCGACGTTGACGGTCTCGAACCACAGATTGAGTTCCAGCGGACGCGCCTCGAACTCGATCGTGCCCGTGTATTGGACCTGCGCCCCGACGCCGGAGGCGCGCAGGACGTACGTCCCGAGCTCGTTCGCGTCGAACTCGATGGGCGTCGCCATCCGGCTCGGCTGGGACACGCTCACGTTCTTGACGTAGGCGCCTGAGGGCGTGAGCAGCGAGAAGTCCATGTCGACGGGGGCGCCTCCCGTGACGTTGATCCAGGCGCGCGCCCGGGACCCGATCATGGGGTTCTCGAACTCGTCGACGTACACCTGGGATTCCGTGACGAAGTCGGCGGTCCGCGATTTTGGGATGGTCGTCCGAGGATGCCCGGTCCCCTCGCCCGTCTCGAACAGGAGGTGAAGTTCCTGGTCGTCGGGAAGCGAATACGCGTCGTCGGGCGTGGCGGGATCGTAGGGCTTGTCGAGGGCGGCGTTCCAGACCCGCCCGTCCGCGTTTCCCCGGACGCCGTTTCGCACGACCATGAAATGGGCCTCCCACTCCCCGCCGGTCATAGGGTTGGGCACCGGCTTCCCCTCGAACCGCATTGTCGCCCAGCCCCAGCCCGAGCTGCTTGCTTGCACCTGGGGTAGGACCGCCGCCCCGGCGCCGGAGCCGCCATGCTGGACGAGGTCGGTCGCGATCCCTCCGCCTTGAAAGGCCTCTTGGCCCTCGAAGCGCGTGAACGAGACGTTGAACCACTTCTTCGTGAACACCGCGTGGTCGTCGGCGCAGAACGCGGTCGGAAGGCAAGGTTTCGGCTTCGCGTAGATGCCGCCCAACTCGCCGCGCGCCTCGACCGTGCCTGCGTTGGAAACGTCGTCCACGTCCACGAACACGAAGCCGTCGTAGGGGTTGACGTGCTGGCCGTCGTAGGCGAAGCCGAGGGCCATGAACCCCGTCTCGCCGAGCGCGTTGACCCGTTCGGCGCGTTCGTCGGTCGCCGCGCATCCCGAGAAAAGGGACCCAAGGACAAGGAGGGCGACAAGGCGCCTCATCGGGGGCAGAGGGCCACCGGGCCCGCATATAGGTTGCCCTCGCCGCGCTAACGGGTCGGCGGCTCCTTCTTGTCTTCGAGCGACCGCAGGACGCGGACGGCCTGGGCCTTGTATTCCTCCTTGAGCGGCGCGTAGGCGGCGTCGGGGACCTCCTTCGCCTCGTGGGCGACCTCGAGGTCCTTGAGCGCCGCCATCAACGTCCGTCGCCGGGCCTCGAGCATGTCCTTGGATTCCATGCCGCCGCCCTTCTCGAACTTCTTCGCCTTCGCGGAGCCGAGCCAGCCTTGTCGGACGGCGAGCCAAGCGAGGACGAGGCCGACGACGAGCCCGCCGGCGCCCCATACGTACTTGTCGATGACACGTACCGGGGAGGCGGCCGCCGTCTGGAACGTGACGGTGAACTCGGTCCCGGCCGCCGCGTCCGTGATGACGCTGTGGTATCGATCGTCCGCGGGAATGAAGGCCGGGGCGCCGACGGCCACGGGTTCCTGGCCTGCCTCCGGGTGGGCCCAGACGAGGACGCTCGGGGTGGCGGAGGCGAGGCGATGCTTGTACGTCGAGCCCGCGAGCGAGTAGGTGAGGACGAGGCTGAGCTTGTCGCCGTTCTGCGAGGCGCCACCAAGGCCGGCGACGGAGATGGCATACGCTTGATGGCCCGTGGGCGCCCCGGCGGTCGCGTTCACGCGGTTGTCGGGGACGGTCGTCGGGACGGCGCCGCGATAGATCCTTGCGGCCGGTTCGGGCGCGGTGTCCACGATCCAGAGGACCCACGTGGCGTTCGCGTTGTACCGGGCCGCGTCGCTTACGGTGAACTCGAGCGTCTCGAGGATGGTGAGCCCGCCGTCGGACTGGCCGATGGTGTCGGTCTCGCGCTCCAGGCTGGCGCCGTCGGCGGTCGCCTGGGCCGTGGGTAGGACCAGGACGAGGGCGAGGACGGTCGGGTTGAGTCTCATTTGGTTTCCTCTCGGTCCCGAGCGGCGACGAGTTGGTCCAGTTTTCGGTCGAGCTGGGCCTCCTTGCGGGCAAGCAGCGCCGCGTAGCCGAAGAGGCTCAGCCAGGTGACGATGAGGCCGGAGGCGAGGTACAGGAGGTCGCGGGAGTTGGTGGGCGCGGCGCTCGCGGGCGCCGAGGGCGGCCCGAGGTTGCCTTGGGCGTCGCGGGCCGCGACCTGGAAGGCGTAGCTTCGTTCATTCACGAGCGCGCCGACGCGCAGCCGGTTCTCGGTGACGTTGGTCGTGCTCAGGAGGAGCCCGTCGCGGTACGCGTAGACGGTGTAGCCGACGACGCGCGTGTCGTTGGCGGCGGTCCAGCTCACGAGGACGGCGTGGTTCTCCGGGGCCGCCTGGACGTCCTCGACCCGGGGAAGATCGCCCTGGGCGAGAGCGGTGGGGATCGCGAGGAGCCCGACGAGCAGAAGGATCCGCTTCACGCGGGCACCTCGGTTGCGACGCTCAGCGCCTCGACGCGGGCCTCGGCCTCAAGAAGCTGCAGCCTCCAGCGGTAGAGTGCGGCGAAGAGGAGGATGAAGACGAGGACGCCGAACCCAAAGATCGGCATGATGCCGGGCGTCGTGATGCCCTGCTCGGTCGTCTGGGGCTCGAGGGGCTGGGGGTGGGGGAACGTGTTCCAGATCCTGTGGGCGAACCACGTGAGCGGGACGGCCGCGAAGCCGGCGATGGCGTAGAGGCTCGAGATGCGGGCACGCTTCTCGGGTTCGGGGATGTTCTGACGCAGCGCGAGGTAGGCGACGAAGACGAGGAAGAGGACGAGCGTCATGACGAGCTTGGCGTTCGTCCAGTCCCAGGCGTCGTTCCATTCGGATTTCCCCCAGATGAGGCCGGTGGCGAGGGTGAGCCCCGACAGGAGCACCCCGACCTCGGCGGCGGCGTGCGTGGAGTGGTCCCAGGTCGTGCTGCGGGTTCGTAGGTACAGGACCGCCGAGATGAGGGCGACGCCGAAGGCGATGAAGCTCGCGAGCGCCGCCGGGACGTGGAAGAAGAAGAGCTTCCAGGCGAGGGGCGACGTGACGTTCTCGCGCCCCGCGAGGCTCGGCGACTCGACGAGGGCAAGCCATAGGAGGATGACGCCTCCCAGGGTGCTTGCGACGAGGAGGGTTCGGTCGATGGAGCGTCCTGAGGTCATGTCATTCTCCCAACACGTAGTCGAACGTCAGCCATCCGATTGCCAAAAAGATTGCGTCGAACGCGACGAGAAGCTCGTGCTCGGCGAGGAGCTCGCTGCTCGGGAAGCCGAGGAGGATCTTGTGCGTGGCCTGGAGCGTCATCATAAGGAGCGGGACGAGGAGCGGCATGAGGAGGATGGGAAGGAGGATCTCGCGGGCGCGGGCGTGGCTGCTCAGGGCCGAAAGGAGGGTCCCGGCGGCGCAGAAGCCGATCGTGCCGAGCAGGAGGACGGGAATCAGTTTGGGAAGCGGCGTGACGAGGTCGTAGTTGAAGAAGACGGCGTAGAGCGGCAGGACGATGGTCTCGACAAGGAGGAGGATGACCGCGTTCGCCGCGACCTTCGCGAAGTAGATGGTGCCCCAGTCGACGGGGAGGAGCGCGAGCGCCTCCCAGGTGCCTCGGTCGCGCTCGCGGTGGAGGCTCCGGCTCAAGGTCAGCATGCCGGCGAACGTGAAGCTGATCCAGAGGACGCCGGCGGCGACACGTTCCGGACGGTCGCTCTGTTCCCAGGCGAGGTTCCCCAGGATGAGCGTGAGGAGGGCGAGGAGGAGGCAGGCCGCCCGTGAGCATCTCGCGGGCGCGGGCCTCGATCCGGAGCTCGCGGGCGACGAGGAGGAAGAACGGCCTCAGGCTTTCTCCCCCCACACCTGGACCTTCGCGTCCTTGACCTCGAGGACGCGGTCGGCGAGCGGCCGGAACGGGTCCGGTTCGTGCGTCGCAACGAGGATGGTCGCCGTGCGTCGGGCGGCCCGAAGCGTCTCGATGAGGATCTCGAGGCCGTGCGCGTCGAGGTTGCTTCCGGGTTCGTCAAGGAGGAGGAAGTCGGGCCGGGGCGCAAACGCCTGCGCGAGGGCGAGGCGTTGGCGGAGGCCGCGGCTCAGGGTCTCGGCCCGCTCGTCGTACCGTCGGTCGAGCTCGAAGGTCCGGAGCCACGTGGCGGCACCGTCCCGCGCCCCGGCGACGGTCGCTCCGCGGATGCGGAGGGCGAACTCGAGGTGCTCGTGGGTCGTGAGTTCATCGTAGAGAAGGGGCGTGTGGCCCGCGTAGCCGACGCGGGGCCGGGCGTTTCGCGCGTCCATCGTCTCGGTGCCGTCGCTTCGGCCCCAGTGGATGCGTCCCTGGGTCGGCCGGGCGTACGTGCTCGCGAGGCGCAGGAGCGTCGTCTTTCCGGATCCGTTGGGTCCCACAAGGAGGTTGAAGGATCCTGTAGGAAGGAGCATCTCGACGTCGTTGAGGACGCGTCGGCGTCCGTAGGTCTTCGTGATGTGCTCAAGCCAAAGGATGGGGACCGACCGGACCGTCAACCCGGCTGTCGCTTAAACGTTCATTTGCCGGGACGCTGAACGGCGACGGCCTCGACGAACGCCACGACGCGACCCGACTCTTAAAATAGGTCAAGGGAATCGCCGGCCCCTCGGCCCGACTCCAGCGCGTTCGCATGGGGTGGTGGCGCAGCTGGGAGCGCGTGGCGCTGAAGACGCCAAGGTCGCCGGTTCGATCCCGGCCCACCCCACTCTTTCCTGCCGGAATCACTTGGGCGGCAGCGCCGAGAAGGCGGCGTCGATGTCCTCGGCCAGGCCGGGCGGTGGTTGCCTCACGGCTTCGGGGCCGCGCTGAAGTTCACGGGGCCCGGTTCGATGTAGAAGGTCGTGAAGTACACGGTGAACGCCTGCTGGAAGGCGAGGCCCGCATCGGTGGCCGCCTCGTCGCCCGTGAGGCTCGGGGCGGACTCGACGAGGACGCGCAGCTTCCCGCCGTCGCGCACGTTCTGCTTGAGGAGACTCTGGCTCACGACGGTCCGCAGGGGGCTCTCGGCGCTGTCGTACGCGAACTGGACCGCGTTGTCGCCGAGGGACTCGACCGTGACGGTGAGCTCGTGCGCGGCGGCGCTTCCCTGCTGCCAGACGATCTCGACGACGACCTGGGCGGCGCCGGGCATCACGTCGAAGAGATGATCCTGGTTGTTGGTGGGATCGACGTCCGCTGGGATGCACTTGGGCCGCTGGGTGTTGTCGGGCGTGGTCTGGTACGCGAACTGGCACGAGATCCGGCCGTTGAAGGGGACGGTCACGTTGTAGGGCAGGTCTCGAGGGACCTCCTCGAGGACGAAATCGAGTTGGAAGATCTTGTCGTCTTCGATGATGGCCCGTTGGCTCTTGGGCCGGTACCCTTCCTTCGCGGCCGTGATGATGTAGTCGCGCGGCTCGAGGCTCTCGAAGCGGAAGTACCCGGCCTCGTCGGTCGTGGTGTTGTATTCGAGGCCGTTGATCCGGAGCGTCGCGTTCTCGAGCGGGTACAGGTCGATGCTCTGAACGATGCCTTCGAGGACGTTCGTTACGCCCTCGGGAAGGGTGTTGGGGTCGGCGCTCTCCGTCGGGGTCGCCGCCGAGTTGCCCTTCCCGGCGCAGCCTGCCGCAAGGAGCGCGACGGCGGCGGCTAGGAGACGCTGGAGGGCAGGCCGCATAGGGACAGCCCGAATCGACTCGTCCACGCTATATATTCGTTGTGCGAGAGCGCCGAACAAGCCTCTCCAATCCGAACACATCGTTGACGAAGGTTCAAGACCCCCGGCCGGGCCGATTCTTGACCCTGTCGTCAAACGACCCGTTTCACCCGAAAAAGGGGG
>JACPAO010000139.1 GCA_016180755.1 Methanobacteriota archaeon
CGTGAGCCTCGACACGGACCTCCTCCGCGAGGCCGCCGAGGCCACGAAGCGCTTCGGAGTCGGCGAGGAGACCGCCGTCGCCTACGCGGTCGCGAAGGACCGTGGAGCCGACGCTGTGTACTCGACGAACGCCGAGTTCGACAAGACCGACCTAGCGCGGTCCTTCTGAGGGTTCCGTCGGCGCGGAGACCGGCTCGGTGCCTTGCGGGGCGCGCGACCACGCCGCCGGCGCCGAGGCGCGGGCGGGGACGTCGCGGCAAGGAAGTAGCATCCGGAGGGTCGTGCCTTTTCCCGGCCCGGGGCTATCCGCGTTGAGGCTTCCGCCATGCTCGGCGACGATGCCTCGGGAGATATAGAGGCCGAGGCCGCTGCCCGCGGCCCCGTTCGTTCCCTCGTGCATCCGACCGAACGGGACGAACAGGCCGTCCAGCTGCTCCGCGGCCATCCCGATGCCACTGTCGGCCACCTCGATCGCTACGCCGTCGGCTTGCCCCGCGACGCGCACGTCGATGCGTCCGCCGGACGGCGTGAACTTGATGGCGTTGCTCAGGAGGTTGTCGACGACCTGCCCGATCCGTCCCGCGTCGACGTCCGCTAGTACGCCCTCGGTCGGCCGGTGGAGCTGCAGGGTGATGCCTTTTGCGCGCGCGGATTCCGCGGTGTTGAGGACCGACGTTTCGGCCAGGGCCGCCACGTCCTCGCGCCCGAGGCTCAACCGGAGGCGGCCCGCGTCGAGGCGCGACACGTCGCTCACCTCGCCCAAGAGGGCCGTCATCCGTTGCACGTTGCGGTCGATGACGTCGAGGCTACGGCGGAACTCGGGTTCGCCGGGTCGGATCGCGCCCGACTTGAGGAGGGTCACTTGGATCCCGAGCGGCATGAGGGGGTTCCCGGCCTCGTGGCTCACGTACCGCAGGAGGTCGGTCTTGAACCGCACCGTCTCGTCGAGGCGGCGGACCAGCCGAAGGTTGTCGACGATCGTCCAAAGGGCCCGGGCCACGAGAAGCGTCACGACGGCCATGCTCACCCAGAAGACGAACGGGTCGAGCGCGCCGCGCCGGACCCAGTCGTACCCGACGACGGCGATCCCGACGGGCATGGGGGCGAAGGGCGTTACGGTCGCGATCAGGGAGGGCGCGGGCTCGTGGGGCGCCTCGCCTTGGCGCCATTCGGTCCAGCGGAGGGCCGAGAGGTTCACGCACAAGAGGCCGACGACGTACACGAAATCCACGGGCCCTCCGACGACGTACATCCCGGAGACCTGGAGGTACGCGTACGCGGCGTCGCCTGCGGCGAACAGCACGAGCCCCCCAAGGAGGAGATACAGGGACGGGCGCTCGCGGGGCTTCGTCCGGGCGGCCACCGAGACGGCGAGAGTGAGAAGGAGGATGTCGAGCGCGGGGAAGGAGGCCGTGAGGGACCGTTCGAGGCCGTTCCCCTGGGCGACGTGGAACACATCGCCCAGGAACAGGATCCAGCCGATGCTGAACATGGACCCGGCCATGATGAGGCCGTCGAGCAGCGAACGCAAGGCGGACCCGGGCCGTACCCGCGGGCTGAGGAACAGAATCCCCAGGATGGCGCTCGGCATGCAGGCCGCGTAGGTGGAGATGAGGAGCGTGTTCGAGCCCCAGGAGGCCTCGCCCGCCACCTCGGAGGCGAGGTACGCGAAGGTGGCGGGGAGCACGGTCACGACGGCGCCGGTGAGGAAGGCCCAGCCCCACCGCGCGCGGCCTCGCGTGGAGTAGCTCGCGGCCGCGAGGGCGAGCCCCGTGCTCGTAAGGAGGACCGCGGTGAAGAAGACGTCCACGCGGGCGGCCGCTTCCCGGTTGCGGATGAGCCCGGCTTCCAACAGGATGACAAGGAGGCCGAAGAAGGTCGCGATGCCGGCGGCCGCCCAGACGGCCGCGCGGAAACGGGCGGAACGCCGAAGGATCGTCGGCGTCTCAGGACTCCGCTCACCGGGACCCCGGACCGTTTCCACGGGACTTGGCTCGCCGGGGGCCGCGCTTAATCCGTTGCGGGCAACCTTCTAATAGGGGCCCTCGACCGGAACCGTCCCCGCACGGGTTAAAGAGAAGGTCGGGTTTGGCCGGCCAATGGTCCTTGTCATCGCGGGCGACGGCAGCCAGGCGCTTGCCAAGGACATCGCGGGGCGGCTGCGGGCGACGGTCGCCCAGGTCCACGCAACCACGTTCCCCGACGGGGAAGAATACGTCCGAATCGAGGCCGACGTGAAAGACCACGACGTCGTCGTCGTGCAGACGACCTACCCGCCGACCCGCCTCATGCGGCTCCTTCTCACGCTCAACGCGTGCCGCGAGAACGGCGCGCGCCGGATCCACGCCGTCATCCCCTACCTCGCGTACGCGCGGCAGGACCGCCTGTTCAAGCCGGGCGAGGCGTTGAGCTCGCGGCTCGTGGCCGAGATGGTCGGGCTCGCGGCCCACGACGTCGTCACGGTGGACGCCCACAAGGACGACGTGCGCGCCTTCTTCCGGATCCCCATCACGAACGTCTCGGCCGAGAAGGCCCTCGCGGATGAGCTCAAGCGCCGGCGCGATGCATCGGGCGCGCGCCGTCGCCCAGCGCGTGGGCGCGCAGTTCGATTACCTCGAGAAGCGACGGATCTCGAGCGAGGTCGTAGAGATGACCCCGAAGAACCTCGACGTGCGGGGAAAATCCGTCTGCATCCTCGACGACATCATCTCGACGGGCGGCACGATGGCGAAGGCCCTCGAGCAGCTCAAGAGGAACGGGGCCCGCGAGGTCGTCGCGGCCGCCGTCCACGGCCTCTTCATCGGAGACGCGGCCGAAAAGCTCAAACGGGCCGGGGCGCGCGACGTCTTCGCGACGAACACGGTGGAATCCGCCTTCAGCCGGGTGAGCGTCGCCGAGTCGATCGTGCAGGCCCTCTCCTTGAAGGCCACGGCGCCCGGCGCGCGCTAGGCGACGAGTTCCTTCGAAAGCGCCCGCACGAAGCCCGTCTTCGCGGCGGCGAGCACGTCCTCGCGCCGCAGCCCGGGCCGGAAGTCGTGCAGGCAGGCGACGTTCTCTTCGACGCGGCGGGCGTCGACGCGGAAGATCCGCGACAGGAGCTCGGTGCGCCGGGACAGGAGGATCGTGCCGTGCTGGAGGATCGCCTGCTTGGTGCGCTTCTGCGCGCCGCCCGAGATCTTGCGGCCGCCGACGGCGACGGAAACGCCTTCCTCGCGCAGGTAGCAGAGTGGGTCGCGGCCCGTGTGGCCTTCGACGAACGAGGCGTCGAGCCCGAGGTCGCGAAGCGTCTCGACGACGCCGCCTGCGATGAACCGGTAGGAGCCGAAGAGGTCGGGGGGCCCCATGCCCCGCGGGAGGACGACGCAGTACGTGACCTCGTCCTCCTCGTGGAGGATGGCGCCGCCTCCCGTGGGTCGGCGGACGACGTCGATGCCCGCCGCGCGCGTCGCGTCCACGTCGATGTCGGCTTCGGGCTGGGCGTAGCCGAGGCTCACGCAGGCGGGCCGCCACGCGTACAGCCGGACGACGGGCTCCGCCGCGGCGAGGAGTTCCTGGTCGCGGGCCATGTTGTCGGCCCCCGAGCGGGCGTCGTCGACGATCAGACGCATCGGGCGCGAAGACGCGGCGTCTGGTTTTATCCGCTTGGGTCCCGGAACGTTTCGGCGAACGTTCTAAAGTGCACATAAACAGAGCTTCGGGTGGCACGCGTCGGGCGACCGAGGGTCGCGAAGGTGAAACAGGATGACCATGAACCGTGGCCAAGGCCACCGCTCCGCGAAGCAGCTTCGGCAACTCGAATACGCACGACAGATGAAAGGCGTCCGCGCGCGGGCCCGCAAGGCGCGCGGCGGCACCGGGAAGATCGCCCTCCGAAACGCGGCGCGGCGGCTTCGCGCCAAGTTCGGGTACACGGGGACGACGCGCCGCCGGACCCGCGGGACGACGCGGCGGACGGGCAACACGAAGGCCCGGGCGCGGCGGGTCCGCGCCCGCGCGCGGTAGAGGTCGGCCCCAGGTCCTTGGGCCCCGTAAGTCTGAAGAACGCATTTCGCGGTAGCGTGGGCCATCGCTCGAAAGGGCTGCCCCACAACTCGGGCAGGGAACCGTTGAATGCCGTTTCGACCGCGCCGCGATCCTTACTTCAATGTGGGCGCCGCCCTTCTCTGGACGCTGCCCGGCGTGGCCATCCACGCCGTCAGCGTGGTCGCATGGGTGTACTTTGCTCGCGATTGGGAAGCCGTTCCCACTGTTTTGGGCGCGGCCATCCTCAACGCGGGCGCCTTGACGGCTTCGCTGCTTGCAACAAGGGGTTGGCAGTGTCCAACCGGGTCGTCGTCGGTCTGGCCGATTATCGCCATACTGATTTCCGGAACGTGCATCGCCGCGTTTCCGTCGTCGGCCATCGTCGGGCTTCTCGGCTTTAGCGAGCCACTAGTCGTCTCTGTTTTCATCGCGCTCCCCGGCGTTTTCGTCGGCTCACACCTGGGCGTCATGTGGGCGCAGCGCCGGGCGGCCAAGTTCGCCCGGCGTACGGCACTGGAGCCGCCCGCCCCACCCCTTAATATCACGGCGGCCCTTCGCGCCGGCCGATGGCGGAAGCAAGGACCACGGCGGCCGAACTCGTAGCCCAAAAACTGAGGCCGCAGCGGCCCGGGGAGATCCTCAAGGAGGCCGTGCGCCGCCGCCACGACGAGGCCCGCAAGAAGGGCCTGTCGGAGGAGGACGCCCTGCAGTCCCTCTTCCCGACGACCATCCTCGACGCGACGACGCTCAAGCGCATCGCCGCCGCGGTCCTCTCCGGATCCAACCTGCTCTTCCTGGGGCCGCCGGGCTCCGGGAAGACGACGCTCGCGAAGGACATCTGGGATCTGTACCCGAAGGAGGTCCTTGCCGTCGAGGACTGCCCCGTGCAGGACGACCCGTTCAGCCTCGTTGACACTGCGTTCTACCACGAGGTCCCCGCGTGCCCGTACTGCAAGGCTCGCCACGGGGGCGTCACGGCGAAGACGCTTGGGGAGTTCGAGCCCTCCAAGGTCGACGCGCACAAGGTGCCCGCCGGCCGCCGAAGGCTCCGTGAAGGCTACGGCCTCTCGCGCATCCAAGGGAGCCCCGAGGTGTTCCCCGACAACCTCACGGGAGCCATCAACATCGCGAAGCTCGAGGAGATCGGCGACCCGAGTTCCCCCCTCGTCATGGAGCCGGGCAAGGTCCTCCAGGCGAACCGCGGGCTCCTCCTCATCGACGAGATCGGCAAGCTTCCGCGCGGGACGCAGAACGTCCTCCTCCAGGCGCTGCAGGAGAACGTGGTGTCGCCCGCGAAGAGCCGCGAGACGTTCCCCGCGTCGTTCGTCGCGATCGCGACGTCGAACCTCCAGGACCTTGACAACGTCACGGAGCCGCTCATCGGGCGGCTCGCCATCGTGTACGTCGACTTCAACGAGGGCCACGCCAAGAACGCGACGATCGTCCGCAGGGGCATCGCCGCGACGCGCCCCTTCACGCCGGACGCGTTCATCGAGGCCGCGGCGACCCTCATGCAGTCGTGGCGCCGGACGGCCGGAGGGACCGACGAGCTCGGCGAGGTGGGAAGCAACCGGACCATGATCGACATCGTTCGCCGCGCGCAGGCGTTCGCGCTCCTGGCAGCGAAGGACGTCGTGGAGGCAGAGGACTTCCACCAGGGCGCCAAGGACGCCATGGTCGGGCGGATCCGCGCCCGCGGCCAGGAAGGCTTCGACCAGAACCGCACCGTCGTCGAGAACTTCGTCGAGAAGAAGTGGCGTGACGCCGTCAAGGACGGGGTGGTCCGCTCGTGGTGCCGGTTCTTCGTGGGCGAGCTCAAGGAGGACAAGGCGGAGGCCCTGCGGATCGTCGACTCCGTGAAGAACAAGGTCGAGGGCCGCGGCGGCGACGCCACGAAGTACGAGCGGTTCCGCCGGTTCATCGAATCCCACGAGCGGCTCGATGGGCTCGCCGCGGACGAGGCAACGAAGCGGATCTTCCAGCTGTACGAGTCGACCGGCGCGTTCACCGAGAAGCCGATCACGCCATGAAGCTCATCGTCCCGGACTGCCGCGAACACCTCGACGCCTTCTTCCTCACGCCCGAGCAGCGGCGCGAGATCCTCCTTCTTCTTGCCGAGAAAGGGGAGGCCGGAATCGCCGAATTCGTCCGAAGGTATTCCGAGGGCGACCCGAAGTTCGCAAAGCGCCTCGCCCGGATCCGCGAGCAGCTGCTTCGCGAGGCCGAGGAGCTGCGCCGCAGGCTCCATTCGGATTACGACCTGCGCCGGCAGGACGAGCTCGCGCGCTCGGACGCCATCCTGCGAAAGCTCCGCGACGAGCAGCAGCGCCTCGAGTCCGAGAAGCGGCGGCTCGACCTCGAGCTCCCCGAGGCGATCCGGCGGAGGGTCCTCGACCTACCCATCATCCAGATCGCGACCGCCCCGCCGGAGAAGCTGCCGTGGTGGCGGCGCGCCTACAACTGGGTGTGGCGTCTCTTCCGTTCGATCTGGATCGGCCTCCTACGGCTCCTGGGCCGCCGCGGCGCCATGCCGCGGCCCAAGGCGCTCGTGATCGGCGTCCATGGGCTTGGCGGCCCCGGGCTCGAACTGAACCTCGACCTCGAGACGGCTCTCCGCGCGAACCCGGACCTGCGCCGCAGGATCCGGCGCGGCATGGGCGAGACGTTTGCCGCCCGGACGCGCCGCATGTGGAGGATTATCCTCGGGATGGAGAACTACGCGGAGGTCGCGAAGGAGATCCTCGAGCAGCAGGCGAAGGCCGCGGCCCAGGACCAGGCGGGCGCGCTCCGCAACGAGCAGGAACGGATCACCGCGGCCCTCGCGAAGGACGAGAAGGAGCAGGCCGCTCAGGAACGCCTCCTGCGCGACGAGATCTCCCGCCTCGACGCCGCGGAGGCCGAGGAGGAGCGACGGCTGCGCGAGACGCTCTCGCATCGTCCGGCCGAGGAGCTGCGCCACCTCGTCACGGCGGAACTCGAGGCCGCCGGGCTCGTCGAGAAGCTCGCCGGCCGCCTGCGCCTCACGGGCCGCTTCCTCGACACGTTCGCGGCCCTCGTCTACACGGAGGAGGCCCGCGGCGTCGCCCCGACCCGCGAGTCCGCGCTCGGAACGTCCATCGAAGGAGAAGGCATCCTCGAACGCACGCGCCTCCTTTCGCACGCGGAGGCGAGCCACATGGACACCGTGAGCACGCTCGTCAACGCGCGCACGAACCATCCCCACATTCGGCACCTCGTCGAGGAGGACGTCGTCGTCTACCGCGAGCAGCGCGCCACGCAGACCCACATCGTCATCGTGATGGACCAGTCGCTTAGCATGGAGGAGAACGACCGCATCGTCGCGGCGAAGCGCGCCGCGCTCGCCCTGTACTACCAGACGCGTCGCAAGGGGTCGCGGCACAAGATCGACTTCGTCCTCATGGAGACCAGCGTCCGGCGCGCGACGCTCGCGGAGGTGTGGGACGCGAAGCCCAAGGGGTTCACGAACGTGGGGCGGGCCCTCCAGGTCGCAAACGAGCTTCTGTCCGCGTCCCGCGCGAACCGCAAGATCCTCTTTCTCGTGACGGACGGACTTCCCGAGGCGGTAACGATCGAAGGGAAGGACGTCGCCGCGAAGCCCGACGAGGCCCTCGCCTACGCGTTGCGCCAGGCGGACCGGCTGCGGCGTCTCCCCGGGCTCTCCATGTCGCTCGTGCTCCTCGAGGCGCGCGACCCGCTCTTCGTCGCGGCCGCGGAGAAGATCGCGAAGCGCGCTCGGGGCCGCGTGACGAAGGTCGAACCACAGGAACTCGTGAAGAGCCTTCTTGTCCAGGTGCGCCAGGACGAGCTTCTCGCGCGTTGACTTCGACTTCTCGGTCGCCGCGACCGCGTCGCCTAGGCCTTTGCGTCGCGCACCGCGGACGCGGTGAGCCGCCACGTCGTGCCGTAGCCGGAATTCACGCCGGCGGCGGGGTCGTCCTGGTCATCGACGAAGAAGACCCACCGCGAGAGGCGCTGGTAGAACTGGTCCGCCTGGCCGGGCTTGAGCTCGATGACGAACTCCGTGGAGGCGGGGTTTTCCTTGGTGATCTTGGCCCGAGGGTACGCGGCGAGCTGGTCCTGACGGAACGGCATGTCGGCGGGCCGGAACGCCACGTTCCACTGCGTCGGGATGGCGGCGCCCGTCGTCCCGGTCCAGGACAGGACGCCACGGATCTCCTTCGTGTCGGGGGGCACGAGGGGCCCGTTCACGACCACCATGGACCACGTGTTGGAGTAGAGGTTCGAGGGGTAGTCGCAGTTGAGGCAGTCCGAGGGGCCGCGGGCGACCTGGTTGAAGAGGTCGAGCTGGTCGAGCCCGTTCCAGAAGTCGCGGTGCGCGGGCTCGAACGGCACGACCCCCTTGTGGATCTTGATCGTGAGGGCGAAGGTGGGCCCTGCGTGCGCGAGCGGCCCGAACGGGTGTTGCGTGTTCGTCGAGGGGAGGCGGAGGTAGAACCGCCAGTCCGTGAACCTGACGTGGCCGGGGTCCGCCTCGGTCGGGAAGATGGGGATCCGGAAGGCGTCGCCCGTGCCGCGTGGAGCAAAGAGCTGACGCGTCTTGTTGAGGGAGGTCTCGATCCCGAGCTGGACCTCCTTCGGCGCCCCCGTGGCCGTGGCGCTCCAAGTGAGCGTGACGACGACCATCGCCGTCCCCGGAAGCACGACGGCCCCCAACGGGAGCGGGACGTCCGCCTCGCAGATGCCGTGGCCCGCGCACGCCTCGCTGCGTTCCGTCGAAGCGGGAAGCTGCACCTCCGCGGTCTTCGCGCTGACGGTGGCCTGCGCGCTGATGGAGGGGCTGAACCTCCACGCCGGCTTGAACGCGGGAAGGGCGAGGATCTCCTTCTCTGTCACATCGCCCCACTCGTCGTGGAGGTGGGGCTTGTCGTTGCTCGTCTTCGCGGCCAGGTACGGCAGCGTCACGTCGACGCGCGCGATCTTTCCGGCGAGGACCGTGATGTTCTGCTCGAGGCTCTCGAAGCCTTCGCGGTCGATGCGCAGCACGTACTGGTTGGGTGTGAGGTTGAGGAACGAGAACGCCCCGTCCTTGCCCGTGGTCGCGAAGTGGCTCGTCGCGAGGATGAGGACGTTCGCGTGCTCGATCGGGAACCCCGTCGGGTCGTTGACCGTGCCCCGCATCTCGCCGGTGGCGATCGGCGTGTCCGTGGGGCCGCTCGAGGAGGTGGGGAGGTCCTCGTAGGAGACCTCCGCGGTCGGGGAGGGAGACGCGGATGCGTCGTGGAGGTCGACGTCGCCGCCACGGGTGAGGCACCCCGCGAGCGGGGCCGCGAGGATGGCGGCGGCCAGCAACAGGGGCATGCCTCGGTCCCGGCGGGCGAGCGAGAGAAGGCCGAGCCCGAGGAGGAGGAGCGGGGACGCGGCGGCCGCGCCGGCCTCCTCGCCGCCGGCTTGGGGGGCCTGGATCATCTTGCCTTGCTCGACGTAGATGGCGTTGGCGAGTGGGTCCTGGGCGAAATACCGGAGCTCCAGGAACGTCTGCTTCCCGGTGCTCGTCCCGATCTGGAAGTCGGTGAAGCTGGTGAGGCGCGTCACGCGAAGCTTGACGGTCTCCCCGGCGCCGATCGAGCGCACCTCGGGGCGGAAGCAGAAATGGAACGCGTAGAAGCCGGCCTTGACGGCGCCCGCGAGGACCGTGTGGTCCTGGCCCCCGATCCGTTGCGCGCCGGCGTACGCCTCGACGCGGACTACGTAGCCGTCGCCTCGGTCGGCCGTCTGCCGGACCGTGCTGGAGAAGTAGAGCGCGCCGGTGACGGGTTTCGAGAGGTTGAGGTAGATCGGCTGCGCGAGCGGTTCCCGCGCGGGGAATTCCACGAAGCCCGGCCTCGTACCGGTCGTGTACGACACCGAGCCGGACACCCCGCTCGTGGGGGCGCCTGCCTCAGCCCCGGTGTAGGCCGCGACGCCCGGGGCGTCCGCGTTCGAGGAGAGGTGCGCGCCGGTCGTCGCGCTGTCCGCCTTCGCGTAGAGGACGAGCGCGTCCTCCCACGAGCCGAGGGCGACGGGCTCGTTGAGCAGGGTGGCCCCGCTTGACTTGCATGCGGCCGCGCTCGGCGCGAGCACGAGGAGCGCCAACAGGATGATTCTCACCCACGCCGTCATGAGGGACCGCACCGGTTCGAACAAGTCCCGTGGGCGATATTAAAGGCTTTATGGCCGTCGGGCTGAAATCGGCCGAGGCATCGCCTGTCGCGGCGCGGCTGGGGAAACATTATGTAGCCGCGCCTCTGATGGTCGGTTCCCGTGAAGGCGGATGGGTAAGCCCCGTTACGTCGTTGTGACGGGCGGCGTCCTCTCGGGTCTCGGCAAGGGCATCACCACTTCTTCCATCGGCCGGCTCCTCATCACGCAGGGCTTGAAGGTCACGGCCGTCAAGATGGACCCGTACCTCAACATCGACGCCGGCACGATGAACCCCTTCGAGCACGGCGAGGTTTTCGTGCTCGACGACGGCGGAGAGGTCGACCTCGACCTCGGCAACTACGAACGGTTCCTCGACATCGCCGTGGGCCGCGACAACAACATCACGACCGGGAAGGCCTACCGCGCCGTCATCGAACGCGAACGGCGCGGCGACTACCTCGGAAAGACCGTGCAGATCATCCCGCACGTGACGAACACCATCAAGGATTGGGTCGTGCGCGTCGCGGAGCAGAGCAACGCCGACGTGTGCCTCGTCGAGGTCGGCGGGACCGTGGGCGACATCGAGTCCATGCCGTTCCTCGAGGCGATGCGCTAGCTCCACCGAGACGTGGGGCACGACAACCTGGTCTTCATCCACACGACCCTCCTTCCCGTCGTCGGCACGGTCGGCGAGCAGAAGACGAAGCCTACGCAGCACAGCGTCACGGAGCTTCGCGCGATCGGCATCCGGCCCGACATCATCGTCTGCCGCGCCAAGGAGCCCGTCGAGGAGAGCGTCAAGGACAAGATCAGCCTCTTCTGCGACGTGCCCGTCGAGGGTGTCATCTCGGCCCACGATTGCCAGACTGCGTACCAGGTGCCGCTCCTCCTCAAGGAGCAGGGGCTCGACACGTTCATCATGAACCGGCTGAAGCTCTCGCCGAAGCCCACGAAGCAGGCCCTCGACACGTGGGCCCGGTACGTCGACAATCTCCTCAACCCCAAAGAGACCGTGAAGGTCGCGATCGTCGGGAAGTACACGCACCTCGCGGACTCGTACCTCTCGGTCCTCGAGTCGTTCCGCCACGCGGGCGCGGCCCTCGGCGCGAACGTCGACATCACGTGGGTCGAGTCGAGCCAGCTCGAGAAGGGCGACGTGAAGCGCGCCCTCGAGCCGTTCCACGGCATCCTCGTGCCGGGCGGCTTCGGCAGCCGCGGCGCCGAAGGGAAGATCCTCGCGGCGAAATATGCCCGCGAGAACAAGGTGCCGTACCTCGGGATCTGCTACGGGTTCCAGCTGGCGCTCGTCGAGATCGCGCGAGACCTCGTCGGGCTAGAAGGCGCGAACACCACGGAGAACGACAAGACGACGCCGCATCCCGTCATCACGCTCCTTCCGGAGCAGTACAAGATCCTCAACCTCGGCGGGACAATGCGGCTCGGGGCCTCCGAGATCGACGTGAAGCGCGGGAGCCTCGCGTTCGAGCTCTATGGGAAGGAGCGGATGTCCGAGCGACACCGCCACCGGTACGAGGTGAACCCGGACTACATCGAGCGGTTCGAGAAGGCGGGCGTCGTCTTCTCCGGCCGGATGCCCAACCAGCCCATCATGGAGATCATGGAGCTCGCGCGGAGCCAGCACCCGTACTTCATCGGCGGCCAGTTCCACCCCGAGTTCATGTCCCGGCCCCAGCGGCCGGCGCCGCTCTTCTACGGCCTCGTGCGCGCGATGCTCGAGCGCAAGGGCGTCCGGGTCGAGGCGCCCATGCTGGCGCGGCCCTAGGCGGCCCGGTCAGGGGAGATTCGCCGTGATGGGATCGTCCCTCAACGGGGAAACGAGGGCGTATCTCACGACGACCCGCTCCGCGTCGAGGGTCGGATCTTGGGCCGGCGGGGCACCCTGCATGATCGCCGTCACCTCGATGGTGAGGTTCTGCGTGGCCTTCGCATCGGCGAACTCGGCCGTCAACGGCACCTCGCCCTCCAACCGGCACGTTGCCGTCCCGGCTCGGGCGCACGGCCTCTCGTGCAGGAGATTGGCGGACTTGACGCGGACCCTGAGGAGCGAGATTTCGGTAGCGCCCTTGCTGGTCGCTGACCATGTCAGGTTAAGGTGACAACGCGCGTAGACCTCGGCCAACCGGACGCAAACCGGGCGGTCGATGTCGGTGGTTACGGACGGGCACGCATCGCGAAGGAAGACCACGATGCTGCAATGGGCGCTGCGCAGGAACGATTGGCTCGAGTACTCGGGATCGTAGAATTCGTTGAGCTTCTCTTGCTCAAGGGCCCCACCTTGCGGACCAGTGCAACCCGCCAAGGCCACCGTGGCGACCGCCGCTAACGAAAACGGCAACCGGCCCAACCGCCTCTCCACGATGCCGACGTGCTCCTCCGCACCTTAAACGTTTCGCGCGGTGGACGACGTGCCCGCGCGCGCACCACATTGTTAAGGCGCAAGGCCCTCTTCCCGTTCCATTGTCCCGCAACGTGGAGGTCGCGGCGCTCCTCTACCAGATCGCCAAGATCCTCGAGATCCAGGGCGTCCCCTTCAAGCCGCGCGCCTACCAGCGGGCCGCGCTCAACGTCGAATCCCTCGCCGAGGACATCGAGCGCGTCGTCGCCGAGGACCGACTCGAGGAGATCCCCGGCGTGGGCGAAGCGATCGCCCTCAAGATCAAGGAGTACCTCACGTCGGGAAAGCTCGCGTACCTGGAGAAGCTCAAGAAGGAGGTCCCGGAGGGACTCCTGGCGCTCATGGCCGTCCCCGGCCTCGGCCCCAAGAAGGCGCAGCGGCTCTGGAAGGAACTCAAGATCCATAGCCTCGACGAGCTCAAGGCGGCGCTCGCCGCCCACAAGGTCCGCGACCATCCAGGCTTCGGCGAGAAGTCGGAGGCCGACCTCCTCAAAGCGGTCGGCAACGTCGCCCAATCGCAGCTTCGCCACAGCCTCTTCGAGGCGCGCCAACACGCCGACACGCTCGCCGCGCACCTCCGAAAAGACGCCGGGAAGTCCACCATGGTCTTCGCCGGCTCCTACCGGCGCGGCCGCGACACGGTCGGCGACCTCGACCTCCTCGTCGAGGCGTCGACGAAGGACGCCCCCAAGGTCATCGACGCGTTCACGCGCTACCCGCTCGTCGATGACGTCCTTGAGAAGGGGACGACCCGCAGCCGCGTCCGGCTCAAGCCGCACCTCCAGGTCGACCTGCGCGTCGTGCCCGCCGAATCGTTCGGCGCGGCCATGCTGTACTTCACCGGGTCGAAAGAGCACAACATCGCGCTGCGGTCCCTCGCGCTGCGAAAGGGCTACACGCTCAACGAGTACGCGCTCAGCCGCAAGAAGGATGGCCGCCGGCTCGCGGGTGCCACGGAGGACGAGGTCTACGGGAACCTGGGACTGAAGTGGATTCCGCCCGAGATCCGCGAGAACCGTGGCGAGATCGAGCTCGCCGCCAAGGGCCACCTTCCCAAGCTCCTCGAACCTTCCGACATCCGGGGCGACCTGCACACGCACACGAACGAGAGCGACGGCGCGGTGGACCTCGAAACGATGCTGAACGCGGCCGCGAAGAAAGGGTACGCGTACTACGGCGTCTCGGACCACTCCGCCGGCCTGCGGATCACCCAAGGCCTCGACGCGACAAGGTACCGGAGGCAACGCCGGGCGATCGAGAAGCTGCAGGACTCGTTCCCCAAGCTCCGGATCCTGCAAGGAAGCGAGATGGAGATCCTCCGGGACGGGCGCCTCGACCTCGACGCGGAGGCGCGGCGGGGGCTCGATTACATCGTCGGCGCCGTGCATTCCGCCTTCGGGCTCGGAAAGCGCGAGCAGACGGCGCGGGTCCTAAAGGCGATGGATTCCGGCATCGACATCCTGGCGCACCCCACCTGCCGGAGGGTAGGCAAGAGGCCCGCCATCGAGCTCGACCTCGAGGCCGTCGCCGACAAGGCGAAGGAGACCGGGGTCCTCCTCGAGATCGACGCCACGCCCGACCGCTTCGACCTGTGGGGGGAAGTGGTCCAGGTGTGCCGCGAGCGCGGTGCCCGGTTCGCCGTCGACTCGGACGCCCACAGCGTCCCCGAGCTCGACTATGTTCCGTTCGGGGTCACGCAGGCCCGCCGCGGTTGGCTCACGGCGCGCCACGTCGCGAACACGCAGCCCCTCAAGGCCCTCCTGCGGGACCTCGGCCACGCGAAGCGCGCGTGAGGCCTACGGCGCGCCTTCCGCCACGAACGCGCGCATCGCGTCATTGAACGCGGCGGGTTCCTCGAGGAACGGGCAGTGCTTGGACGCCTCGAACGACGGGGCCGTGTGCCGGGGGAAAACGTGTTTCCATTCGGCGAGCGCCTTGGGGAACCAGCCTCGGGGAGGGAACGCGAGGAACGCCGGAAGCGTCGCGAAGGGGTACGCGTCGGGGCCGCGCGCCGGACGCATCGCCCGGTACATGTCGCAGGCGGTCGACGTCTCGCATTTGAGCGCCTCCTCGACCATCCAGCCGAGGTCGTCGCGGGGCGCAAGGAACATCCGGGCGAGGAAGTCGCGTGTGAACGACTCGCGGCGCTTTGCGAGGTTGTGGCAGACCTTGTCGGCGACGCTCGGATCCTCGTCGAGCTTGGGGGGGAAGTCGACGAGCCCGACGGCGCGGACGCGTTCGATTCCGTGGGCGCGGAGGTACTCGATCGCGATGCCGCCACCCATCGACCAGCCTACGAGCGTCGCCTCCCGAAGCTCAAGATGTTCGAAGAGTTCCGCGAGGTCCTTGGCGTAGCGGGGGACCTGGTAGGTGCCAGCGCGCCCGCCGGAGGCGCCGCAGCCCCGTAAGTCCGGCGCGATGACGCGGAACTCTTGGGTTAGGCCCTCAAACTGGCGCTCAAAAAACCGCCCGCTCATCGTCCACCCGTGCACGAGGACGATTGGGGCGCCGGACCCCTCGTCGCGGAAATGGATGGCTACGCCGTCGCCGGCGTGGAACTCGGGCAACGGCGCTGCACAAAGCCAGGCGGTTCAAATCAACTTCCACGGCGCCCCACGACGTCCGCGGAGGGAACCTTTTTGGCCTTGGGAAGCGCTCGCTTGGTGGAGGCGTCGAATGCGTTCCGCCCTGGTCGCCCTTGGTTTCGTGGCCGTAGCGTTTTCTGGTTGCCTTCTCGAGTTGGAGGAGCCTCGCTCGGCGCAGGCCAGTTCGAAAGGCGAAGGGGTTCCCATGGCCATGGTGACGCCGGTCCCCCCCGTCCAGGCGCCTGAGGCGCCGGATCCGGAACCGCTGCGCGTGAAGTGGGAGGCGACCCTCACGCCGACCCTCTGTGCGATGGGGTACTGCCAAGGCCCGCCCAGCGTGTTCTCCGACGACAAGGTGGGACGCTTCGTCGAACACAAGCCCGGGGCCGGAGTCGCCAAGACCATCGTGCTCGACGTCAAGTGGTCGGAGACGCCCGCGCCCGCGATCGGTCCAACGCAGGTCTTCGCGAGCGTCCACTGCATGGTCCCGACCAAGGACTACTACTGCCAGGGAGAAGGCCAGTGGCAGCTCGCCTTCGCGCAAGAAACGGCAGGGCCGTTCAAGTTCCGGCTCAACGACCTACGGGACCTTCCGGCGAACAGTTTCATCCTGATCCGGTTTGGCGTCCTACCACGGGACGGATCGCTGCA
>JACPAO010000159.1 GCA_016180755.1 Methanobacteriota archaeon
GAGGATTCGGCGGTCGGGATGCGCCTCAAGGAAGGGCAGGGCCGCAAGAAGCGCGACGATGGTCTTCCCGAGGCCCGTGGGGAGGACGATGAGGCTCGGCGCCTCGCGCGCGACCTGGGCCAGGCGGACTTGGTAGTCGCGTCCCTCGACGCGGTCCGCTCTAAGTAAGGGATGGAGGACGAACACCAACCGGATTTGTCGCCGAAACGGATGTCGGTTGCAGGGGGGACGGTGAATGTGGGTAACCGCTCCGCCGCCCTTACCGGAACGGCTTTTAACACGCCCCACGTAATCTAGGGTCGTGTCGATGGTTGCGCGAGGGTGGGTGAGCTCTGGCGTTCTCGGGCTCCTCGTCTTGGCGGCCGTCGCACAACCCGTTTCGGCGCAGGCCCAGGAACCTTTCTTCAAGATCAAGCCCGACCCGGCCGTGGGGGGCACCATCAGCAAGCTCGACGGCTTCGTCACGGTCTACCTCAACCTGACGGTCGACAGCGACCAGCAGAACCAGCTGCGTGACCAGTTCCGGATCCTTGTGAACGTGACGAAGACCGACGACCATCCCAACGGTTGGTCGGTGGCGGCCCTCGAGATGGCGCCCGAGGATGGCGTGATCCGGCCGGGCGAGAAGCTCAGGGTCACGGTCCGGGTCGAGACCACGATCCCGAACCCGAGCGGGGACCAGACGACGATCCAATTCACGATCACCTCCAAGCCGGTCTTCCAAGGGGCCGCCGGGCCGCTCACGGACCAACTCGTGAAGCAGATGTCCCAGGAGGACAAGGACACCTCCGCGAAGGCCGTGGTCAAACGGCAGTTGGACACGTACGAAAAGATCACGGGGCTCGCGAAGTCGCAGCCCTGGCTCTTCCTTCTCCTTGCAGGCGGCGTCTTCGGGCTCGCAGTGGTCCTCATCCGGCGCAAGAAGGGCGGGCTTCTCGTGTCGTCCGAGTCCCCGATCCAGCAGGTCCTGCCAGGCCGAGGCGCCTCGTTCCCGGTGAAGGTCGTGAACGAGGGCGGGGCCAAGCAGTCGCTGACGCTCGGCACGTCCGACGTGCCCCCGGGATGGTCGGCCATCCTGCCCGTCGACCGGATCGAGCTCCAGGGGAACGAGTCGACCACGATCTGGCTCACCCTGAAAGCGCCCCCCACGGCGCATCCGGGCGAGCATGTGCAACTCAACTTCATCGCAAGCGGGACCGACGGCGCCTCCTCGGAGACGCTCCTTGAGGCCTCGGTCGTCCAGACCTACGGCGCAGAGGGCGCTGCCCCGCCGCCGCAGCCCCTTGCCGCCCCGGAGCCCACGCCGAGCCCGCGGCGCCGGCGCTAGAACTCGCGTCCGAGCGCGATCCGTCCCACGAGGTGGAAGAGGACGTCGCCCAGGACGAACGCCACGAGGAAACCCAAGAGGAGCGGAAGCATGAACGGGATCTTCGGCGTCACCCACACACGGTCCACGCCCGCCTGACGGAGCCGTTCGAGGTTCGCGGCGTACTCTTGCTCGCTCGTGCGCGACGGGAAGAGGAGTTGCCGATGGCGGCCCGCATCGTCGATGGAGTCGACGATCCAGACGAAGCGCGCGGCGGCCTCGGCGCGGGGCATCCGGTATCCGAGGAACATGACGGGGAACCGTAGGTCGCCGCGCGCGACGTTGTACGCGAACAGGGCGAACGGGGCGACCGCGAAGAGGACGAGTCCGTTCGCGAGCACGACGAGCGCGCCCGGCATCGGGGAACCCCACAGGGGCAGGTCGCGGCCGGCCCAGGCCCAGTCGATGCTCCCGGGCAGCAGGAGCCCAAGGGCCATGAGGGCCTTCGCGTCCGCGCCGCCGGCAAGAAGGTGGAAGAACCACAGGACGTAGGCGAGGCCGGCGATGGCCGCGGCGACGGCCAACTGCAGCCAGCCGTAGCGGTGCGTGACGCCGACGTCGACGACGAAAAGCAGCCCCGCGCACGAGGCCATCGCGATCCAGACGCCGTTCGGAACGCGCCGCGTGCGAAGGTCGAGGATCGAGGCGTGGAGGAGGAACCCCGACCCGATGACGAGCCGGAGAAGGTCGAGGGTCTCCATGCCGCGTCGGCGAGCCGGTCGGGACGGATGAAGGCTTCGAACCTCGCTGGCGCGGCATCGTGGCCGTGCGGGCCGCGTGGAACTTCGCGTACTCGGCGTCGTCCACGGGGCGGCTCGGGTTGTCGACCTCGCTGTTGAGGACCTTCCCCCTCAACCCCGGCGGTGACTTCGCCACAGCCCTGCATCCGTTTACGACGGCGTCCCTGAAGTGAATATTTATAGCGAATCCTTTCTTCGAGCCGACCAGGTCCCCGATGAACGCCGAGGCTTCCCGTTCCGCTGCCACCGTCCAGCCCGCGGCGGAAGCGTCGAAGATCGCCGAGGGCCTGCGCGGGATCGCGGTGAGCGAGTCCAAGATCTCGTTCGTCGACGGCGTCAACGGCCGTCTTCTTTACCGTGGGTACGACATCGCCGACCTCGCCGAGCACTCCTCCTTCGAGGAGACGAGCTACCTCCTACTCCATGGCGAGCTTCCGACGAAGCCGCAGCTTCGGGAGTTCACGAAGTCGCTCCAGACCGAGCGGAAGATCCCGACGGCCCTCATCAAGATCCTCAAGACGCTTCCGAAGGAGGCGAACCCGATGGACGCCCTCCGGACGGGCATCTCCTACATCGGTTCCATCGAC
>JACPAO010000140.1 GCA_016180755.1 Methanobacteriota archaeon
CCCGTCCGCCCTCGGGCGTGAACTTCACGGCGTTGTTGATGAGGTTGAAGAGGACCTGACTGATCCGGTCGGGGTCGGCCTCGAGGATGAGCCCGGGCCTGGACTCGAGGTCGAGTTCGACGCCGGCACGCTTTGCGGCCTCCCGGCTCGACTCGACGGCGTCGACGGCGAGGCGGTGGAGGTCGACGGGCTCCTTCCGCACGAGGAGACGGTCGGCCTGGAGTCGCGCCGCGTCCAGGATGTCGGCGACGAGCCCGACCAGGCGGTCGACGTTGCGGTCGATGATCTTGAGCGACGCCGCCTGCTTCTCGTCGAGGCCCTTCGCCTGCGTCGTCTTGAGGAGGTGGAGCTGGAGCTTCACGGGCGTGAGGGGACTATTGAGCTCGTGCGCGGCCGTGTTCACAAACTGGGTCTTGTACCGCTCGAGCTCGCGCAGCCGCTCGAGGCTGGCCTGGCGCTCGCGCACCATCCGGTGCCGTTCGATGGCGAAGCGGACGGAGCGCGAGAGCTCCGCGGCGTCGAGCCCCGTGGTGACGAGGTAGTCCTGCGCCCCGTCGCGCAGGGCCCGGACCCCGACGGTCTCCTCCTCCGCCCGGGAGGCCACAAGGATGGGCCACTCGGGATGCGCGACCTGGAACCGGTCGAACACGCTCCACGCCGTCTCGTCGGGTTGGGTCATCTCGATGACGATGGCTGCGAACTCGTGGTGCTGCGCCTTCGCCACGGCGGCCTCCGGGTCGTTGATATGTTCGAGGCTGTAGCGGGGCCGCAGGTCCAGGTTGCGCAGGGAACAATCCTTGGGGGCCAACAGGAGGACCCGAAGCGCTTGGTCGGCCACGTCCGCAGTTCCCCTCGTCGTTGGCCTATTGCGCGAGGGGGCCTTATAGCCCGAGGGTTCCGGGCCCGCCTACTCGGCCTTCCCTTCGCCCGCGTAGAGCTCCTGGATCTGCCCGCCGTACCGCTCGTCCACGACCCTGCGCTTGATCTTGAGGGTCGGCGTGAGTTCCGGCGCGCCAGGGGCGAGTTCCGTGGGAAGGAGTTTGTAGCGCTTGATCTGCTCGTAGCGGGAAAGCCCCTGGTTCACCTCGCCGACGTTCTTCTCGAAGAGCTTCAGGATCTCGTCGCGCGTGAGGAGCTCGGCCTGGTCGTTGAACTTCACGCCCTTCTCCTGAGCGTACTTCTTGAGCGCCTCGAAGTCCGGCCACAGGAGGGCGCTGATGTAGTTCTTCTGGTTCCCGATGACGACCGCCTGGCCGATCCCCGGCTTCGTCTTGAGGTCGTTCTCGATGGGCTGCGGCGCGACCTTCTTGCCGTTGCTCATGACGATGAGCTCCTTCTTGCGGTCCGTGACGAACAGGAACCCGTCCTCGTCGACCTTGCCGATGTCGCCCGTGCGGAAGTAGCCGTCTTTCGTGAAAGCCTCCTTCGTCGCCTCGGGCTTCTGCCAGTAGCCCGTCATGACCATGGGGCCCCGCACGAGTATCTCGCCGTCCTCGGCGATCTTCACGTCCGCCCCCTCGATGGGCTTGCCCACGGCCCCGAACCGCATCGCGTGGAAGCTGTTGAAGGAGATGACAGGGCTCGTCTCCGTAAGCCCGTAGCCCTGGAGGATGGGGAGGCCCACCGCGTTGAAGAATTCCTCGATCTCCTTGCTAAGGGCCGCCCCGCCCGAGACGAAGAACTTCACGCGTCCGCCCGTGCGCTCGCGCAGCTTCGAGAACACGAGGCGGTCGAACCGCTTGTACTTGCGCTCGGTCGACGGGTTCGTGACCTTCAACGTGTACTTCTCGTGGCAGTACTGCTTCCCGACGGCGACGGCCTTCCCGAACAGGTACCGCTTGAGGAACGAGCCGCCGCGGACCTTCTCGTGGACGCGCGCGTAGATCTTCTCGTAGAGGCGCGGCACGGACATCATGACCATGGGCCGGACCTCGAGCATGTTCTCGGGGACCTTCTCGATGGACTCGGCGTACGCGATCGTGCAGCCGGCGTGCAGGAGCGTGAAATGGCCCGCCATGCGCTCGAAGACGTGGCTGAGGGGCAGGAACGATAGGGCGACGTCGCCGGCCTCGATCGGGAACGACTTGAGGGCGCTGATGACGTTGCTCGCGAAGTTGTTGTGGGTAAGGAGCACGCCCTTGGGCTCTCCCGTCGGGCCAGAGGTGTACACGATGGACGCGAGGTCGTCGGGCTTCACGGTGGCGCGGGCCTTGTCCCAGGCGTCGGCGTGCTTCTTGGCCCATTCCGCCCCCTCCTTGAGGACGTCGTCGAAGAGGTGCTCCGTCTCCTCGAGCGCCTTCTCGAACATCTCCTCGATGACGACGACGTGCTTGAGGCCTGGGAGCTGCTTGCGGACGTTACGGACCTTGTCGAGGTGGTCCTTCGTCTGGACGACGACGACCTTCGCGCCCGAGTCCTTGAGGATGTACGCCGCCTTCTCGGCCGTGAGCGTGTCGTAGATCGGGACCGTGACGAGGCCGGTCGTCACGTCCGCCCAGTCCGTGATCGCCCATTCGGGGCTGTTGCGGGCAAACAGCGCGACGCGGTCGCCCTTCTTGAGGCCCCAGGAAAGGAGCGCGGAGGCGCAGTGCTTCACCCGCGTCTGGAGCTCCGCGTAGTCCATCTCGCGCCATTCCTGGTTCTTCTTCCAGCGAAGCGCGGGGCGGGTCGCGTTGGCGCGGCAGGAGTCGGTGAAGAGCTTCGCGAGCGTGTGCCCCCCGGGGGCGTTCGTCTTTTCGGCGCGTTCCATCGTCGCCATAGCGGTTGCTGCCATCGGATGCCTTCCCTTCCGGGACCGGAAACATCCCGGCGATTCGTTTAAGGGTTTGCGAGGGCGGCTCAGACGAGCTGGCGGATGCGCCGGGAGAAGCCCTCGGCCGCCGACGCGGGGGGCTGGGCCGACTGGACGGCGAGCGCGTGCTCGCCCTTTCGGGCAAGGGGAATCGTGAACGTGAACGCCGACCCGCGGCCGGGGCCGTCGCTTTGCACGGAGATCTGTCCGCCATGGAGTTCGACGATGTTACGCGTGATGAACAGCCCGAGCCCTGCGCCGGTCGGGGCCCCCGTGTCGGGGCCGTAGATCTGGCCGAACGCGGTGAAAAGCTTCCCGCGCTGGTCCTGCGTGAGGCCTTTTCCCGTGTCCATTACGGCGACCTCCGCATTGTGGCCGCTGCGGGCCGCCTTGATCGTCACGGTCCCGCCGCTCGGCGTGTACTTGAGGGCGTTGTTGAGGAGGTTGAAGACGACCTGGATGAGCCGGCGCGTATCGGCGAGGACGACGAGGTCGGGCTCGACGTGGCTCTTGAGCGTGAGGCCGGCGTGCTTCATGGGCTCCTCGTACGTTTCCAAGGCCTCGCGCAGGACCGACGCGAGGTCGGTGGGCTGCATGAGGATCGGCAGCCGCTGCGCTTCGAGGCGCGCGACGTCAAGAAGCTCCTTCACGAAGGTCTGGAGCCGCTCGAAGTTCCGGTCGACGACCTCGAGGGACCAGCGTTGCTCGGGGGTGAGCTTGCCGCGCACCCCCTCCTTGAGGAGGTGGAGCTGCAGCCGGATGGGGGTAAGAGGCGTGCTGAGTTCGTGGGCGGCCGCGTTGATGAGGTTGGTCGTGAGCAAGTGCATGCGGCGGAGCTCTTCGACCTCGTCCCTCGTCGGGGCCGCGTCCTTGGCGGGCATGGATGGCGTCAGGTGCTAACACCCCCGGGTCCGGCCGGCGGGGGCCGGTCGGAGAGCCGGCGCTGGACCCATCCGGGCGGCCGGAAGGCCGCGAAGACGAGGAGCGCGGCTCCTAGGCTGATGACACGGCTCACAATCATCCAGCTCGGTTCGCTTGAGATCCGAAGGGCGCTCGCGACGACGGAACTCCCGAACCAGACGGCCATGGTCGCGGACACCATGGCGATGCGGTAGCGCTGGAGCGGAAGCTTGACCTTGAGGAGGAGGCTCATGTAGGCAAACGCCGCCAGCACGAGCGGCACAAACCAGACGAGGAGGATGGGCCGGACGTAGGGGAACGTCTGGGGGTCCCGCTCGTAGACGACTTTGGTGCCCCAGCCGCTCAGTTCGATGGACAGGGGGTTCGCCGCGTAGATGAGCCAGAGCAGATAGACGAGGTAGAAGCCGTTGAAGGCGACCACCGCGTAGAGCCACGTCTTGGTCCCCGTGTAGACGTAGAGGAGGTAGTACCCAAGGCCGGCGATCCCGACGCAAAGGCCGGCGATGGCGACGTACAGGAAGACCAGGTAGAAGGCGAGGTTGGGAAGCCTGTAGGCGGCGCTCAAGGTGAAGAGGCCGCCTATCACGCTGAGGCCTCCCAGCGTGTACCACCAGGAGACGAACGCCCAGTTGGCAAGCCGCTCGTCGCCGGTGAGGGTTCGCTTCGCGATCTCGCGGCCGACGAAGAGGAACACGAGGCCGTTGAGGAGCGAGAACGCCCCGCCAAGGAGGGGCCCCGTCTCTACCATGTGCGGACCCTCCCCGACCCAGTATTCAGTGACAGACTGGCGCGACTACCCGAATGCATGCCAATGGGCCCCAAGCCCCGAAAGCCGATGCGCTTTTTTGGTTGTCCCATGGCTGTTATGCTTCGCCCACAACGGTTAAAAGGGTCCCGCAAACGGGCCCGGCCCTCACCGGGATTACCAAGCCTACATAAGCGTCCGTCCGGCTAATCCGAACATGCGGAAGGTCTGCGTCATCGGGGCCGCCTCGACCAAGTACGGCCGTTTCGACCTTACGGCCCGCGAGCTCCTCTCCGACGCCTGCAGCGCCGCCCTCAAGGATTCCCGCGTGGACCCCAAGCGGATCGACGGGAACTTCATCGGGAACGCCTTCAGCATCGCCGAGAAGCAAGGGCACCTCGGGCCCCTCGTCATGACGACCCTCGGCATCCCGGAGGCCCCCGCGTACACGATCGAGACCGCCTGCGCGTCCGGGGGAAGCGCGTTCCGGGAGGCGTACGTGAACATCGCGGGCGGCTTCGCGGACGTAATGCTCGCCTCCGGCGTCGAGCGCGTTTCCCAACTCGACACGATCACGGCGACCTCCTACTTCGCGTACGGGTCCGACTACACGTACGAGGGCGGAAACGGCTGCAGCTTCCCCGGCCTCTACGCGGCCATGGCGCGGACCTACTTCCAGAAGTTCGGCGCGACCGAGGAGGACCTCGCCGCGATCGCGGTGAAGAACCACGAGAACGGCGCCCTCAACCCGAAGGCCCACATCCAGAAGCGGATCACGGTCGAGGACGTGATGAAGTCCATGATGGTCGCGTCCCCGCTCAAGCTCTACGACGCGTGCCCCTTCAGCGACGGGGCGGCCGCCGTCGTCCTCGCGACCGAAGAGGTCGCGAAGCAGCTTGGCGTCGAGCCGGTCTATGTGATGGGCTCGGCGCGCGCGGGCAGCATCGCCGCGCTCCACGAGCGCGCCGACATGGCGAGCATCCCCTCGACGACGATCGCGGGCGAGAAGGCCATGAAGCAGGCGAAGGTCACACCGAAGGACGTGAACCTCCTCGAGGTCCACGACTGCTTCACGATCGCCGAGGCCATGGCGCTCGAGGACCTTGGGTTCCTGAAGCGCGGGGAAGGCGCGAAGGCCGCCGCCCAGGGGATCACGCGGCGGGACGGCAGGATCCCGACGAACGCCTCGGGCGGCCTCAAGGCGAAGGGCCACCCGGTGGGCGCGACCGGCATCGGGCAGATTGTGGAGCTTCGCGAACAGCTCCTTGGGAAGGCCGGGGCGCGGCAGGTCAAGAATGCCCGCGTCGCCTTGGCCCACAACGTCGGCGCGACGGGCGGCTCCTGCGCCGTCCACGTCTTGGGGGTGTGAGGTTGGCCGAGACCCTGACCGAGCACGGCCTCACCTTGAAGGCCCAGCGCGACGCGATGCGCGAGGGAAAGATCCTCGGCTGGGAATGCACGGCGTGCCGCCACCGGGCCATCACGCCCACGGCCCGCTGCGCAAAATGCGGAAGCGACAAGGTCACGACAGCGACGTTCGCGAACGACGGGAAGGTCGTGACGTTCACGATCCAGACCGTCGCCTCGGAGCAGTTCCTCAACGAGGTCCCGTTCGCCTGGGTCGTCGTGGAACTCGACGGGGGGCCCCGCGTGAGCGGATGGGTCCCGTTCGTGAGCCGCCCCGGCGACCTCCCGGTCGGCCAGCGCGTCCGGTTCACGCCGAGCTACAAGCCTGGGATGATGTTCGAGAAGACCTGAACCCTACGGCCGTCGGTCGATCCACGCGCTTAGCAGGACCACGATCGCCGCCACGAGGAACACGAACCAAGCGGCGAGGGAAGGCGTCCGGCTCTCCTTCGCGACCGCGAACCCGACACCGCTTCGCCTAAAGTCGTGCGTGCCGTCCCAGGTGACGTACTCGATGTCGACGTCCGGGACGCCGGGCTGCGCGTCCACCTTGAACGCGACCTCGACGGACTGCGGTTGGTTGTCGCCCGGCGCGATGTAACCCGTGAAGTTGAGCTTCGTCGTGTTCCACGCGATGCCTGGGACGTGGGGATGGAACTTGATCGTGTAGTTGACGCCGAGCTGCGGCGGCTGGCTCTGGCCCCGCTTGAACGTCGCGTTGACCTTCCCGTTGGCGCCCGCCTTCGCGGTCAAGGTCTGGCCGCTGGCCGCCTGCGCGCCCACAAGGAGCGCGTCCGGGGCCGAGCCGGTCCAGGCGTCGACCGTGCAGTTCACGGTCGCGTCAAACTCCTGCGTCTCGACGTTGTCCGAGCATTCGACGGTGGCGTTCACTTGTGGCGTGCCGAGGAAACATCCGACCCCGCCGCTCCGGTCGCATTCGGCCCTCGCCGGACCCGCCCAAGGCAGGACACCGAAGGCAAGCAGGGACACTGCTACGAACATCACGTACCCAACGCGCACGCTAACTCCTCCGTCCTTTGGGAGGGGCAACCGCTGGAAAACGCTTTCGCATTGGTTCCAGATGATGCCCACCCGTTGCCGCTTCCGTCTCCAGCCGGGCCGCCTCGTCAAGGGGAAGGCCCAGGCGGTCGCGGAGACGATCGAGGAGCATTCGCTCCTTCACCGTGATGGATCCATCGAGCCACGCCAGTTCGGCCTGTTCCCGGTATAGTCTGCTGCGCTCAGGGCTGCTAAGGTCGCCTACGGGCCGGGCATGCGGCAACGCGGAGCCAGAGATCTGGTCGCCCATGCGAAGCAACGGGTTCATGACGAAGACGAGAAGCGCCGCCCCGACAATGCCGATGCCTTCGGCCCAGGCGCCCTCGAGTCTGCGCGCCGCGAGCGTTTCGATTACCTTGGTGGCCCCTTCGCTCACGACGAAATAGCCTGCGACAAAGATCCCGCCGATGGTGCCGCGCTTGAGGCCGATGCGGACGCGTACGTCCAGCTCGAACGGATCGATGCGTGTCTGGGTCTGGCGAATGACGGCGTAGCCGACCAGCGCCGGAAATACCAGACGTGCGAGGCCCAGGAGGAGGAAGAATACGCGGCTGTTGTTCGAAGGATCAAGGATTCGCCCCAGCGTGGGCATGGCAAGACAAAACGTCGCGATGACGAGGATCCAGTTGGCCCGCGCCCCTCCCCAGCCCCTTCGGCGCGCCTGAGAAAAGAGGATCGCGACGGATGCGAGCCCAAGTGGGAGGGCAAGGGCATAAACGATGTAGGCGGCGGCCAAAGGCGCGGTCAGCCCTGGCGGTTCCGGGAACAGTTTGTTCAACCATTCAGAACCTTGTTGAACAACGAACAGCCACGTGACGGTGCCCTCTACCATGGCGAAGCTCGCGAATCCCAGTGAAACGAGGGCGTTGAACTTCGCCCGACTCTCCGCGTTGCTTCGCGCGCAGGCGAACGCGAACCAAATGGCGAGGAGCGAGAACATGGTGGCTTGGCCGATGAAGAGCACGGCAAGGGGCCCATACAGTGCCTCCCCTGTCGCATCGCGAATCTCAAGCGTACTGTGGTCGAATAGGTAGGCGGCCTCGCACATCATCGCGACGCCCGCCACGACCCAGCGCGCGGCGCGACGGCCGGGGTAGGGCATTCGCCAATTGTAGATAATGAAGAAGTCGACGAGGAGGAACGGGAGCGCCAGGATGAAGTAACCGCGGACGCCGACCCAATACGGGTCTTCGGCAACCGGCAAGATGAGGATGACCTGGTTGATTATCACTGTCGCCGCCCGGACGCCGAGCACGAGGGCGAGCGACCGGCTAATCCTGTTCGAAAAATCGAGGTAGAGCAGCCAGGTCGCGAGGCCCGCCATCGCCGCTGCGACGATGAAGTTGGTCGCAAGCAGGTACTCGTTGGCCAAGGCGCGTTTGACACTCCGGGGGCGGCTCAAAAGGCTTGGGTTTGGGTTCCTGCCCGCCGCTGGGACGGGAGGGAGCTTCAGGCGAGGAGGAACCGGTCCTTCCGGGCGGCCCGCAGCGACTCCAGCATGGCGTGGAGGATCGCGGTGGGCTCCCCGAGGCCCACGAGGTCGGCTTGCTCGGCCACGGGCGCGGTGGGGTCGGGCGTGATGGCGACGATCTGGCGCGAATCCTCGAGGGCCTTGAGGTGGTCGTACTCCCCGATGACGCCGCAGGCGATGTAGAGGCGCGGCCGCAGCTCGTGCTTGCTGCTCGTGATGAGGAGGCGGGGGTCGCACCAGCCGCACGCGACCGCCGCGCGGGTCGCGCCGACGTGGCCGCCGAGGAGCGAGCTCAGTTCCTCCGTGAGGCGGAACCCTTCGCGGCTTGCAAGGCCGAGGCCGCCCACGACGACGACGTCGGCGCGCTCGAGCGTGCGCTCCTTGG
Organism: Methanobacteriota archaeon; assembly: GCA_016180755.1. GTDB lineage: Archaea > Thermoplasmatota > E2 > JACPAO01 > JACPAO01 > JACPAO01. The sequence continues at coordinate 8,780 of JACPAO010000140.1, forward strand.
GGGCTTCGCGCTTCCCGACGCGCACCTTCGAGGGCGGGAGGGTTTCCGGTACGGGGACGTCCGTGATCGACGCGGTGCGTCCCTTCTCCGCGCGGGGCCGGCGGAACGAGCCGGGCGTGACGGTCGCGACCTGGGGCCGCTGCTCCGGGATCACGACCTCCGAAAGGAGCCGGTCCTCGAACGAGGTCTGGAAGTGCCGCAGCCGCCGCTCGCTCGCGTCGACCGCGAGCTCGACGCAGTTGGGCACGACGCCCGCGCCGAGGGCGGCGGCGACCTGCGCGGCGAGGTTGCGGCCCATGACGGTCGCGGGGAAAATGAGCGACTCGGGACGCTGCTCCCGCGCGAGGCCCACGAGGAGGTCGCGGTACGCGCCGAGGCCGAAGTCGCGAAGCGACGCGGCGTCGGCCACGTAGACGCGGTCCGCGCCGAACTCGCCGAGCCCTTCGGCGGCCTTGCGGACCTCGTGCCCGAAGAGGACGGCGGCGCAGCGGGCGCCCAGCTGGTCGGCGAGCTCGCGGGCCTTCCCGAGGTTCTCGAGGCTCGCGGGGTACACCTCCCCGTCGACGTGCTCGATCCACACCCAGAGGTTGCGGTGCTCGCCGGGCCGGGGCGCGTCGGGCGGGCTCGGCCCCTGGGGCGCGGCCTCGCGCGTGTACGTCTCGAGGAAGCTCGCGTACGGGTCGCCGTCCGTCACGGCCGCCTCCCGACCCAGCCCTGGTCGACGAGGCGCCGCGCCAAGAGGCGCCCCACCTCGGCGGGCTCGCCCTCGAGGCGCCGACGCTCGCGCTTGATGTCCTGCTGCTGGACCCGCAGGAGCCGCGTCTTCGGTTCGAAGGTCTTGCGGGTCGTGGGGTCGACGCCGAGGTCGCGAAGCGTCTTCACCTCGACGTTCTTCTCGTCGAAGGCCTTCGCGACGCCCCAGCTCGAGGGGGTGCGGGGGCGGTTCGCGTCGCGCGCGACCGTCACGACGAGGGGCGGCTCCGCCTCGACGCGCGCCCGGTACGCGCCCGTGTGCGCGACGCCCCCGAGCCGTCCCTCTCGGAGTTCCAGGGACTCGGCCTCGATGAGAAGCGGCCAATCAAGAAGCTGCGCGAGCTGCGGGCCGACCGTCGACCAGTTGTGGTCGATGCTGCGGCTTGCCGCGAGGACCACCTGCGGCTTCACGAACCGGTCGAGGGCCGTGCGGAAGAGGCTCGCCTGCGCGAGCGTGTCGGCCTTCTCGAACGCCTCGTCGGCGAGGAGCAGGGCCCGATCGCAGCCCATCGCGAGCGCTTCCCGCATCTCGAACTCGGCCGCGGGCTCGTCGATCGAGAGCGCGACGACCTCCGCCGCGGTCGCCTCCTTGAGCTGGAGGGCGAGCTCGATCGTGTTGAGGTCGACCGGGTTGAGGATGTAGGGGATGTCGGCCGTGATGAGTTTCCCCGTCTTGCGGTCGACCGCGATCCGGTTCGGGTCGGGGACGCGCTGCACGAGCACCGCGATGGTCGCGACCTTCAGTACGTTCCCCCCATCTTGAGCACGTCCCGGGCGATGATGAGGCGCTGGATCTCGCTCGTGCCCTCGTAGATCTCCGCGATGATGTGGTCGCGCCAGGCGCGCTCCACCCGGTTGCGGTCCCAGATGCTCGAGCCGCCCTGGATCTCGAGGGCCGACTCGACGCAGCGCGCCGTCATCTCGGAGGCGAAGACCTTGATCGTCGCCGCGTTCATGCTGATCTTGTCCCGGAGCGCGTCCGGGACGTGCTTCCCCCCGGCGATGAGGTGGTAGTACTCGTCGACGAGCGCCGCCGTGTGGTAGGTCGCGTACTTCGTGAGGTTGATTTCGACCGCCATGTCCGCGAGGCGCCACTGCACGGCCTGCTCCTGCGAGAGCGGCTGGCCGTGGCGTCGGCGGCTGCGCACGTAGTCGATGCTCGTCTCAAGAAGCGTCTGCGCCCCGCCGAGGCTCCCCGCGGCGAGGCCCGTCCGGCCGCCGTCGAGGGCGGTCAACGCCACGATGAAGCCCTCGCCGACGCGGCCGAGAACGTTCTCGGCCGGGATGGCGCAGTCCTCGAAAATGAGCTCCGCCGTCGACGAGTTGCGGATCCCCATCTTGTCCTCGATCGTGCCGATCGAGAAGCCCTTCGTCCCTTTCTCCAGGATGAAGCTCGTGACGCCGCCGCGCGCGCCGAGCGCGGGGTCGGTGACGCACGTAAGGACGATGACGTCCGCCTGGTCGCCGTTCGTGCACCATAGCTTGCGGCCGTTCACGATGTAGTAGTCGCCTTCGCGGCGCGCCTGGGTCTTGATGCTCGCGGCGTCGCTTCCCGCCGTCGGCTCCGTGAGCGCGAACGCGGCGAGGTGCCGCCCGTCCGTCAGGCCGGGAAGGTATTTGCGCCGCTGGTCCTCGGTCCCGAAGAGCCACACGGGCGTCGTCCCGATCGACTGGTGCGCCGCGACGATCGTCGCGATGCTCGCGTCGATGCGGCCGATCTCCTCGACGAAGATGCAGTAGCCGATCTCCCCCAGCCCGGCTCCCCCGTACTCCTTGGGGAACGGGATCCCGAGGAGCCCGAGCTTCCCCATCTCCTGGATCGTCTTCTTCGGAAAGGTGCCGTGGCCCGACTTGTCCTCGTCGACGTTCGGCCACACCTCGAGCCGAAGGTAGTTGCGCACGACACGCTGGAACATCTGCTGCTTCGGCGTGAACGTGAACTCGATCGCCACGGCCGGGCGCCCCTTACTTGCCTTTGAACTGCGGCTGCCGCTTCTCGACGAAGGCCTTCACGCCCTCCACGAGGTCCTCGGTCGCCGCGAGCCGCATGATGCCCGAGGCCTCGACCATGAGGGCCTCCTTTACGCTGGGCTTCTCGAGGGCCTCGTTGATGACGCGCTTCGCCTCGCGCACGGCCAATGGGGCGCCCTTCGTGATGATGGTGCGCGCGATGTCGATTGCGGCCCGCACCTCCTCCCCGTCGGGCACGATCTTATTGACGAGCCCGATGCGGTACGCCTCCTGGGCGTTGATCATCTGGCCGGTGAAGATGAGCTCCTTCGCCTTCGCCGGCCCCACGAGGCGGGCAAGCCGAGTCGAGCCGCCCCAGGCGGGGATGAGGCCGAGCCACACCTCGGGCTGGCCGAAGCGCGCGCGGTCGCTCGCGATTCTGAGGTCGCAGGCGAGGGCGAGCTCCATGCCGCCCCCGAGCGTGAGGTTGTTGATCGCGCCGATGACGGGCTTCGGGTACGTGCTGATCCGCGTGAACGTGTCGTGGCCGAGCCGGACGAGCTTGTCGGCGCTGTTCGCGCCGAGGTTCTGGAGCTCCTTGACGTCCGCACCCGCCGAGAACGCGTAGGACCCGGCGCCCGTGATGATGACGACCTGAGCCTCGTCGTCCTTCTCGAGCTCGTTGAGCGCCGTCTTGAGCTCCTCAAGGAGCTGGGGGCTGAGCGCATTGACGGGCGGATGGTCGAGCGTAAGGACGGCCGCTTTGTGTTCCTTCTTCAGTTTGATGAGCTTCAGGTCCGCCAAGCAAATCCCTCGCCGGGGGATTCGCCGCCTCGCGTTTGAACGCTTTGGTGGCCCGTTCGGCTCCGCTGAACCGCTTCGGGTATCCGCGGGTTCACCGCGGGGGCGACGGCCTCCCGGCGTGCTACGGGATCGTGTAGGTGGCCTGCCCGGTGGCCGCGTACGTGACTTGGACGCCGGCGCCTGTCGTGCAGCGCTCGACCTTGACGGTGTACTTGCCCGCGGCGAACGCGCCGTCCAGTTCGATCTTCTTCGCGCCCGTGCCGCCTACGTGCGACTTGATCTCCTTGCCGTCGGGGCCGAGAAGGTACAGGTTGAGGTTGTTGTTGACGCCCGTGGTGGACCCGTAGGTCGCCGTGATGAGGATCTTCGAGACGACGGACGCAGTGCCGTTGGCCTCCTGGTCGACGAATTCCCACGCGTTCGAAGCCGTCGCGCACGGCGAGGCCGTCGCGACGATGTTCGACGCCGCCCCCGACCATTGCTTTTGATCCGTGCGCAGCCACGTTCCCGAGGCCGGACCCGACGGCGAGACGCTCACGAGGACCGCGGCCGTCGTCGTCTGGCCCGCGTCGTCCGTGACGTAGAGCGTGACGTTGTACTCGCCGGCCTCGGCGTACGCGTGCTCGATGACGGCGTTCTCGGGGAGCTCGGCCGGGGCCTCCGTCCCGTTCGCCGTCGCGTTCGTCTCGTTGGGCTGGAACCCGAGGGATAGGAACGGCAACCGGACGAGGACCGTCTCGTTGCCGCCGGTCGAGTTGTCGGTGGAATTGTCGGCCGTGACCTCCCCCGGGGCGGCGGGGATCTCGCCGTAGGTCGTGTTGTCGCCCATGTCCCAAGCGAAGCTCACGTTCGAGCCCGTCGACGACGAGGCGTCGAAGGTCACGTTCACACCGGCCATGGCCGGGATCGAACCGTTGGCCGCTTCCGTGACGTTGCCCGCAATCATGACGATGA
>JACPAO010000141.1 GCA_016180755.1 Methanobacteriota archaeon
CTCGTGGACCGCGGCCTCGCCGCCACAGGTTCCGCTCCCCTCGAAGCCCGCCTTCGCGCCATCGCCCGGCATGCGCCCGGCTGGCGCTGGATTTCGGGCGTCTTCGTGGTCGCCTTCACCGTCACGGCCGTGGGACTCGCCCTTCTGACGCACCACCAAGACAGCATGGGCGCGGGCGAATGGTCGTTTGCGGGACTGGTCCTCTACGTGGTGGCCCTCGCGGTGCTCGTCGTCACGATGACGCTCAACGCGACGGTCGTCCTCGCGGGGGCGCAACGGGTCGACGGCGGGGGCCCGGTCCCCCCCGACGTGCGGGCTGCATGGGACGGCGCCGAGGCCCTCGTTTCCTGGTTCATGGTGCTCGCCTTCTCGTCGATGTTCCTTTTCGGGATCGAATTCCTGTTGCATGGACCCGGACCCGCGTGGATCGGGTGGTTTTCCATCGTGCTCGGGGGCGGTCTCGTCGTGAGCTACCCGCTCAAGTTCCTGATGGAATTCTGGGTTGCGGACCTGCCGCTCTGGGTTCACGTCTGGGGCATCGGGGTCGGGATCGGTCTGCTCCAGGCGAACGGGTAACGCGCGACGGCTGTCTCAACGCGCCTTGGGCCGGCTACGTGAAATGGGAGATTGCTTCGCTTCGGCGACCGCCTTCGTCTTTTCGTGCGCCCTGGTTCGCACGGGCCGGAACTTGTACCCGAAGTACGGACGACGCGATCTACAACTGCGGCCCGGCCCAGCCGGCGCCGTCGGTCCTGGCCGCGGGCAAGCGGGTACATTCTCCTAACCCCCCACATCCTTCATCAACCTGGCTCGGTTGGGCAACGCGGTGACGGCGGAAATCGCAATATTGAACACCGGTGCAATCCATTTGGCGGCCGACAGCGCCGTAACAATCCCGGGGCCGCGCGGTCAAAAGGTCTACAACACCGTCAACAAGCTCTTCACACTCTCGAAGTACCGGCCCATCGGAATCATGGTCTTCGGCAACGCCGCCATCATGGGCATCCCGTGGGAGACGATTATCAAGGTCTATCGGCGCCAGTTCGGCAAGAAGATGTTCAACACCGTGAAGGAGTACTCGGAGGACTTCATTCGGTTCCTCGATGACAACAACAAGTTGGTTCACCCGACAGTCCAGGAGGACTTCTACGGCATCATTGTTTCGGGTCTAATGGATGAAATCCGCAAGGAGGTGGACGGCAACGTAAGGGCTCTCATCGAAAAATCCGGCACTGGCGTCACGGATGCCCAAGTTCAGCAAGAACTTGGCCGAACGATCTCGGAATGGCGCAAAACGTGGGAAGCCAAGTTCAAGCGACTCCCGCACCTTCCAGAGGATCAAACGAAGAACGTTCTCGTCGCCTACCGGAAAAAAGTGGACCTCGCGCGCAAGGAGAGATTCAAGAACCACAACCTGGCCGACGCGGCCGTCTCTGATCTTGACGCAATCGTTGAAATGGTCGCCACCCACGACGTGTTTTCGGGCATACAGTCGGGCGTCGTGGTTGCCGGTTTTGGCGAAAACGAGATTTTCCCGCCCGTCGAGGCGTACACCACCGAAGGTATCTACCTCGGTCGGCTCAAGTACCGGCGCGAAGAGAAACAGAGCGGCTCGATTGACTACAAGACTGGCGCGCGAATCATCCCGTTTGCCCAAGTGGAAGAAGCGATCACGTTTATCACGAGCGTCTCGCCCTCGTTTCAAAACGCCATCAAGGGCTACGTCACGAAGCTGTTCCAGGAGTATCCGAAGCAGGTCGCGGAAATCGTTCCCTCGGCGACGCCCCAGGCGAAGGAAGAGTTGCTGAAGAAGCTGCAACAGGGGGGCACGCAAGTCGTCCAGGATTTCATCAAGCGCATGGACAACCACATCCAGGTGAACCAGGTTCAGCCAATCATCTCGGCCGTGCAGTCCTTGCCGAAGGAAGAACTCGCAGTGATGGCAGAGGCCCTGGTGTATCTGACGTCGTTGCGACGCCGGATGTCCCTCGACACGGAGACCGTGGGAGGGCCGGTGGACGTCGCGGTCATCTCGAAGGGGGACGGCTTCGTGTGGATCAAGCGCAAGCACTATTTCAGCAAGGATTTGAATCCCCAATTCTTCGCCAATTACTATTTAGAGGGCTAAGGATGACAATCTCAACGATGACCCAGGAGCCCGGGAAGCGCGTGTACAGGACGTTCCGGGAGTACCAGGAACACTACTATCCGGAACGGCCGATCGAACGGCTCGAGCACATCGAAGAGCCCTACGAGTACGGCGTTCGCCTCGCGGAGCATTCCCTTCGGGTGCTCCACGACGTACTTAGCCGGGCCAAGTAATCGAGCGGCTTGGCCGACAGGCCGGCGTTTGCCTTGCACCTGGTCGAGGGCGACAGGGACCGGAAAACCGGCGTCGCCTGCTCGGCGTCGAGCGGGACCTGAAAGGTCACAGGTCTTCCAACCGCGGCCACCTCCCGTCCAGCCGCCCGACGCCGAAAATCGTCGTCCGGCGTGGCCCTGGCCACCGCGGCGGCGGTCCGATGCTTGGCGTCTAAATGCTTGATCAGATTGTGCACCCCGTCAAAAACGGGCGCCCGCCAGCCTTTCGCTTCGCACAGCACGCAGAGCCATCCAGTTCTTCGTCGAGTCATGCCGTCTATTCTCGCAGGCCGGGCAAAGACACCTTGCCAGCGCATTGCAGCAAACCCCCCTTTGTTTCGGGTGAACCTTATCCAGTCCCGTCGCCACTTATCCCTACATGCCTCCAGGCGCAATCGAGCGCAGAATCCTCAATTGGCTTGCCCGACCGGGCACGCGCGATGAATGGCACGATACCCGTGCCATCGCCACCGAGGTCCATGGCATCGAATGGCCGGACCAAGCGCAGATCGCCCAGGTTCGCGCATCCCTGAATCGCCTTCAAAAGCGCGGGCTCGTGGAACGGTTCGGATTCATGGCCGAGTGGAAGCTCGCCGAATCGGCACAGGGTAATCCTCCGCGGCTGGTACGCCGTGTCTTGAAGGCCTTGTCGGAGGGAGCAGTGGCCTGATGGGCGTAGGAGTTGGAGCGCTCAAGTATTGGCTCTGGACGTTCCTGATCCCTGGGCCGTACTACATCTTCGGCGGCACGCTCCTCTGGTTCATGGATGTGCTGTCAATTCTTGGCGCAAGGGACTTCGGGGAACTCGCCGTCGCCGCCCTGGCCGCCTACTTTGATTTTCCAACCTCCGTCCAGGAGGCCATAGGACAACACCTGGTGGGCGGCCTTGGGGCCACCCTCCTGTGGGTGATTGGAATGGCCCGCTACCAGGGGCGGGGCTAGGCCAACGCCTCTGATACGCGACACGCCGGCTGCGTCGAGGCTGAGTTGCAGCGCAGGGCATTCCGAAGAGGCTGCGCAGCTTGCCCAGCAGCGGCGCTGCTGAAGCAGCGAGCGCCGTTGAAGTACCAACCCAAGCGGCGAGGTTGTCGAGCCGGCGCCGAACACGTTTAAGCCGTCCAGGCCCTTCTTGCCTACCCAGTGTGCGAAGGTCTTCGGCGGCCTGAACCGCGTCTTCCTTGTCCGCGACCTCGACATTGCTTTGTCGCAGGAGGCGCAAGAGCTCGTGGATGGTTGGACCTATCTCGATAGTTCCTTCGCCCACCACTTTCTGTTGACTGTTCGCGCCTTGCTGCCAGCCATAGACGCTTCCCTGGATGTTGATTGAAGTAGCAGGCGCGCGTGCGTGATCGGGGCGCGCGTCTTCGGGCAAGAACAATGACATCCTGTCTCGGATGCCGATCAGATTGTTTTGGTGCCGCGCGACATCGCGCTTGAAGTCCTGAACATCCTCTTGGAAGGTGGATTCCGTAAAGATCATCGCCAGGCGGGGCCCATCGTAGTCTTGGAGCAAGGCATCACCCGTGAAACATTGACGGATGATTTCCCGGTTCATGCCGTGCCAACGTTTGTGGTCCGCCGTGGCAGCATCCAGTTCTTGCTTCGTCGTGATGTTTCGTTGGTGAATCTCTCGGCCTGCCGAAATCTGCTTCTCGAGCCAACGTTCAACGTCAGCCGCGGAACGGGTTAGACGCGGGGGCGACTGTGGCGTCGGAGGGTCGCGCCGAGGCACGGCCTGACGACGTGCCGATGCCGCTTGAAGATTTCGGACCCAGCGAGATGGTCCGTCTTGTCGCGCACGCACTGGTAGTGTCTCACGGTCGCCTGGTTGTCGGCGTGGCTGATACCAGCTAGGACCTTCTCGGTCGACTTCCTGCAGGACTCCGTGGCGGGGTGCTCGAGGGCTTCGGCGATGCAATACTATTGGCGACCCGCTTATCTAGAGTAGTATGCCGCATTGGCCTGAACTTGTACCCGTAGTAGATGACGCCGTTGCGGCCGTCCTCCCGGATTCGTCGGAACGTCATCTCGACGGGAAGCCCCGTCCCGACGGAGCCGGGAACGACGTCGACGACCTGCGCCATGACGCGGCAGCCCTCCTCGAGCTCCACAATCGCCATCACGTAGGGGACCTGGAGCTCGAAACCGTCGGCGGGCTGGTGCACGACGGTGTGGGCGAGGACCGTTCCGCGGCCGGAGAGCTGTCGCTGGACCATCTTGCCGATCGATTCCCGGCGGCACTCCGGGCACACGGTGCGCGGCGGGAAGTAGATGCCCCCGCAGTTGTTGCACTCGGCACCCAGGAGCCGGTAGCGTTGCGGCTGCTCTCGCCAGAAGCGGGGGACCGTCACTTGGCCGCCTCCAGGATGTGGACGACGGCCGCCGCGCCTGTGCCGCCCGTGTTCTGGGCAAGCGCCCATTGCGGGTTCTTGACCTGGCGCGGCCCCGCCTCGCGCCGAAGCTGCCACGTGAGCTCGCAGATCTGCGCGATGCCCGTCGCCCCGAGCGGGTGGCCCCGCGCCTTGAGGCCGCCCGACGGATTGATGGGGTGCGCGCCGGTGAGGGCGGTCTCACCGCGGGCCGTGTAGGCGCCGCCCTCGCCTTTCTTGCAGAATCCCAGGTCCTCGATCGCGAGGAGCTGGTTGATTGTGTAGGAATCGTGCACTTCGCAAACGTCGACGTCCTTCGCTTCGATGCCCGCGGACTTGTAGGCCGAGCGCGCCGCATGCTTCGTCGCCTCGAACGTCACGAGGGACTGCCGCGCGGCGAGGCTCAGGTAGTCGCTCCCCTGGCCCGAGCCCGCGATCCGCACGGGGCGGCTCGTGTAGCTCTCCGCCTCGTCGAGCGGGCACAGGATGATGGCGGCCGCCCCGTCGCTCGCCGGCGCCGTGTCGAAGACGCGCAACGGGTCCGCGATGAGCGGCGACCCGAGGACCGTCTCGACGGTGATCTCCTTCTGGAACTGCGCGCTCGGGTTCTGCGCGCCGTGCTTGTGGTTCTGCACGGCAACGCGCGCGAGCTGCTCGCGGGTCGTGCCATGCTTCTCCATGTGACGTTTGGCGATGAGCGCGTGGAGCGCGGGGTCCGTCGCGCCGAGGAACGCCTCCCACTCCTGGTCGGAGGCGGCCCCGAGGATCTTCGTCACTTCGCGCTCCGGCACGTCGGTCATCTTCTCGACGCCGCCCGCGATCGCGACGTCCACCTGGCCGCTGGCGACCGCGAGGAAAGCCTGGCGGAACGCCATTCCGCCCGAGGCGCCGGCCCCTTCGACGCGGGTCGTCGGGATATGGGAGTCGGCGAGGCCCGCCGAGTCGAGGACGAGGGGCGCGACGAGCTCCTGGTTGACGAACTGGCCGCTCGACATGCTCCCGACGTACAAGGCGTCGATGTCCTCGCCCGTGACCTTGCAGTCGAGGATGGCCTTCATGCCCGCGTCGGTGATGAGGTTGCGGAACGACGTTTCCCAGAGTTCGCCGAACTTCGTGAGGCCGACGCCGATGATGGCGACGTCGCGCGTCACGTCGCACCCCCGCTCGGGACCTGGATCTTGCCGCGGTACTTCGCGTACGTCGCATCGTCGAGGAATTCGTCCGACCGGACGAAGTCCTCCACGGTCGGCACGCCTCGGCCGCGGATCTTCGCGATCCCCGGGGACACGGTGAGGTCGAACGCGTCGCTTCCCGCGCCGGATCCGTACCCCGCGACGAAGATGCGGTCGCCGGGCTTCGCGGCGTCGAGGACGTTCGCAAGCCCCAGGAGGACGGCGGCGCTGTACGTGTTCCCGATCCTCGGCGCAAGGAGCCCCAGCGCGACCTGCTCGTCGCGGAAGCCGAGCTTCTTCCCGACCATCTTCGGGAACTTGCCGTTCGGCTGGTGGAACACGGCGTAGTCGTAGTCCTCGGGCGTCGTGCCCATCTCGCTGAAGACGCGCTCGCCGGCGGCCGCGACGTGCTTGAAGAACGCGGGCGTCCCCGTGAACCGTTCCCCGTGGCTGGGGTACTTCTGCCCCTCGCGGCGCCAGAAGTCCGGGGTGTCGGTCGTGTAGCTCGTCGTGTAGTTGATCTCGGCGCAGAATTCGCTGGGCTCGCGGCCGACGACGATCGCCGCCGCCCCCGCGGAGGCGGAGTATTCGAGCGCGTCGCCCGGGGCCCCTTGGCTCGTGTCGGCGCCGATCGCGAGCCCGAGGTCGACGAGTTTGCTCACGGCGAGCCCCATGCAGGCCTGGACGGCGGCCGTGCCGGCCTTGCAGGCGAACTCGAAGTCGGCCATCTGGACAAACGGCCCGGCCCCGAGGGCCTCGGCGACGATCGTCCCGGTCGGCTTCACGGCGTACGGATGGGATTCGCTTCCGACGAAGATGGCGCCGATGCGGCGCGCCGCGATGCCGGCCCGCTCGACCGCGATGCGGGCGGCCTCGACGCTCATCGTGGCGACGTCCTCGTCAGGGGAGGGCACGGACTTCTGCTGGATGTTGAGGGCGTCCCCCATGTGGGCGTCGTGGCCCCACACGCGCGCGATCTCCTCGGCCTTGATGCGAAGCCGCGGCACGTACGCGCCGTAGCTAACGATGCCAACGCGGGACTGGCCCCCCTTCATTGTCGCGTCGATTCTCGACACCATTTAAAGCCGTGGGGGTCCGTTTTTCGGCTCCTGCCGAAAAAGGGAGGGCAGGCAAGGCTCTATGGGTCAGCGCCGCCTGCGTCGGACGGCCGGGAGCATCGAGGCGCCGACGGCGCTGAGAGGGAGGGTCGTGCCGGGGACCGGCCGCTCGCGGCCTCTTATCCGCCGGCCTCGACGTGATCCGTGGTCTTCGCGGCGAGGCCCCGCCCGACCTCGCGGACCTCGGACGCCGCAAGGAGCATCCGTCCGATGCCCACGAGTTCGTCCTTCGCCGTGACGACGATCGCGTCGTCGCCCGGACGAAGGGCGGGGTCGACGCGTTGGACGGTCCGCGCCACGACGTTCTTCCCCGAGGCCACGAACGGCCCGGCGTCGTCGTCCACGACGAGGCGGTGGCGGGGGGAGGCCGTCGCCGCGTGGATTCTCCGGGCGCCCGCAAGACGCAACGAGAGGAGGCCGTCCTCGGCCCGAAGGCTCATGACGTGCTCGCCGCGGCTCATGACGTTCCGGACCCGGCAGTTGCTCGGGCTCCGGACGTACGTGAGGGGCTTCGCAAGGAGCGCGTCGCTCGCGTCGTGGCCCCATTGGTGGTCGGCGATCGCGCGCAGGCGCCGCGCGTCCCAACCGTCGCGGCACGCGTCCGTGGGTTCCGGGGCGAGATCGGTGTACTCTCGCGCGTCAAACGGCAGGATTTCGCAACCTTGGAACTTGTCGAAGAAGGCGTCGGCAAAGCGCTGCCTGACGCGCCGGGCCTCCTCATCGAGGATCTCCGGAAACACTGACTGCGCGACGGGGAAGGTGAGGTCGAGCTCGAGCGGGACGGGGCCAAGGGGCGAGTCGACGACGAACGTGGCGTCCTGCGCGAGGAACGCGTCGAGGTACGCCCCGTACGCTTCCCCGTAGGGTTTCGACCGCTCCGGTAGGACGTAGCAGACCTTGCCCTGCGGCCGGTAGGCTTCGAGGAGCCGTCGGTGGAAGCGCGTGACGAGCGGCCGGTGGAGCGTGTGGGGACCCTTGTAGGTGAACGCGCGGTTCGCGCTCACCGGCTCGAGCCGCTCGAGCTGGTCGACGGCGCTGGGCTCGGAGACCGCGCGCAGGGCGTCGAGGAGGGCGGGGTTCTGCACGGCCCGTTCCTCGACGAGCTCCCACAGCGTCCCGTCGCGGATCGCCTGGCGGATCCGCCGGATCTCCGCGAACGAGACGTGGAGGTTGTGCTCGGCGAGGGTGCGCTCCCGCTCCGCAGGCGGCGCCTTCCGGAGCGCGGCGGCGGTGCGCCAGCGGTCGCAGGCGGGGCAGGCGCACGGAAGCTCGGTGAGGTCCGTGAGGCTCCGGGTTCCCCAGGGGAACATGAGGCGGTCGTCCTTCGCGTACTTCGCGTAGCTCGCGCTGTCGAAGAGGTCGCACCCGAGGGCCGCCGCGAGCGGGAAGACGAGCGGGTGCCCGGCGCCGAAGAGGTGGACGGGGAGGCCGCTCGGGAGGTTCCGCTTCGCGGCAAGGATGATGCGCGCGAGCGTCGCGTACTTCCCCTGCTCCATCAAGGGCACGACGCCTCCAATCGGCGCGAGGTCGACGCCGAGCGCCGCGATCCCCTTCGCCGCGCGCTCGCGCAGGTCCACGTGGACGCCGCCCTGGACCGTCGCGGCGAGCATCATTCCATCCTTGGCCTTCGCCGCGGCCGCGGCGCGCACAAGTGTCTCGTCGAGCTCCGCGGACGCCTCGTCCTTCGTCTTGTCGGGCGTCGTGAACACGTCGAGGATCGTGCCGACGTCGACCCCGATCCGCTTCTGGAAGTCGATAATCTCGTCCGGCAAGACCGCGACCTTGCCGTACATGTAGGACTGGAACGTCCCCGAGTCCGTCATGATGGGGCCGTCCCAGTCGACGACCTTGTGGACGCCTTCGCTGAGGGCGCGCTCCCGGAGCCCTTCGCTCTGTCGGAGGATGTAGGAGTTCGTGATGATCATCTCGGTCCCGAAGAGACGACGCATGTCCTTGGGCGCGATGAGCCGAAGGTTCGGGTTGACGACCGGAAGGAGGGTGGGCGTCGTCACCTTGCCGTGCGGCGTGTCGAAGACGCCGATGCGTCCGCCCGCCGCGCGGTCCTTGATCTCGAACGTCATCCGGGCTCCTCCGGGCCCGGCAGGCTGCGGACGCGGCCGCCTGCGCGGATCTCGAGCGCGGCGCCCTCGCCTCGTACCTCGACGTCGCCGCGGGCCTCGACGGGCCCGTCGATGCGCGACCCGATGACCCGGGCGCGGCCTCCGGCGACGACGCGGCCCCGCACCCGCGCCCCGTCGAGGGCGAGGACGTCGCCGCCCGCCTTCACGTCGCCCTCGACGACCGTGTAGGCGCCCACGATGATGTCGTTCGCCGCCCGGACGCTTCCCCGCACGACGACGTTCTTCGAAAGGAACACGGACTGCGCGGCGTCGACGCTTCCCGTGATCGTTGCGCCCTGCCCGACGACGAGGTCCTTCCCCGCGGGCACGCGGAGGCCCTTCTTGATGGTCGCCTGGGGCTCGACGACGAACGTGTCGAAGTAGTGATGGATCGAGCCGCGGCGCGCCAACTCGACGCCGAGACGCGTCGGGGTAAAAATACCCGCCCCGGTCGGCGGACCGTCGCCTACGGGGGGACGTTGCCGGCGAGGCTCACGCCGGCGTACTTGTACGGCGCGGCCGGGATGCCAAAGAGCTGCTGGAGCGTGGAACCCATCCCGAAGTGGGCAAACCGGGTCTCCTCGAGCGTGGCGCTCGCGTACTGCAGGGAAAAGGTGGATCGGGCGTCGCCAGGGCCTTCGCCCCCGAAGATGAAAACGGGGAAACCCAGCGCGAGTCGGCCAAAAGCTCCATACGTCAAAGTGCACAGGTCAGGGTACCAGACGATGCCGCGTGCCACGTTGTCGGAGCCGCCCAGCTTCGCAGCAGCGTCCCAACGGCCGACGGAGCAGGAGCTCGCGTACGAGCCCCACGTCATGGACCATCCGCCGGGCTTCTCCACCGCGCTCTCGTACGTCACGTCCCGCGTGGAGCCCGCGGGCCTGGGGTCGACCGAAAACCGCTCGGTGACCTTGAGTGGCCCGGTGCGGACGTCCGTGGAGACGAGGCCCGGCGTGTTGAGTTCGGTCGAGAGCCGCGTGGCCCCGAGATAGACGACGTGCTGGAATCCTGTGCCGGTCGCTGCGACCTTGACCGGGTAGGGCCGCAGGCCTCCGCGGCCTGACACGAACTCCTGCGCGTCGACGGCTGCCTTCGCTCCCCGCGGGGGAAGCTCGGCAAAGGTCCGGAACGCGATGCCGAACGGGACCGGCTCGGCGTGTTTGGCCGCGAGGACCCAGTAGGTCTCGTTCTGGTTCGCGTCCGTGAGGTCGAGCTGGATGAGGAACGGGCGGTTCGTCGTCGGAGCGACAAACGGGGCCGACGGGGCGCCGCCCGTCTGCGTGATGGTGCGGTTCACGGTCGTCGTCGCGGACTCGCAATGGATGGGAGCGTTCGAGGTGAAGGTCACGAAATTCGTCGGTCTGTCGATGGGTCGCAGCGCCCGCAGCTTGCCCTCGGCCTTCGCGAACCCGAACAGGCACCACGATTCCGGCGCCGTGCCGTTGACGACGACCGGCGCGACCTCGAGCACGACGCCTTGGCTCCTCACGCCGGGAAGGCCGATGACCGAGCCCTTGGGCGGCCCCCAACGGAACGCCGACAGGACGCCGTCGGGTCCGGCCGAGGCCGGCAGGATCCACCAGCCGCCCAGTTCCTCACGCGGGGCGCGCATCGTGTGGACGCCGAGGGCCTCTTCGACCGGGGAGGCGAACTTGGGGGCGGGGGCGGCCGAGCCGAACTTGCGCGCCTCGCCCGCGCGGGCCGCGTCGCCGTCGCCGAAGCAGCCGCTCAACGCAAGAGCCAGGAGGATGACGGCCGCCCCGTGGAGATGCCGCCGCACGTCCGTGCGAGTCGGCCGCCCGTTATTTAACGGATGTGGCCGCCAAACGGTCCGGTCAATGCGCCCGCCGGGCGTCGAAGGACGTGAACGTGATGGTCTTCTTCGGCCGCAGGCGTCCGGTGAGCGCGTCGCGGAACGCCTCGCCTTCCGGGTCCCGAAAGAGCCGGAAATGGAACCGACGGCCAGGGGCCTTGAGGACGACTTCGATGCGCGAGCCCTCGCCGTCCTCGATGTGGGTGATCTCCTTGAGCGTGAAGGTCTCGACGTGGACGCGGAACAGGCGGCCGCTTGCGATGACGATGCGCGTGGGCGTCAGGACCGCAAGCGCGTCCCAGTGCTCGACGTAGGCGATGGCGGCCCGCTCCGCCTTCTCGTCGGCGGGCAGGTACCCCTCGAGGAAGTCAGCGATCCGACGCTGGGCCGGTTCCGGCTCGCCGTAGCGCCAGGGGATGAGCGCGAGGAGCTCGTCGGCCGTCGCCAAGCGCGTAGGGGATGGCGCCAAGGGGCACTTGTGCCTTTGGACGTCCTAGGACGCCGCCGGGCGCGTGAGCTCGAACATGCGGTCGAGGGCGCGCTTCGCGCCTCGGGCGATGTCGGGCGCGAGGCGGATCTCCTGGTCGGGCCGCGGGGCCCGAAGCGCCTCGAGGACGCTTCGCAGGTCCGTCTGCTTCATGAACGGGCACTCGGAGCAGGCGCCGACGACCCGGACGTTGGGGAGCTCCGCCCTCATCCGGTCCGCCGTCCCGCACTCGGTGACGGGCAGGACGTCCGCCTGGCCATCCGCCTCGAGCTTGCGGGCGTACTCCATCATCGCCTCGCTGCTTCCCACGAAGTCCGCCTCCGCGAGGACGTTCGGGGCGCACTCGGGGTGGGCGAGGATGTGGAGCCGGCGGCCTTGGGCCTCGACGCTCGCGCGCCACTCGCGCGCGGTCTCGGGCCGGAACGCTTCGTGGACGACGCAGGCGGCGTCGTGGACGATGACCTCCTTCTCGGGGAGCCGGGCGCGAAGGTGCGCGCCCATGTAGCGGTCAGGCAAGAAGACGATCTTCGATTCCGGCAGGCGCCGGCAGATCTCGAGGTAGTTCGCGCTCGTAACGCACACGTCGCTTAGGGCCTTCACCTCGGCGCTCGTGTTCACGTAGGCGACGATGGCCGCATCGGGATGCGCGCGGCGGTACGCGCGGACCTGGGCGGCCGTCACCCCGTCGGCGAGGCTGCAGCCGGCCGTGGGCTCGGGGATCACGACCTTCTTCTGCGGGTTCACGATCTTCGCGGTCTCCGCCATGAACCGCACGCTCGAGAACACGATGAGGTCGGCCTTCGTGTCGCGTGCCTTCAGGCTGAGGCCGTACGAGTCGCCCACGAAGTCGGCGGCGCCGTACACGATGTCGGGCGTCTGGTAGCTGTGCGCGAGCACGACCGCGTTGCGCTGCTTCTTGAGCGCCTGGATCTCGAGGGTCATCGGTGCGATGACGCGGCACATTTCGAGGTCCCAGCGGTCCGGCTGCGCGATGCGTTCGAAGAGCCGCCTCGCCTCGCGTTCGACATCGCCCGCGTGGACGAGGCCCGGCCGGGTAATGGGCGTCATCGGGGGCCCCCCGCGGGGTTCGCGTAGAGCCGCGCGGGCCGGCCGCCTCCCTGGGCGGGGGCCTTCTCGCGCGTGAGGAAGGGTTTGAGGGCGTCGCGGACGCGCTTCGTGAACACGTCGGCCTTGAGGCCCTCGCCGAGGATGAGTTCGTGGATCCGCTGCAGCTGGGGGATCGTGAAGCGCTCCGGGAGCAGATGGTACGCGTCCTCCGTGTAGGTGAGGCGGCCCTTGAGGCGCTCAAGGGCCGTCGCGAGGACCTTTGCGTGGTCGAAGGCGAGGCTCGCCTTCACCGCGTCGCGCAAGGGGAGCCACGCGTCCTCGAGGGGGGCGGCGCTCGGCCGCTGGTGGGCGGTCGGGAACAGCGCGAAGTACGCGACGCTCACGCTCGCGCCGCGCGGGTCCCGGTCGGGTCCGCTGAACGTGTAGAGTTGGCGCAAGTACACGTCCCGCAGGTTCGTCTGCGTCTCGAGGACGCGCTGCGCCGAGGCCTCGGTGGCCTCGCCGCCCTCTACGGGCCCGCCCGGAAGGCCGAGTCGCCCCTCGAAAGGGGGCCCGGCGCGCTTGCGGAGGTAGACGAGAAGGTCGGACTCGCCTGGCGTGAGGAGGACGACGTCGACGGTGACAAGGGGCACGCGGAGCCGGACGACGGGGTCGTCGAGGGCCGCACGCGGGGTTTTTGCCATCGAGTCGAGGGTGACGTCGTCGCCCACCGTCGGGCTCGTCGTCTCCCAGTTGAGGCGCCAGGTGCCCGCCATGAACGCGTTCAACGGCCCGCTGCCGGTCGACGCGGCGCCTCCGACCGGGTACGTGCGGCCTCCTGGGTCGACGGCGACGGGCCGGCCGCGATCGACGGAGGTCCCGAAAGCGGGCGTCATGGTCCAGCTCACCTGGCCCTCGCTGGCGCCCAAGACGACGGGGAACTTCGCGACCTCAAAGGTCCCGGGCAGGCCCGCTTCCATGGGGAACTTGAAGCTCTTCTGCCAGAACGTCGGCAGCGAAGCCTGCGCGCCGCCCAGCCACGAGCCGCCGCACTCGATCGGCTGCACGTCGCCTTGGATGCGGTACCCGCCGCCGTCCGAGAAGTTGTACGTGAAGGTCTCCCCGAATCCCTCGTCCCACCGCCACGACTCGTAGTCGTTCCAGACGCGCCAGTACACGCGGTGCTTGGTCGGGTCCAGGCCGCTTCCGGGTAGGGATTCGGCGACATCGGGCCGGTCCTCCGGGTAGCGGGATTGGCCGTCGACGGGGGCGAGGCCGAAGGTGACGGTCGCGTCGCCGTCCGCGAGGTTGATGGGGAACTCGCGGTCCGCGACGACTTTCCAGTACCGCGCGGGCTCGTAGCTCGAGTGCGTCTCCTCCTGCACCTTGGGAGCGGGCGCGTCCGGCCCCGCCGTAAGGTCGTAGGAGCGGAGCGTCATCGTGCTCGAGTAGCCGAAGCTGTACGAGTTGCCCTCGCCCGGGTCGCGGCCTTGGCCGGTCATGCTGAAGAGGCTCTTCACGAGGTTCTGCGCGTCCGGGCTGTACCAGTACTCGGCCTTCGCGCGGAAGCTGAAGCCGCCGTAGTCCTGCGCCTCGTCGGGGATCTCGGGGACGAGGTCGACCGTCGAGTACACGGCCTTGAAGGTGCCCGCGGGGACCGTGACCTCGACGAGGCCGTGGACGCGGCTCGTGTAGTGGAAGAGGAAGAAGTCGTCGTCGCCCTCGGAGATGTCGCCCGTCCGCGACGTTCCGTCGTCGAGCGGGAACTGGAGGACGGGGAAGCGCGCCTCCGCGGCCGTCGCGTGCAGCATGATCACGCCCTCGCAGGGGTCGTACGGCTTCGGGTACGAGTAGGCGTAGTCGAGTTCCGGGCTGACGGGCATGGGCTTGGCGACCTCGACGTAGTTCGATGTCCACGCCGTTCCCGCGACCTCGAGCCCGTCCCGTGTCAACGCCTGGACGTTGCCGTGGAAGAGCGGATGGTCGAGCGACTCGCTCATTCGCACATAGAAGACGTCCTCGCCGAGGAGGGGGCTCGTCGTGTTGAAGACCGTCATGGAGACGGTCGTCCGGTCCCGGTCGCTGTCCCCGTCGATGCGGCCCTGCTCGACGATGCCCTCGTGGCTCGCCGAGAGGACGTCGTACTTCCAGGTGTACCCGGGCTCCCAGGCGGGCGCGGGGATCGGATCGATGGCCTTCGCGGAGTTCGCTCCGCCCTGGAGGCAACCGGCCGACGCGAGGGCGACGCCCAGAACGAGCACTCGGAAGGCGCCCCCGGAAATCATGCCTACCCGACGACGTCGGGCTTCCATATACGGTTTTTGGAGATGTTGGTGAACGCTCGACGACTCGTCACGCGGCCCGCCGTCGCCGCCAGATCGCCGTCGCGCCGAGCGCCCCGAGCGCGGCGAGGTGCGCGAAGCCTGGAAGCTCGGGAACTTCGCCGTCGCTGCCCTGCGGTCGTGCCGTGCCGCCGCCCGGGTCAGCGACCGTGTCGCTGGTAACGGTGAACCGGACCTGGTGCTCTTCCGACCGCGTATCCTCGGCCGCCCCGTCGTACATCGCCCGCAGGACCGCCGTAAACGAATGGGTTCCGGGCTGCGCCAGGGCGTAGTCGATCATGAGGTCGCCCGTCCAGAACGCGTTCGAGCCCTTCGACGCGCGGGACTCGAGCCGCAACTCCGCCGGGGCGCGAAGGGCGGCGAAGGCCGGCCCCTCGTCGGCGAAGACCTCCGTCTGCACGCGCGTCGGCCCGTTGCCGATGTTCGCGACGCGCATCATGAAGGATCCGGCTTCGGCATCCATGGCGTTGGCCTGCGGGTCGACGGTGATCCCGGGCACGAAATCGTTTTTCATGGTGATCGCGGCCGTCACGGACGGACCGCCGTTGAACGTGCAGCCGTTCGTGAAGGACGGAAACAGGATCGTGGCCTTCACCCGGTACATCTCGTCCTTGAACGCCGGCGCGTCGCGCATCACGCTGACCGTCATCTTCGCGCGGTGCTCGACGGGTTCCGGCTGCACGTACAGGTAGCCCATGGAGCCGAAGCCGCTGAACGCGGACGGGCTCAAGGCGACGGACTGGTAGCCGAGCGCGCCGACGACGTCGAGGATGATCCGGTACTCGCTCGTGCAGACGCCGGGAAACGGCGGGAACTTGGGACGAACGATGACCTGGAACTCGGCGGCCTCGGTCTCCGGCATGAGCCGTCCATTGTCGTCGGGGGCCGCCCGGATCTCGACCTCGAGGTTGACGGTCGGCATGGCCTGCGCCTGGGCTGCGCCCGCCAGCGCGCCGAGCCCGAGAGCCGCCCCCAAGAAGGCCCAAACGATTGCCCGCATGAAGCACCTGCGGGACGTACCACCGACCGGCCACGCTTTTAGCCTCTTCCGTGAGCGGGTTGAAGGGAACGAGGCGACAACGTTCAAATACGGTCACGGGGGCTTCGCCGAGACGGGGGCTCCCAAATGCGCCGCACAGTTCTGCCGTCGATTCTCGTTGCAACGATCCTGCTTTTCTCCGGTTGCCTTTCCGGGGACGACGCGGGCGGCAAGACGACCAAGCGCGCCGGCGGCATCGTCACGAAGGCCCCCACGCCCGCGGAGCAGGCGGTCGCCCAGCTCCTTGACCTCGAGTTCGACCCCGTCCAGGTGATCGACAAGGAGCACGCCGGCGGCGAGCCGGTCATCCTCGTCGACAAGAAAGGCATCTACATCCTCTCGAGCCACCCCGGCTACACCCACATCCGCGGCCCCGACACGGACCTCGCGACCGGCACGACCGGCCAAGCGTTCGTCTGGCGCAGCGAGGACAAGGGGAAGAACTGGCAGTTCGTCGGGATCCCCGGCGTCGGCATGGGCCCGCGCAACGCGGCCACAAGCGTCTCCGACCCGGACCTCGCCATGAGCCCGGACGGGACCGTCTTCCTCTCGACGCTCCAGAGCCTCGTCTCGATCCCGGTCGAGATCAGCAAGGACAGCGGGAAGACGTGGAGCGGGCAGCCCTTCCACGGACCCGTCGGAGTCGACCGGAACTGGATCGAGGCCTGCAACGACAAGGACGTCTACCAAGTCTACTCGAGCTTCGCTCACGCACCGCTCACGGCCATTCCCGGCGGGCCCTTCGGCTCCGGCGGACGCTGGTTCGCGCACTCCACCGACGGTGGGCAGACGTGGCTCGACCAGCACGCGACGAACGCGGGCGGCGGGAACCTCGCCTGCGACCAGAACACCGAGGGCGGGAAGTACCTCTACATCGGCGGCGGGACCGCCCTTTCGGTCTCGACGGACAAGGGCAAGACGTTCAAGCGCATCAGCGTGCCCGACCATCGCGGAAGCGGCGGCCTCAGCGAGCCGGCCGTCGACAAGGCGGGCAACGTCTACACGACCTGGATCGAGAACTCGACGACGGATCCCCACGTCTACTACGCCTACTCCCGCGACCACGGCGTCTCGTTCGAACGCGCCGTCGAGATCCCCGTCGACGGGCTCCCCAAGGGAACCATGATCTGGCCGTGGATCACCGCGAAGGACGAAGGCCACATCGGGATCGTCTGGTACGGCGCGTCCAAGCTCGGCTCGTCGACGAGCTTCGGCACCGACGTCGAGTGGCACGTCTACTCGGCCATCGTTCCGAACGCCCTCGACCCGGTCCCCACGGCGAGCGTCGCGAAGGCCTCGAACACGTTCATCCACAAAGGCGCGATCTGCGTCGGCACCGTCTGCCAGGCGAACCCCGGCCCGAGCGGCGACCGCCGCCTGGGCGACTTCTTCACGGCGACCTTCGACCACGACGGCGCGCTCGTGATCGCGACGGGCTCCACCGCGCCCGTGCAGGGGACCGGGCCCATCGACGGCGCCGGCCTCTCGCACCCGGCGGTCATCAAGCAGACGGCCGGCCCGAGCGGCCTCCTGGGCGTCGTCCTTGGCGGAAACGCGACGGACGCGCGCTAGGGTGCGCTCAAGAACCTTACGTTTCGTCCCGGGCCGTCGCGAACCGGCAAGAGTATAGCAGGCGCGCCGCTCGACCGCCCCGATTGGGATGCCATTAGAGATTCTTCTCTCCAAAGAGTCGCGCGCGCAACACGAACAGCTCCGTCGGCGCCTCAAGGAGGTCGACCAGTCCGTCCGCCGGCTCCAGGCCGAGCGCAGCGCCATCGAGGAACGCCTTCGCCGCCTCAACCGCGACGCGTCCGTGTGCTGCCCCAAGTGCGGCCGGGCGAGTGACTTCCTCACCGACAACGGTGGCTACCTGGGGCACGTGCTCGAGGATCCGTCGGACAACGAGACGCTCGAGCCGGGGAAGCCCCTCTACTGCCCCGACTGCGGCGAGGTCTTCCTGTACCGGGCGCGGCGTCGCTAGCCCATCGTGGGGAAGCCCTTCGGGACGGGGCCTTCGACAAGGCGAGGCCCATCCATGAGCCGGACGTAGCCGACGTGGCTGATCGTATCCGTCGGCTTGGTCTGCGTGTCCGAGTACACGACGTGCAGGAACCCGTCCTTGTCGATCGTCGACTCGAAGAAGTCCCCGAGCCGACGGTCCGAGTTGGCGCTCACGGCCGTCGTCGCCTGGCAGCCCGTGCCGCCCTGGCACATCGGCCCCTTGTGGAACGGCTTCGACGTGAGCTTCGCGGCGTACACCTCCGGGGCATCGGTCGTCGCGTTGAGGACGATCGCCGTGTAGACGAACCATTCCGCGTCGAGCTTGCTGGTCGCCGTCGGCAACGCGGAGCCGTAGAACGTCACGGCGACGCGTCCCTCGCTCCCCGCCGAGATCCACGGCCAAAGGACGGTCCCTTGGGCGAGCGAATGGCCTGCCTGATGTGACTGTCCCAACGTTCGAGCCGGTGCCAGCATTCACGGACACGCCCATTACAGGAAAGACAATTTACACAGACCCTGAAGGCGCGCTTGGCTCGGTCACGTTCGAGTGGTTTGTGAACGATGTGAGCGTGAGGGCGCAGGTTGTCAGCGATGTCGCGAGCGGGGCAGTGGAGCAGGACACGCTTGCAGACACATTCTTCGCGCGCGGCGACACTGTGAAGCTTGTAGTGACAGGAAGCGACGGGCAGG
>JACPAO010000079.1 GCA_016180755.1 Methanobacteriota archaeon
GCCATGACGAGGCCGCCCGTGCGGTCGAGGTTCTGACGCATCCGCTCGGGGAAGACGCGCAGCCTTGAGAAGACGTTGCCCATCTGGTGGACGATCCAGTCGGTGAGGATGAGCGAGTGGGGGACGATGAAGCGTTCGCTCGCGCTGTTGGCGAGGTCCCGCTCGTGCCACTGGATCGCGTTCTCGAAGGCGGGGATGACGTTCGCGCGGACGACGCGCGCGAGGCCGGACACCTGCTCGGAGATGGTCGGGTTCTGCTTCTGGGCCATCGTGGACGAGCCGACCTGCTTCTCGGGGTCGAAGTACTCGGCCGCCTCCCAGAGCTCGGTGCGCTGGAGGTTGCGCACCTCGGTCGCGAACTTCTCCATCGAGGCGGCGACGTTCGCGCAGAACGCGATGAGGTCGATGTAGCGGTCACGCTGGACGATCTGCGTCGCGGCCTCCTCGGCGTCGAGGCCGAGGTCCTTCATGGCCCGGGTCTGGATCTGTTCGGCGTGGGCGCCGAAGCCCGCCGCCGTGCCGACGGCGCCCGACATCTTCCCGACCTGGACGCGGGGCCGCACCTCGCGAAGGCGGTCGAGGTGCCGCGCGACTTCGCTCGCGAAGACGACCATCTTGAACCCGAACGTCGTGGGGACCGCGGCCTGTCCGTGCGTGCGGCCCAGCATGACCGTCTTGCGGTGGCGCCGCGCGATCTTCACGAGGGCCCCAAGGAGCCGCTTGAGCTCCTTCTCGATCTCGTCGAGGGCGTCGCGGAACTGGAGCGCGATGCCCGTGTCGATCATGTCGTAGCTCGTCGCGCCGCGGTGGACGCTGCCGCCCGCCGGTCCGCACTTCTCGGCAAGGGCCTTCACGATCGCCATGAGGTCGTGCTGGGTCTCGGCCTCGATCTCCTTTACGCGTGCGAGCTTGACCGTCCTGGGGTTGGCCTGCCTCGAGATCTCGGCCGCGTGGCTACGTGGGATGTTCCCGACGGACGCCTGCGCGCGGGCGAGCGCCGCCTCGACGCGGAGCACGTAGTCGAGCCGCGCCTCCTCGGAGAAAAGGCGCTTCATGGCGGCGCGGCCGTAGCGAAACTCCAGGGGACATACCAGGCCCATTCCAGCACCCGCGAGGCACCCAAACGCGGGGCGGATAAACCCTTTGCGCAAGCGAGGGACCGAGCCCACTTCGACACCGATAATAACGGACGGGGGGTGAGGTGTTCGTGGCGTTCGCGCTCGACTCGTTCCTCCTCCAGTTCCTCGCGATCGTCGGGGGCGCCGCCCTTTTCCGTCGCCTCGCCTTCCGCGTCGGGCAGCCCAGGGTCGTGGGGGAGCTCCTCTACGGGGTCCTCCTCGGGCCGAGTTTCCTGGGCTGGTTCTGGCCGGACGCCTTCAGCGTGTTCTTCCCCGCCGAGAACCGGCCCCTGCTCGAAGCCCTCGGCTGGGTGGGACTCATCCTCTTCCTCTACACCGTCGGCGCCGAGCTCCACTGGACGCCGGGCGAGGCGTGGCCCATCTTCTTCCTGGCAGCGGGCGGCCTCATCGTGCCGTTTGTCCTCGGCTCCGTGCTCGCCCTCTCCGCACCTGCCTGGTTCTTCCCGGCCGCTCCTGGCCTCAACGGCATGATCATCATGGGCGTCGTCATGAGCGTGAGCGCCCTCGCCGTGCTCGGGCGGCTCCTGGCCGACATGAACCTCCTGGGCTCCCGGACGGCCAACCTCTCCTTGGGCGCCGCCACGATCGACGACATCGCCGCCTGGGTGCTGCTTGCCCTCGTGGCCGGCAGCGGGCAGGTCGGCCGTGCTCGGCCCGTTCGCGGTGGGGGCGTTGATGAGCCGGCACCCCGTCCTCAAACAGTACTCCCAGACGCGCATGGGGGAAATCATCGCGGTCCTGTTCCTTCCGGCCTTTTTCGTGCTTGCCGGGATGAACGTCGACCTGACGTCCCTCGACTACCCGGAAGGCTTGTGGGCTCTCGGCGTGGTCATCGCGGTTGCCACCGTCGCCAAGCTGGCGGGCGTGTTCGCGGGGGCCCGTGCGAGCGGCATCGACGCGCGCGAGAGCCTTCGGGTCGGGCTCCTCTTGAACACGCGCGGGGCCGTCGGGCTCGTCGTGGCCGAGGTGGGCCTCCAGGCGGGGCTCCTGTCGACGGCCGGGTTCTCCCTCCTCGTCATCATGATCGCGGTCACGACGCTCATCGCCCCGGTGGCGCTCGGCCTCATGCAGCGGGGCACGGTCGTGCCGGAGCGGCTCCTACCGGAGCACCACGAAGCGTAGGAACTCGCCCGTCGACGGCTCGGACTGGACCTGGACCTGCTCGACCCGCGAGGCGGGTGGGCCGTGCCGGCACCAAAGGAGGATCTGCTCGATCGAGTCCCGGTCGCCCTCGAACACGGCCTCGACGCGGCCGTCGGGAAGGTTCTTCACCCAGCCCCGGACGTGGAACTGGTCAGCGGCCTGCTTGGCCGCGTTGCGGAAGTTCACGCCCTGGACGCGGCCCTCGATCCAGACGTGGCGACGGATCTGCGCGCCGCCGGTCACCATCGTTTTCCGAGGATGACCTGTCAAACCTTGAAGCTTGGGCACGGCGGGATCGTTTCGGCAGGCTCAAATATTCCCGCCCGGGATGAATCGGCCGGGATGCATTCGCCTCGACAACCCTAGGAGTGGAACCACTGTGAAGGACATCATCCGGGACGCCGTCGCGCGGGCCGCCGCCGAGAACATGCAGCGAAAGGTCTCGGCGAAGAACATCGCCGTCCACGAATCCGCGCCCGTCGTGACCGCGGTGAAGCGCGCCGCGACCCCCTCGGGCAAGGACGACCAGGAACTCGCGAAGGTCCTCGGGAGCCTCACGACCCGGATCAAGGTGATCGGGTGCGGAGGCGGCGGGACGAACACGATCGCCCGATGCGTCGAGTCGGGCATCGACGGGGTCGAGTTCATCGCGTGCAACACGGACGCGCAGCATCTTCTTGCCATCCGGGCGCCCAAGAAGGTCCTCCTGGGACGCCACACGACGCGAGGCCTCGGCGCAGGGAGCCTCCCCCAGATCGGTGAGGAGGCGGCGTCGGAGTCGGCGAACGACATCAAGAACGCGCTCATGGGCGCCGACATGGTGTTCATCACGTGCGGCCTGGGCGGCGGGACGGGAACGGGTTCCGCGCCCGTCGTCGCCAAGATCGCGAAGGAGTGCGGCGCGCTCACCATCGTCGTCGCGACGCTGCCGTTTGCCGTCGAGGGCGCCGTGCGGATGAGGAACGCCGAGACGGGCCTCGCGAAGCTGCGTGAGGTCGCGGACACCGTCATCGTGATCCCCAACGACAAGCTCCTCCAGCTCGCGCCGCGGCTGCCCCTGCAGGCCGCGTTCAAGGTCGCGGACGAGCTCCTCATGCGTTCCATCAAGGGCATCACGGAGCTCATCACGAAGCCCGGCCTCGTGAACCTCGACTTCGCGGACCTCAAGACCATCATGCGCCACGGGGGCGTCGCGATGATCGGCCTCGGCGAGTCCGACGGCGAGAACCGGGCCGTCGAGTCCGTGCTCGAGGCGCTCAACTCTCCCCTGCTCGACGTCGACATCACGGGGGCGACGGGCGCGCTCGTCAACGTGATCGGGGGCGCCGACATGACGCTCTCCGAATCGGAGCGCGTCGTCGAGGAGATCCACCACCGCATCAACCCGGACGCGCGGAGCATCTGGGGCACGAGCGTCGACCCGGCCCTCGACCGTACGATCCGGGCGATGGTCGTCGTCGTCGGCGTGCGCAGCCGCCAGATCCTGGGGCCTAGCCGGCCCCATCCCCGGGCGCAGCGGGCCGAGAAGCTCGGCGTCGACTTCGTCCTGTAGGTTGTTCGGCGTTCTCGCCAATCAGTTCAATTAGGCGCCGCCGCGCTTCGTTTCATCGGGTTGACCAATCTCGGTATAGGCATCGGCCACCCCTGGCGGGTTACGGTGAGAAAGCCATGTCCGGTCTCGTAGTCGCGTTGGGCGGAGCTGCGGTCGTCGCGGTGAGCGTCGGCGTTTTCCTGGTGGGAAGCGGCGGGTACCATTCGTTGGAGGACGACGGATGCGCGGTCGCCGAGGGCGCAACGTACGCCGGTCGGGATGCCAAGACGGTCCAGGTCAAGGTCACGAATTCCGGCGCCGCCGAGTCGGTGCGGCTGTGCGTGATCGAGGACGACACCGAGCGCTTGGACCAGGCGGTGGAGCTTGCGCCGGGCGGCGTGCATTTCCTGCACGCCAGCGTCTCGGGGAAGGCCGTGAACGTGA
>JACPAO010000158.1 GCA_016180755.1 Methanobacteriota archaeon
CCGTCGTCGCGACGAACACGTCGAGCCTATCCGTCTCGGAGCTCGCCGCCGCGAGCGGTCGCCCCAAGCGGTTCCTCGGACTCCACTTCTTCAATCCCCCGACGACGCTGCCATTGGTCGAGGTCATCCCGGGGACGGAGACCGACGCCGAGACCGTCGAAGACGTCGTGAACGTCGTCGCGGGGCTTCGCAACCACCGGTACCCCATGCTTCCCGTCGTGGTGAAGGAGTGCCCGGGGTTCCTCGTGAACCGGATCCTCGGCGCGATGCTCAAGGAGGCGTACGCCTGCTACGAGGAGAAGATCGCGTCGGCGCGCGACATCGACACCGCGATGAAGGCGGGCGCGGGCATGCCCATGGGCCCGCTCGAGCTGAGCGACCACATCGGGCTCGACGTCATCTACCACGCCGGGAAGGTCATCGAGGCGCAGGAAGGCAAGTACCCGTTCGTGAAGCGGCCCACCGTGCTCGAGCGGCTCGTCAAGGAAGGGCGGCTCGGCAAGAAGACGGGGAAGGGCTTCTTCGAGTATTGACCCACTAGCCTTATCCCCAAACCTAGGCACGCCGACTGCTAGCGTTGAGGAATCGGACATGCGTGTAACCGTCGTGCTGTTGGCGGCGCTCGTTGCGAACGCGACCTTGGCGGGCTGCCTTATGGACGACGGCGGGGCGGGCGCGTCGGAATCCGGCTCGCCCTCGCCGGACGACCTTCCGGTCCCTCCCGTCGCGGCGCTCATGGTCATGATCGACGGGAACATGACGGAGCCCGAGAACGGCTCGATCGCGACGCGCGCCGGCGTGAACTTGACGTTTGACGCCTCGGGTTCCAGCGGGGCGAACGTCAGCTTCGCATGGGATATGGGCGACGGGACGACGTTCGGCGTCATCCCCGAGAACGGCGCCGAGGAGCCTGCAGCCAACACGACGGGGAACACGACCGGAGGCAACGAGACCCTCGTGCCGCGTGCGGCGGTCGCCGCGCCCGGCTTCCAACCCAACCAGACGAACGCCACCTCCAACGAGACGATGCCGACGATGGACGACAACTCGGTCGTCGTCTACGCCTACCTCGAGGCGGGAAACTACACTGTCACGCTCTACGTGACGGACGACGCGGGCCAGACGGACACGTCGACGGCCGAACTCGCGGTCGGCCCAGGTGGCCCCGCCCCCGGCACGTTCATCCGGACGGATACCCTCACCTTCAGCCAGGCCGCGACGAACGCCCTCACGGCGTGCGTCTCGCAGACCAAGGATTGGGTCTTCGTCGGAGAGGAGGCAGAGAACGGCACCATGGTGGAGGTGCAGAACGTCACGATCAAGCTCGACGGCAGCGGGACGAACGTGAACGGTCGCTCGGGCGTCTACTTCCTCGGCCCCGACGGCAAGGAGATCAAGAGCTCGACGACCGGTTTCAACGACAAGACGCTCGACGTTCCCGGTCCCCTCGCCGCTGGCAAATATCAGGTGAAGGCCGAGGTCTGCCAAGTGGCGGTCCAGGCCTCGTACACGCTGACTGCCGTAGCCACCTACGTCGCGAAGTGAGCCCGCGTTTCTGGCTCACACCGGCAGGTTTATCCTCCGCGGCAGTAACGCGGCGGCCAACCCTGAGGAGTGGTAGACGTGCGTGTAGCCAATCTCGTATTGACCGTTGTCCTTCTGAACGCAGCGATGGCCGGATGTTTCGGCAGCAAGGACGACGAACCCGAGGACGGCAACGACGGCGACAACAACGGGCCCGCCATGCCCGACCCGCCCGTCGCGTCGTTCATCCTCCTCATCGACGGCAACGAGAGCATCGCGGACGACAACGGCTCCTTCGAGGCCGCGACCGGCGTTAACGTCACCTTCGATGCTTCCTCGACGACGGGCTCCAACGTGACGCTCGCGTGGGACCTCGGCGATGGCACGCAGATCGGCACGATCCCCGAGATGCCGGAGGACGAGAACACGACCGGCAACGGCACCGGCAACGCGACGGTCGCCGCGTTCATCCCGCTCCCCGACGCGTTCCAAGGCAACGAGACGAACGCCACGGCGAACGACACGGCGGCCCCTCTTGAAAACGCGGTGATCACGCACGCGTTCGAGACCGTGGGCAACTACTCCGTCACCCTCTACGCGACCGACGACCACAACCAGACGGACGCCTTCAGCGTCGAGGTCAAGGTCGCGCTGGGCGGCCCCGCGCCCGGCACGTGGCTCCGCGAGGAGTCGAAGGCCGTCGGCACGCCGACGGGCGGAAACCTCGCAAACGGCGACTGCGCGGCCCTCCTCAGCGTCCCCTGGGAGATCGTGGCCGTCGAGGCCAACGGTACGGCGTCGTCCGCTTCCAAGATCGTCATCACCATGGCGGCGACGGGTTCGACGGGCAGCGCGCCCGCCGCTCCGACCAGCAAGCTGTGGTTCAAGGACCCCGCTGGGGCCGTCATCAAATCTGAGACCACCGGCAGCACCGCGAAGACTTTCAACCTCGTGGGGCCCTTCGCGGCGGGGACCTACAAGGTCGAGGCCCAGATCTGCGGCAGCACTGCTTCGGTGGGCGCTAACGGGGGCACCGTCGCCGCGAAGGCGAC
>JACPAO010000142.1 GCA_016180755.1 Methanobacteriota archaeon
GCTCTGGGCGTCGCATTGGATCTCCAATTCGGTGCGCGCCCAGCGCACCCTCTTACGGTTTACGGTTTGATTCGGCCGTCACTCTCGGAAGTACTGGCGGGCCCGAATCCTTGTGGATTCCGCGGCTAGGTGGCCGCGGCCTTGAGCGACGCGCGGAGGACGTCCATCGCGCCGCGGATCTGGTCCGCGGTGACGACGAGGGGCGGGATGTAGCGGATCGAGGACTTCCCACAGGGCAAGAGGAGGAGACCGCGCAGGAACGCCTCGTGGATCACGCGGTCGCGCGTGTCCTTGTCGGGCGTCTTCTTCGCGTCCTTCACGAACTCGGTGGCCTGCATGAGGCCGAGGCCGCGCACGTCGCCGATCCTGGGGAATTCGGTCTGGAGGGCCTCGAGTTCCTTGTGGAGGACGTCGCCCATCTTCTGGGACCGTTCGACGAGTTTCTCCTCGCGCATGACGCGAAGCGTGGCGAGGCCCGCGGCGCAGGCGATGGGGTTGCCGCCGTAGGTGTTGCTGTGGGCGCCCGAGACGGCAAAGTCGAGTTTCGCGTCGAAGACGCAGGCCCCGATGGGGACGCCGGAGCCCATGGCCTTCGCCATCGTCGTGAGTTGGGGCTGGACGCCGAAGTGCTCCATGGCGAACATCTTGCCGGTCCGGCCGAAGCCGGTCTGGACCTCGTCCGCGACCATGAGGATGCCGTGCCCGTCGAGGATTTTCTTGAGCTTCGCGAAGAAGCCCTTGGGCGGGATGACGTAGCCGCCCTCGCCCTGGATGGGCTCGACGAAGAAGGCGCCGACCTCGGAGGCGGGCGCGGCCGCGTCGAGGAGGTCCTCGACGAGGCTCAGGACGGCGTCGGAGAGGGCTTCCGGCTCGTCGTACCCGTCGATGTTGAACGGGTTCCGGTAGGGGTTGGGGTAGGGGACGGCGAAGGCGCCGGGCATGCTGGGGAAGAAGCGTTCCTTGTGGACGGCCTTGCTGGAGCTGAGGGCGAGCGTGCCCTGGGTGCGGCCGTGGAAGGCGTGCGTGAACGCGAGAAGGAGCGGGCGGCGCGTCGACCATTTCACGATCTTGATGGCGGCCTCGTTCGACTCGGTGCCGCTGTTCGTGTAGAACGTCTTCTTCGCGAACGTCCCGGGGACGGCGTGGGCGAGCTCCTTCGCAAGGCTCGACTGGACGTCGTAGTAGAAGTCGGTCCCGGCGAAGTGGAGGAACTTCGCGGCCTGCTCCTGGATCGCTTTCACGACGGCGGGGTGGGAGTGGCCCGTGTTCGTGACGCCGACGCCGCTTGTGAAGTCGAGGAAGACGTTGCCGTCCTCGCTGAGGACCACGGTGCCGCGGGCCATGCGGGCGGCCACGGGGCTCGCCTTCGTCGTCGTCGCCATGTAGAGCGCGTCCTCGTCGATGATGCGTCGGTCGGCGGGGCCGGGCGGTGCGACGCGGATCTGGGGCCGGGATTCCTGGCCGGTGATGGTGATGGGGGCTTCCACGACGTGCACAGCCTTTCTTTAGGCGCGCGGGGTGTATGACTCTGCCTGACGGCCTTCTTCGCTTTTCGTAGCCATACTTAGATAGTCATTTGTGTTAATCGTAGTTTTGGTATATGTAATGCCTCCTTGAAACGTAGAACGCGTCAAGCATGAGCGGCGGCGCCTGGACATGATTCAACTGGCCGCCGACAACGGTTAAATAAACGCGGCTAGTCCGCGAAGCTGAGCCCCATGGTTCTGCGTCCAAAGGTCGCCATTTCCGCCCTGTTCCTGTTCATCGCCGGCTTTTCCGGTTGCTTCGGCGCGGACAGCGCGGGTTCCGGGGATCCGACGGCGATCTTCAAGGTCACGCCCCGCTCGGACGGCGTCACGTTCCTCTTCGACGCGACCAACTCGACCGACCCGCAGGACGATGCGCTCAGCGTCGCCTGGAACTTCGGCGACGAAGGCGTCCAGCTCGGGACGCTTTCCGAGTTCGGCCTCATCGAGTACACGTACGCCGTGACCAACACGATGTTCTGGGTCTCGCTCGTCGTCAGCGACGCCGAAGGCAACTCGGGTTCGCACATGGAGCAGGTGAGCATCGGGACCGGCGTCAACAACCCGCCCGTGGGCGTCGTGAAGAACGCGACGCGCTGGGTGAAGCCCGGCGGCGGCGTGGTCCTCGACGCGTCCCAGTCGACCGACCCCGATGACGACCTCTTCAACTACGAGTGGATCATGGGCAACTTCTCCGAAGGCAACATGTCCATCGCGAGCCCCTTCCTCCAGAAAGGCCAGGGCTACGAGACGACCTTCGAGAAGGTCGGCGTGTACTCCTTCCACTGCCATCCGCACCCCTGGATGAAGATGCGCGTCGTCGTCGACGGGACCGACGCTAACGCGAGCGACTTCGCAGAGGTCGACATCACGAACTACGCCTACAGCGACAAGGTCGTCACCATCCGGCCCGGCGGGACGGTCAACTGGACCAACCGCGACCCGGACGTTCACACCGCGACCGGCGAGTGGTTCAACGGCGGGAAGGTCATCAGCACGAGCCCCATCATGTCGGCGAAGCTTGAGGCCGGCGACTCCCAGGCCCGGCTCATCTTGAACGCAGGCAAGGGCGGCATCACGAGGAAGACGTACGGCTTGAAGGCGCCGACCGACGAATGGCCCCTTAACCTCACCGCGACCGTCAGTTGGGAAGACCCCAGCGGCGGCTCCGTTTTCCGAATCGCCCTCAAGTACCAAAACAAGATCGTCACGGACTGCGTGCCTGAGGGAAACAGCTGCACGCTCATGTACAACCTGGTTCCCGGCCTGAAATATTACATCGTATTGTCGGCCGCGCCCGAGGGCCGCAGCGTCCAACAGGACGTCGTCATCGACACGTCCGCCATCCAGTGGGCCTACCCACCGTTCGGGAACTCCGAGGGCTGCCCACCCGGCCAGGACCTCCACGGCGGCGTCTGTATGAAACACTGATCGCGCCGGTGGCGACCCGAGCCCCGCGCGTCGAGCCCAAAACTTTGAAGAGGCCCCCCCCATGCGGCGCTTCATTCTCGGCGCGTTGACGCCAGCAAGGGACCCATTGACCCCCGGCTCGGGCTACGATTTCTCCTTCTACGCGTGCGAACGCACTAATGGCAGTTCCGACTGCTGGATTTTTTCAAGCGACGGCACCAGCGTATATCAGTACGACCCCGGCGACGGCGGATGGGACTACGTTGAATTCTGGTACAAGGGCCATATGCCAATGGCAGCGGGGACTGATTCCGAGGGTAATGTGATATGCTCGGCGGACACCATCCTTGCGGAGGCAAGGGTTTCGATCGGCGTGGGAGTCATGACGATTCGTGGCACGAACTCTCCATCCAGCGACATCTGGTGCTACGTAGGTTCGTGCTGAGGCGAATCCGCGGATCCCGGCGCAGGCCGTGGTGTCCTACACGTTCGTGATGCCGATATCGAGCAGGTGCTCGCGGCAGTAGGCGCGGTAGGGCAAGAGATCCATCGCGTTGAGTTGCCGCAAGAGGTCCTGCTTCGTCTTGTCGGAGAGCTTGAGCGTGTTCGTCTTCCAGTACTCGCACATCGCCATCAGGGCTTCGTCGGCCTTGCGCGTGCCGAAGATGCCAGTCTGCTTCCGCCGAGTGTGCTCCTCGAGGAACTTCTTGTGAAGGTCTCGCAGCGTCGCGTCCTCATCGGGCATGCGTGATCCCCGCGTGCTCTTCGTTGAGGCGGCCGCTTCGGAAGCCCCGAGCGTCGAGCACGACCTCGCGGAAACCAAGCCCTCGAAGGGTCGGGACGATGGCGTCGCGAAGCCCGACGAGCCGCGCCACGTCGCCCTCGGGGACCTCGACGCGCGCGACGCCGTCGAGGCTTCGGACGCGAAGGTCCCGGAACCCGTGACCGCGGACGAGGGACTCCGCCGCCTCGACGCGCTCAAGCTTCTCGATCGTGATTACTTCGCCGTAGGGGATCCGCGAGGAAAGGCAGGGCGAGGCGGGCTTGTCCCAGACCGCAAGGCCGAGGTCGCGCGAGACGGCGCGCACGCCGGCCTTGTCGAGGCCGACGTCGACGAGGGGGAACCGCGCGCCGCGCTCCTTGGCCGCCTGGATCCCGGGCCGCCATTCGCCCAGGTCGGAGAGGTTCACGCCGTACGAGACCGTCGCGACGCCGTTCTTCATGGCGAAGTCGCCGAGCTCGTCCTGGAGGCCCGCCTTGCAGAAGTAGCAGCGGTTCGTGGGGTTCTCGACGAAGCGTGGGTCGTCGAGCTCCGAGCGCTCGATCTCGACGAGCCGGATCCCGATCGAGGCGGCAAGCTCCCGGGCCCCAGCAAGCTCCTCGCGTGGAAGCGTCGGCGAGTCGGAGATGGCCGCGACGGCTTTCTGGCCCAACGCGTCGAAGGCGGCCCGCGCAACGAGGGCCGAGTCGACGCCGCCCGAGTACGCGACGACCGTGGACCCGTAGGAGGCGATCGCCTCGACGAGACGCTCGTAGTGCACCCGCATGTTCGAGCGCAAAGCATCGAGGCGCGCTTAAGGGCTTTCCCCAGGGGGACCGCGGCGTGAAGTACGCACGTTCCCTCCAAGGGACCGATGCGTCGGGGCACCGCGAAGGACGTCCTCGCGCGGCTCCGTTGGAAGGAACGCCTCGAGGACTGGTCGGACGTGCGCGTCGTGATCCTCCACCGCGGGGCGCCGAACGACGAGAAGGCCGTCGCCGGGTCCTCCATCACGGGACTCGGCGCAAGCTTCTTCGAGGTCGACGGGGAGACGCAGATCCCGTACCATCGGATCCGGCGGATCCACCGCGGCGACGCGCTCCTCTACGAGCGGCCGGCGTCCTCGGGGAAGATCTCCTGATACTTGTCGGCGGGGACGGCCTTCACGCACGCCTCGAGGAGCTCGGGGATGCCCTCGCCGGTCGCGCAGCTGATCTTGTGGTGGGGGGACTTGCGACGTTTCAGGTCGGACTTGTTCTCGGCGACGAGGATGGGCGCGCCGGGGAACTCTTCCCGCACGAGCGCGAGGAGCCGCTCCTGGGTGGGGAGGTCGTAGCCGCAGGCCTCGGACGGGTCGAGGATGAAGACGACGGCGTCGCCGAGATACCGGAGGGCGATGGCGGCCTGGCGTTCGATGTGGTTTCGCTTCTCGGGTGGCTTCTCGAGGAGCCCGGGCGTGTCGACGAGCTGGTAGCGGCGCTGCTTGTGCGCCGGGACGCCGGATGGCCACATGAAGTGGCCGATGTTCGCGGTCTTCGTCGTGAAGGGGTAGGGCGCGATCTCGGGCCGCGCGCGGGAGAGGCGCGCAAGGAGGCTCGACTTCCCGACGTTCGGGTACCCCGCGAGGACGATCGTGGGGTCCCCCGGCGTGAGGTCGGGGATGTGGCGAAGGACGTCGCGCGACGTGCCGAGGAAGCGCAGCGGCTTGTCGAGGTCCTCGACGATGCTCGAGGCGCGGCCGATGGCGGCGCGCTTCGCCTGCTTCATGTCCTGGATGCTGAGGGTGCGGTTCGCGATCCGGTGCTGCTCCTCGAGCACCTGCTTGAGGGTCTCGACCGCGCCGGCGACCCGCGCGATCGCCTTCTTGAGCGACGCGACGCCGATCACGATGTCGACGAGCTCCCGCTCGTAGGTGCTCACCTTGTCGAGGTTGGGGAACGCGGCGACGTACTTCTCGAGGGTCTCGGTGAGGACGTCCTTGATGGATTCGAGCTGCGCCGAGGTCGTCTTCTTGATGCGCCAGACGGCCTCCTGGTCGGGTTTGTCGATCTTGGCGGCCCGGCTGAACGCCTTGTCAAGAAGCTCCTGGGGCCGGAGGATCGTCGGGATCTGCGGGTACACGGTCGGCGGGCCGAGGAACGGGCCTAGGAATTAGCCTTTCCGGCGCCAAAGGTACACGCCGGCGCCTGCGCCGACGGCCGCGAGGGCAAGGAGGGACCCGCCGACGATGGTCGCCGTGCTGGTCTCCTTGTGGTACTCGAGGGTGAACGTGAGGGGGTCGCGGGACTCGAACGCGCCCTGGGACCCTTGGAGGCGGCCGTCCGAGTAGAACGACTGGACGCTTGCGGGCTGGATGGAGGACTCGACGATGCGCCAGTTCTTCCCGCCCTCGACGATGATCTCGTCCGCGACGGTGAGGTTCGACTCGGTCCGCTGGACCCACACCTTGTGGGTGGAGGCGGCCTTCACCGTCCCGAAGGTCGCCGTGATGACGGCGTCGATGGAGAGCGGCTCGACGGACGCGACGTCCCCGACCGCGCCGTGGATGCGGACGTCGGTGAGGATGGCGCTCCCCGGCACCTTGTCGTCGACCTTCACGAGGCCTTTGACGTTCTGCTGGATGACCTTCATGTCCTGGTAGACGCGCAGCCCGACGGCGAGGTTGAATGCGAACGAGTCGACCTCGTCCCTCGAGAGTTCCCCGTCCTCGTTCGAGGCGGACGCGGCGCTGCGCAGTTCCGGGATGGGGCAGTCGCCGCCGTCCATGCATTCGCGCAGGTCGCGGGCGCCCTCCCCGCGGATCTCCAAGCCCTCGCCGACCGCGTACACGTACGCGAGGTTGCGGGATTCGTCCCACGAGAAGACGAGCCGGAAGTACTTGAAGTGGAAGTCCTGGAACTGTTCCTCGAGCGTCTGCGCCTCGGCCGCCGGCACGGCCGCGAGCCCGACGACGAGCGCCAGGCCGAAGGCGGCGGCCTTCACGCCTACGACCTCCGCCGCACCAACGCGAGGGCGACGAGGCCGAGGACGAGGATCGGGAGCTCCACGCCGGGCGACTTGCCCTTCGCGGCGCCCTTCACGAGCGTGAGCTCGAGGCCCTTCTCGCCCAGCGACTCGTAGGAGGCTTGCGCGGTGAAGAGGCCGTGCTGGTTCACGACGGACTTCGCCCCGTCGGGCTTCGTCGCGCCCGGGTCGAACACCCACGAGGGGTCCGCGGCGGCCCAGATGGCCTTGTTGTAGGAGAAGCCGGGGCTCAGCGTCATGTTGCCGACCGTGACGACGTGCTTCGCGGCCTTGTAGTCGTTCTTGTAGAGGGCCTTCGCGTCGAGGTCGACGAGGATGGGGGCCTCGGAGTCCGTGTCGCCTTCGGCGCCGGTGATGACGACATTGAAGATGTTCACGAACTTCGCCTTCTGAGCGTCGACGGTGACGTTGTTGCGAAGCGTGTCCATGAACTCCTTGACCTTGGGGACCTTGGTCTGGATGAACGGGACGAACGCCTTGAAGCTGTTCACCTCGTCCGTCGACACCGTCCCGTCCTGGTTGCCGCCGGGGATCTCGTAGGAGCAGAACGACATGTCGCCGTCCATGCAGTGGCGGAACTCGACCGCGTCGATCTCCTTCACCTCGGCGCGGGTCACGTGGATCGTGATGGCGGAGCCTTCCCGGTCGGGGTCGTCCTCGAGGCCCTCCGGCCAGAACTTGAACCGCAGCTCGTCGAAGGTGAAATGGGAGAAGATCTGGGCCTGGGCGGGGCCGGCGAGGAGGGTCGCGGCCACAAGGACGGCACCAAGAGTTCGCAGCAAGGCTCGCACGTTCCGGACGATATCGCGAGTTACAATCCGCTCCTATAAAAGGACTGTCGAGAACTCATCCAAACGTTCGGTCCGCCGATGGGTTCTTGACGGTCACCGGCTTGGCGCCACCCACATGGATTTCCGGCCATCGGCGGACCAGGAGCTCATCCGGAAGACGGTCCGGGAGTTCGCGGACCGCGAGATCCGGCCCCTTGCGAAGGCCATCGACCGGGACCACCGGTACCCCGCCGAGTCGATCCCGAAGATGGCGGGGCTCGGACTTCTAGGGATGAACTACCCCCAGGAGCTCGGCGGCGCCGGGACGGACATGGTGACCTACTGCATCGCCATGGAGGAGGTGAGCCGCGCGTGCGCGAGCCACGGCGTCATCATGACGGTGAACAACTCGCTCGCGGCGTGGCCGATCTACACGTTCGGGAACGCCGCCCAGAAGGAGAAGTTCCTGCGGCCCATGCTCCAAGGGACGAAGCTCGGCTGCTTCGGGCTCACCGAGCCCCAGGCGGGAAGCGACGTCGTCTCGATGCGCTCGACCGCCGTGAAAAAGGGGGGCAAGTGGGTCCTCAACGGCCAGAAGCTCTTCATCACGCTTGGAGGGCCGGCCGACACGTACGTCGTGTTCGCGCAGAGCGACCCGAAGGCGGCGCACAGGGGCCAGACCGCGTTCATCCTCGACAAGGGCATGAAGGGGTTCGAGATCGGCCGACCCGAGGACAAGCTCGGGATCTGCGCGGCCCCGTCGGTGCCGCTCTTCTTCCACGACGTCGAGGTCCCAGACGAGAACCGGCTCGGGAAGGAAGGCGAGGGGTTCAAAATCGCCATGCAGACCCTCGACGGGGGCCGGCTCGGGATCGCGTCGCAGGCCGTCGGCATCGCGCAGGCCGCCTTCGACGAGGCGCTCGCGTACGCGAAGAGCCGTACCCAGTTCGGCCACCCGATCGGCCACCACCAGGCCGTCCAGTTCGCGCTAAGCGACATGTGGGTGCAGCTCGAGGCGAGCCGCGTGCTCCTCTACCGGGCCGCCCAGATGAAGGACCGCGTGGAGAGGTTCACCAAGGAGGCCGCGATGGCGAAGCTCTATGCCTCCGAGGCCGCGATGGCGCTCTCGACGAAGGCCGTCCAGATCCACGGCGGAAACGGCTACATCAAGGACTACGTGGTGGAGCGCCTCATGCGAGACGCCAAGATCACGGAGATCTACGAGGGCACGAGCGAGATCCAAAGACTCGTGATCGCGCGGGAAGAGCTCGAGCGGTAGCCGCTACCATCGCTGCCTTTTCCGGACCGTTTCTAGCTCGCGGCGAAGCCGCCGAAGCGGCCCTTCGACGATGTCCCAGACGCGGTTTGCACTCACCGTCTCATAGCCGTGGATCAGGATGTCGCGGAACCCGCTAAAGTCGGACCACGGAATCTCCGGATTGGATTTTCGGAAGGCGGGGGAAATCTGTTTGGACGCCTCGCCCACGACCTCGAAACGGCGCACGATGGCATCCTGCAGCATGGGGTCCGAAAGGAACCGGGCGGGGCCGTGGCGGGCGTATTCTAGGATCCGGTCCACGGATTCGACGATGTGCCCGAACCGGGCACGGTCACGCTCGATGGGTTCGATCAGACGCGCTTCGCCTCCGCGAGGACGCGCTCGCGCATAGGGGACCGCAGGTCCGGCGTCTCCATGGGGTGGACCGAGACGCCGATGAGCGCCTCGAGCTTCCGCTTGAAAGCGGCGACGTCAAAGAGTGTGAAGCCGTCCTCCAAATCGTACAACAGGTCCAGGTCGCTGTCGGGTCGCGCGTCCCCGCGCGCCCTACTTCCGAAGACACGCACATGCCCGACACCGTGCTGACGGGCCAAACGAAGGATCGCGGACCGGTTCCGCTCCACCAACGGATCCGTCCCGCGAATGGCTCGGCTGCTGCGTGCTGCCGCTTCCCCGCGTACCAGCGCCGCCTCGATGACCTCATGGTACGCTTGCCGGGGATGCTGCTTCAGCCGCCGAAGCCTGTCCCGGAGCTCGACCGGGATCTCAATCGTCGTCGATTTCATCCATGGGAAGCCATGGTTGACCATGGATAAGAGACTTTCCGTGAAATCCAACATATGTGCGCCGACAGGGGGTCGCGTCACCGAGAGCCTAGGCTCGGTTCGACTGCCTCGAACGTCGTGTTCTCCCAGAACATATGGACCACGGGCGAATCCAGCCTGGCGTAGGCCGAAACGACAAGGGTTTGCGACGTGGCGCGACCTGCGACCTGAAGTTCGTACCCGACGCCTGCCTTCGGCACGAATTCGAGAGTCACCTGCGCCGTTGCCGCCGTTCCACCAAGCCGACCGGACGCTACCGTCTGGCCACGGCCGACAATCCGCACCTCGAGGTCGGTGAGCGGACCTGCGTCGGTGATCTTCGCCTCCGCAACGACGGGGACGCCCGCGAACGCCGGCTCAAGCCTGAACCGCTCATCGACGGAAGCCGCAGCAAGGCGCTTGTTCGCCTGCAGCGCGTACATCTTGAAGCCGCCCGCGGACGCCGCGTCGCGATGCAAAAGCAGGTGGACGTCGAACGCGGCCTCGGGCCCAGGCTCGTCCTTCGTCACAGCATAGAACGCGTCCCAGCCCCAGCCCTTGATCTGGTAGATGGTGCCGCCGCCGAGGTCCTCGGGCCAGTCGGTCAGGAATTGTCCGCGACCGGCAAGCACGGCGTCCTGGCCTCGCAGCGGTGAGGGACCGTCTAGGGTTCCCGGGGCCCGCGTGCGTCCCTTACCGAAGACGCCGGCGTCGTCGGCGTGGGTGAAATGGACCTCGGATACGAACCGGATGTCAGGGTCGAGCGTGCCGTTTGGGTGGATGGAAACGCCGCTATTGAACCAGTCGCCAAGTTGCATCCACGGCCCGTCGAGCACCGGCGCGACGAAGATCACGCCCTGTCGGCCGCGATAGGAAGCGTCCTCGGCAACCACGCCGACGCACCCGCTTGCCTGCAGGGCCGCCAGGAGAAGGATGGTTGTGACGCGCGGTGTTGCCGTCAACGGGCAACCACGGGTCGGGCGGGGAATTAACGCTTCTGGTCGCAACGTCGCCTTCGAAGGCCCCTCGACCGGCGGAACCGGGCGGCGCGAGCCAAGGCTCACGCCGAAACGATGGCAGCGGTTCGCGGACCCGGCAAAACCTCGGCCGCGCGCGGGGCGCTTCCTGTTTCGCGAAGGCGGACAAAGGCCTCGCGCACGACGCGCACAGGGACATGGCCGCGAAGCGCCTCGCGAAGCTCCTTGCCGCCTTCGAGGCCGTTCGTGAAGCGCTGCGCCTGCTGCACGAGACGCATGTTGTGGAACCCCAGCCCGTCCGCCATGTCGAGGTACTCGAGGTAGTCCGACGCGCGTTCCTGCGCGGTGGGCAGCGCGGGTTCCCAGCCGTGCGTGAGGAAGTGAGCGATGCGGGAGAACACGCGCGGGTCGCCGAGCGTGGCGCGGCCGAGGGCGACGCCGTCGGCGCTGCTCACCTCGAGGGCTTTCCGAGCGTCGCGGCCGGTGCGTATGTCGCCGTTACCAATGACCGGGACGGACACGTGTTCCTTGAGGCTCCGGATGTAGTGCCAATCGGCTTTGCCGGTGTAGCCCTGGGCCGCCGTCCGCGCGTGGAAGATGAACGCGTCGGCGCCGGCCGCTTCGAGCCGCTTGCCGAGCGCAAGGAAGTCCATGAGGCCGCCGTTTCCGGCGCGCATCTTCACAAGAAGCGGCTTCTTCGAGCCCCGCTTCACGGCGCGGACGAGCTCCTCGCAGCGCTCGGGATGGTCGAGGAGCGCCGCGCCGCAGCCTTGGCGCTTGATCTGGGGCGCCGGGCAGCCCATGTTGAACCCGAGGATCTCGCAGCTCGGCCCGACGGCCCGCGCCGCGGCCTCGACCTCCGCGGGCTCCGTGCCAAAGAGTTGGATGCTCGTGGGATGCTCGAGTTCGCTCACGCGCATCCGCTGCGTGGGATGCGGGGCCTCGCGGCCCACGCCGCCCGCCGCGACCATCTCGCTCGACACGAGGCCGGCGCCGTGCTTGCGGCAGAGGACGCGGAAGGGGAGGTCGCTGAAGCCGGCCATGGGGCTCAATACGAGGTTGTTCGGGATGGTGACGTTCCCGATGGTGAGCGGGTGCAGGAGTTCGCCCAAGGCCTTCGCCAAGACGCGAAGGGGTTCATGAAACGCGCAGGTGGGGCGGCAAGGGGAACCCGGCCTGCGTGAGGAGCCGCAGCATGGGCCGGACGGGGAGCCCCACGACGTTCGTGTAGTCGCCCTCGACGTGGCGGATGAAGGCGGCGCCTTGGCCTTGGACTCCGTATCCGCCCGCCTTGTCAAGCGGCTCGCCGGTCTGCGCGTAGGACCGGATCTCGGCGTCGCTCAGGGGAACGAAGTCGACGCGGGTCGCTTCCGTGTGCCGATGCCGTTCGTCGTTGGGCGCGCGAAGCACGAGGCCGGAGTAGACGATGTGGGAGAGCCCGGCGAGCCGTCGGAGCATGGCCTCCGCGTCCTTCGCGTTCGCGGGCTTCCCCTGGAGCGCGCCGCCGATGTAGACCTCGGTGTCGACCCCGAGGACGAAGGCCTGGCGGTCGGCCTTGGGCGTCGCGAGGTACGCGTCGACCTTGCGCTCCGCGATGACCTGGACGGCCGCCGCGGGGTCGCGGCCACGGGGAAGCGCCTCGTCCGCGTTCGCGGCGACGGAGGCGAAGGGGATCCCCAGTGCTTCGAGGAGGGCGCGGCGTCGCGGGGACGCGCTTGCGAGGACGAGGCGGGGGCCGGTCAACGGTCGGGGGAATCCAGCTGGGAGATTAGCGTTTTGAGTTGGGTGATGTAGGCCCGGAACGCCGTTTCGCCCGTCGGAGTGATGCGGACCTTCTTCGTCGGCTGGGCGTGCTTCTCGTCGCGCTCTTGCGCCACGTACCCGGCCGCCTCCAGGACCTGAAGGTGGTTCGCGAGGTTTCCCGCCGTGAGGCCGCAGCTCTTCTGCAGGGCGCCGAACCGTTGCGAGGGGAGGATGACGAGTCGCGTCATGATCGTGATGCGCGGGCCCGAGTGGAGCGTCGGGTCGAACATGTCGGGGCGGACGTCGTTCAGTGGTCCAACCACCGCCGGGGAGAAGCAAGCCGGAAAAAGCCAAGGGCCAGAAGGGGGAGGGCCAAGAGAAGCAATCCACCCGCGATGCCGCGCAGCAAAGGCGGCTGCCAGAATGCATTGGCGAGGGCGACGGCCATGAAGGAGCCGGCGACCACCACCAAGGGAGGATCACGGCTGCGCAATCCCCAACCAACAACGGTTGTTCCAAAGACGGCCTGGAAAAGGAAATCACCAAAGGCGGGAGGAAGGCCGGCTAGGGCGGGATGGCCGACGGCATTCAGAAAAAGGAACGCCAACAGAATCAGCGAAACCACCAGTGCGAGAAGATTGTCTGGCCTTCGTAGGGAGAAGGCTTCTCGCATCGGGAAAGGCTTCGCCACGTCCCAACCGAAGATTCCCTCCCAACGCCGCCAGACGATCTGGAGGGCGGCGTAGACGGCAAGGCCTAGAAACGCCGCCGCGTAGCCAGCGAGGCGTACCGCCGGCTCGACCGAGCTTCCCTTCCAGGCGTCGGTCCCGGCAAGAAAAAGGCCGAGGACCGCGCAACCGAAGGCGATATCGATTACCCCACGCCGCCGGGCGAGCATGAATCGTTCGAAGCGTTCCCCCTCGTGGGCGGCGCTGAGTACATCCTTGACGGGCGAGTCGCTCGCTACCTTTGTCATCGAACCAACAGAGCCCGCCTCAGGACTACTATCCGTCGCGGCTT
This sequence comes from Methanobacteriota archaeon, assembly GCA_016180755.1. Taxonomy (GTDB): domain Archaea; phylum Thermoplasmatota; class E2; order JACPAO01; family JACPAO01; genus JACPAO01. Next base: position 13,313 of record JACPAO010000142.1, read on the forward strand.
TGGTTTCCAAACTACTTCCACTCGTCCAGGATCCGGTGCGCGGCCTCGTACGGGTCGCGCTCCCGCCGGGCGATCTCGTCGACGTACCCGTCGAACCGGCCGCGCGTCTTGTCCTCGGTCATGACGTAGTGGACGAGCCGGCTCTTGAGGATCTCCAGGAGCTCGGCCTGCGAGCGCTGGCGGCGTCGCTTCTCGAGCTGGCCGGTGCGCTTGAGGGACGCGAAATGGTCGGTCATGGCCTTCGCGAGCTCGTCGATGCCCTTCGAGTCCTGCGCGACGGTCTTCACGACGGGCGGGTCCCAGTCGTCCTTCCCCCGCATCTCGAGCTGGAGGAGGGACCGCACCTCCGACACCGTGCGGTCGGCGCCGTCGCGGTCGGCCTTGTTGACGCAGAAGATGTCGCCGATCTCCATGATGCCGGCCTTCATGGTCTGGACCTCGTCGCCCATCCCGGGGACGAGGAGGACGACGATCGTGTCGGCCGTCCGGACGACGTCGACCTCGCCCTGGCCGACGCCGACCGTCTCGACGAAGATGATGTCCTTGCCCATCGCGTCGAGGACCTTGACGGCGTCGTTCGTGTGACGCGCGAGCCCGCCCAAGGCGCCGCGGCTTCCCATCGAGCGGATGAAGACCTCCTTGTCGGTCGAGCGAGACTCCATCCGGACGCGGTCGCCGAGGATGGCGCCGCCCGTGAAGGGCGACGTCGGGTCGACGGCGACGACACCGACCTTCTTGCCGGCCTTGCGGAAATGGTCGGTGAGGCGGTCGACGAGCGTCGACTTCCCGGCGCCCGGGGCGCCGGTGATGCCGACGATGTGCGCGCGGCCGGAACGCTTGTGGATCTCGCGCAGCGTCGAAAGGGGTGCCTCGTCGTTCTCGATCTGGCTGATGAGCCGCGCGGCGGCGAGGCGTTCGCCACGGAGGACCCCCTCGAGGTGGCCGTCGGCGCTAGCGTTTGCCGCCGGGATGCGCCGACCCCCTGGGGCCCTTCGCGCCGGCGCGGCGGCGGCGCTCGGCGACCGCGTCCTCGACGGTCTTGATGATGGCGTCGGTCGACGTGCCGGGTCCGAACGTCGCGTACATGCCTTTCTTCTTGAGCTCCGCCGCATCCTCGTCCGGGATGATCCCGCCGCCGATGACGACGATGTCGTCGGCGCCTTCCTTCTTGAGGAGCTCGACCACGCGGGGGAACAGCGTCATGTGGGCGCCCGAGAGGACGGAGAGCCCGACGACGTCGACGTCCTCCTGGATGGCGGCCTCGGCGATCTGCTCGGGCGTCTGGCGGAGCCCCGTGTAGATGACCTCCATGCCGTGGTCGCGAAGCGCGCGGGCGACGACCTTCGCGCCGCGGTCGTGGCCGTCGAGGCCGGGTTTGGCGATGAGGACCCGGATCTTCCGGCCTCCGGGGGCGGGCTGCGTCATTGCTGCGGCGATTCCGGGGCCGCTGATAATAGATTCGACCCGAAATCCGGGCCAATTTCGCAATGGCCACCACTTTGTTCAAATAGGCTCGGGCCGGCTCGACCCCCTTGAGGCGACCGCCAAGCGCGTCGCCTTGGTGACCCTGCATGCACGCGATCCTCCGCACCGTTCTTTCGGCGTCTCTGGGCCTGCTCTTCTTGGGCGGCGGTCTCGTGGCCGCGCACCCGCCCGAGCACGACGCGCCGCCCGAGGTCGACGAGACCCTGCGGTCCCTCAACATCATCGCGGCCCCCGGGAAGGAGGTCCGCGCCGACTCCCAGTACGCTCCTCGCGACGCCGGCCTCGGCCTTTCCTTCGACCCCAACACGACGGCCGCGCCGGCGAAGACGTACAACTTCAACAATGGGATCCGGCCCGTCGTCTGCGTGAACGCCTGCCAGTCCCCCCCGGTCAAAGGCCAGGCCGCCCTCGTCAACGAGTCCGAGGACATGCAGCTGCAATGGGAGGACTCCGTCGTCGGCCGAATCGCGTTCTCCTGGACCTACGGCTCCTCCATCCCCACGATCCCACCCAACAGCCAGCCCTACGCGTGGATCCAGCTGGACCTTAGCCTGGGCGACGTGAGCTACGGCTCGCACATGGTCCAGGCGAAGGTCACGCGCGGGAACATGATCGCCGACCTGGAGTTCCACCGCGAGGTCCAATGCGCCGAACCGGAGCCCGACCCGGCCAACGGCTCGAAGCACCGGCACCAAGAGTGCGTCGACTCGTTCAACGCGACCGGGACGGAACTGTGGGCCCACGACGTCCTCCTCACC
>JACPAO010000143.1 GCA_016180755.1 Methanobacteriota archaeon
CCGCGAGCGAGAGGCCGTCCTCGAGGAGTCCGTTGAGGGCGGCCTGGACCTCGGCCGGCACGGGGAAGTGGGCGCGGCCGACCTCGCCGAGGACGACGGCGCGTCCCTCGCGGATGAGTCCAAGCGCCGCGTCGTAGCCAGCTCGGAACGCGTCGCGGGCCTTCTCGATGCCCCAGGCCTCGGCGGTCCTCACGAACTCGATGGGGTACGGGCCGACCGCGCGGATGACCCGCACCGGCGTCTCGCGTTCGATGCGGTCGGAGTGGGCCAAGTGCCGCTCGAAGAAGGCCTGCCAGTCGGCCTTGGTGCGCTTCGGCTCGTGGCCCGGGATGGGGATGTGCGTGATGTGCGTGCCGCCGTGACGGTGGAAGACGCGGACGGCCTCGAGGAAGAGTCCGTGCTCCTGCACGTGGAAATGGTTGTCGAGGATGGGTCCCGCGTAGGTCAAGGGGATCCCACGGGCGTCGTCTCGGCGTCGCCGCGCGAGGCGCCCGCCTCGATGAGGTGGTCGAGCAGGCCGCGGCCGCCCTCGCGGGTGGGCTCGACCGCCAGGCCGGCGTCGAAGTCGTTCCAGGGGACAAGGAGGCCCCGGGCCCCCGAAGAAGCGGCGTCGGCGAGGGCCGCGTCGAACGCGGAGGCCTCGCCCGGTCGCGCGTTGACGGTCGCGAGGAGGAGACCGTCGGGCGGACCGTGCGCGTCGGCGCCGATGGGATCGTAGCGGCCGACGATGCGCACGGGGTTCTCGCGCCCGATGTCGTAGTCGGGCCGCACGTCGACGACGAGGTCGAGGCGCGCCGTGGGTTCCGCGGGCTCGAGGAACGAGAAGGCGGTCTGCCAGAACGCGCGCTTCGCGGCGGCGTAGGCTTCGCGCCCGAGGGCCCCGGTCGCGGTGTTGGCCTCGAGGTCCGCGCGGCTCGTAGGGAGCTGTTGCCACAGGGGGACGGGAAGGGCCGCGTAGGAGCGGCGGATGCTTGGAGGCAGCGTCGCGATGTACGCCTCGGCTACGTACTTTCGCTCGGCCTCGTCGAACGTGGCCTGCACGAGCTCGAGCCCGCTCACGAACAGGACCGGTGGGGCGTCCGCCGCGAGGCGCAGGTGGTACCCCGGGTCCCAGTAGCCGAAGTCGGGGCCGTTGAGCATCTCGAGGACGGCCTGCGCGTTCGACCGGGTGAGCGCGACGCGGCCGGATGCGTCCGCAATGTCGCGCAGCTGGATCTCCATCGTGTACGGCAACGCGTGGGCTTCGAACCCCTGCACGACGCCGAACGCCTGGTGCTCGAAGGCCGGATGGAACCGGAGAACGACGGCGTCGACCCCGGCCTCGCGGAGGAGGACGACGTCCTCCTCGACCTTGTGGGGCATCGCGTTGTAGTAGCCTGACGCGGGCGTGTACAGCGAACGGACCCAGTTGCCGCCCGGCGTGTCGGGCCGCACGACCGGGTTGAACCAGTCGGCGCGGTAGTGGGCAAGAAGGAGCGCGTCGGCCTCGATGACGCCCGCCGTGGGCGAGGGCAGCTCCCGCTTCGGCGCGAACGCCCCGATCGCGAGGGCGGGCGCAAGAAGGAGCGCGACCAAGGCGACGACCGTGATGCGGGTGACGTGCGTCCGGCCCGCGGCGCGACGGATCGCGGGGTGCAGGTGGAGGATGGGCGTGAGGGCGCGCAGGCCCTCGAGGAAGACGGGTCCAAGGATCCGCAGGGCGTAGTAGAAGGGCACGGTGAGGCCGAACCCGGCGGCGCCGCCGAGGATCGTGCGAAGCTGCGTCGGCGTCATCGAGAACAGGGCCGCGATCGTGAGGATCTTTTCGTGGACGGTCGCCTGGAAGAGGAACCGCGCGACGTCGTCGGGCACGAGGACGAGGAAGAAGGCGTGGTCGAGGAAGGCGGCGAGCGTGACGAAGCCTGCGAGCGCCAAGAGGAGCCGTCCGACACGTTTCGCCGTGGCCCCCTCGAAGGCGGAGCCCGGATGGTAGAGCGCGAGCGTGAGGAGGCCGAGGGGGAGGATGAGGTACTGCTCGCTCACGAGCTTCGTGCCGAGGATGCCGGCCGCCATGCCGAGCGCGCAGAACGTGACGAGGTTCCCTTCGGTCGCCGCCTTGCGGCTCGAGGCGAGCGCCACGAGGATAAGGAGGACGGCCGTGGCCGTGAACGAGAGCACGCTGAGGGCCTCGCTGATGCCTTCGTCGCCGGGGAGCGTGCCCGGGAAGGCGCGGGTGGCCCACTTGAGGCTGTTGAACATGAAGGCGATGGGCGCGAACCGGCCGGGGTCCCGCGCGCCGTGCATGAGCAGCACCTGCTCGAGGAACCCGCGGGGCTCGGCGAAGAAGAAGGGAAGGCTCACGAGCGAGAACACGGCCGCGGCGGTGAGGAAGTAGCGCCAGAACGCCGCGGGCCCGGCGCGGCGCCAAAGCCAGATCCCGAGGATGGGAACGAGGTACGCCGGGAAGACCTTGACAAGGGCCGCGGTGCCGAAGGCGGCGCCCGCGAGGTTCCATCGGGCAGCTCGAAGGGCGAGGAAACTGAGGACAAGGAGGACGAGGAGAAGGCTCTCGAACTGGCCCCACACGTCGGCGACGAGGAGGAAGAGGGGGTTGAAGAGGAGGAACCGTTCGGCGAGGATCGCCTTCTTCGCCGTGCCCTCGCCGGGCGACGACTCGAGGAAGCGCCGCGTGAGACCCGCGAACGCGAGGGTCGCGAGGATGAACGGCAGCTTGATGAGGATTCGCGCGGCCCAGGGCGCGGTCACGGCCCCGAACGCGGCGGGCGCGAACGGGACGCTCATGAGAAGGAGCGGAAGCGGCGGGTAGGCGTACCAGAGAGGCTGGAGCGTGTTCCAGTACACGAACGCCGGCTTCGCGAGGCCGACGGAGTAGGGGGAGGTGCCTTCGGTGAGGAACTGCTCGACGCTGCTTTGGAAGACGTAGGTGTCCCAGTCGTGAGTGAGGATCGCCGCGATTCCGAGATGGAGCACGAACGCGGCGGCGTAGAGCGCGATACGCAGGTACCGTTCCCGACGCTCGGGCGTGTAGTGCGTGAAGGTCACGTGGTGGTTCGCGAAGAAGTTCCAGCCCGTGCCGGCCGCGATGCCGATGAGGCCGGCAAGGAGGTAGTGGAGGTCGAAGAAGGCGACTCCGGTCGCGAGGACGGCCCATTGGACGACGAGGCCGACCATGACGACGCCGTGGTAGCTCAAGAGGCTCCAGAAGGAGCGGTCGCGGTCGCCCCACGTCCAGGACCGGTTGAGGAAGTAGTTGATGACCGTGCTCAGTTCGATCGCGACGGCGCTAGCGAGGAGGAAGTGCCAGCCGAAGACCTCGATGAAGAGCGTGAGTAGGCTGAGGTTGAGGACGGCGCCGTTGCCGCCGACGACCGCGAAGCGCGCGAGCCGTGCGGCCAGCGACCCCGTCGATGGGGCGGGCGCATCACGGGCTAGGCCGGCGTCTAAGGTAACACCCCGAGGTTCCCGCGCCAAAGCCTTCTGCTTCTTAATTCATTCGCAACGCCGTGGGCCCGGACGCCGAACCCTAGGGGCCCGGGCCATCGTCGGCCGGCGTGGGCACGGGGCCGGGCTCCGGGGGGACGACGGGGTACCCCCCGCCGGGCATCATGACGCGGCTCGCCGTGAACCCGAACAGGAATCCGGCGACGTGCATGGAGACCGCGAGCCCGGGCACGAGGCCCCACTCGACCACGTACTCGAACAAGAGCCACAGGCCGAGGAGGCCCCAGGGCCGCTTGGCGGTCGCGACGACCGCCCCGGCGAGCCCGAAGCAACCGACCGACGCGCCGGACCAGCTCGTCGTCGCAATCCGGTGGCTCCAGTGCGCGGGCCCGTTGATGGCCGTCGTGATGACGACGGCGGTCAGGAGCATGACCCCGACGAGGCAGGCGCCGTAGAAGATGGCGAGGGTCCGCACCGTGCCGTACCGGAGCTCGTGCGCGACGCCGACGAGCAGGAGGAGGAGGCTGACATAGATGATCTGCCCCCAACTGTGTTGTACGATGATGCCCACGTTCGCCACGAAGAGCGCCCGGCCAGGGTCGCTCATCCACAGGGCGGGGATGAAGCCGATGTGGTTGCGGACGCTCTCAAAGATCCACCCGTTGCCGCGAACCAGCTGGAGGAAGATGACCCAGGCGCCCGTGAGAAACATGGTGATGAAGGGCGCGCGGGCGGCGACCTCCCACCACGTGCGCAGCTTGGGCCGGGTGCGGGGGTTCCCGGAGAACGGAAGGTAGGCGCGTAGGTTCAGCAATCTGATGCTGGTTCTCCCGAGGCGCGCTATTAATTTGTTTCCGAACTTGCGGAAAAGGACGCCTTGTCGGCGTCAGCAGTCCGACTCGAAGCCCGCAGGGAGTGGAATCTGCGAACCCGTCCAGTAGACGCGCACGTCCTCGACGCGGTGGCAGGGGAACCGGTCGAGCCCGGCGAGGAACGCGGACGGGAAGCCGCGGTCGTAATGGCCGAACCGGTTCGAGAGGAGGATGGCGCTCACCTCGTCGAGCGTCTGGTTGAGCGTGTCAGGGTCGATCTGGTCGCGAAGGGACCAGTAGTAACCGCCGACGTTGACCCGTCCACCGAGGACCGCGTACTCGGGAGCGTCCGTGAGGACGAAGTAGCCGGGCTGCGTGTTCGCCGACACCCAGTCCCCGACGGCCTCGGCCCGGTCGAGGTCGTTGTGCGGCGTCATCGGGACGTAGAACAGGCCCTGAGAAAGCGTCACCGTTACAGTGAGGCCCAAAAGGAGGCGCCCCTGGGTGCGTCCCGCGGCGTGGACGGCCTCCGTCGCCGCGGCGACCGAGGAGGAGCGAGCATCCGGCCGCGGTCCAGGCGGCGATCTCTGCGGGCGATTCACGGCGAAGGAGGGGGCGGTGGCGCCACGCGAGGAACGCAAGGAGGGGGACGCCGCTCCACCACAGGGCCTTCCCGATCTTGCGCGACCATTCCTCGGGCGCGCGGGCCGTGTGGAACACGACCGCCCAACGGACGAACCCGTCGAAGAAGCCCGGATGGACGAGCGCGTAGACGATGAGGAGCCCGACCCCGGCGGCGGCGCCCCCTAGGAAGAACTTTCCGGCGCGGCGATGGTCGGCAAGAAGGAGCGCGGGGGCGAAGAAGACGGTCGTGAGCCGCGAGAGGCCGGCGAGGCTCGTCGCGGCGCCGCTCGCCCAGGCGGGCAACCCCCGCTGCGTGATCCAGAACGCGAGGCTAAGAAGGAAGAGGACGAGCGTCTCGTTCATCGCGCGCGTCGCGCCGAGAAGCAGGAAACCGTTGAGGCTCCAGACCGTTAGGAAGAGCGCCGCCCGGCCGGGGTGTCCGGCGCGTCGGTACAGGTCGACGAACAGGAGTCCTGCCCCCCAGACGAGGAGGACGTTGCCGAGCCGCGCCGCGAGGAGGTCGCTTCCCGGGATCGCGAGAAGCGCGCGAAGGACAGGTTCCGTGTAGAGGGGCGGATGGTTGCTCGGCGTCCGTGTGTAGAGGTCGAGGCCGTCGTTCGCACGCTGGGCCTGCTGGATGTTGGCGAACTCGTCGACGTCGAACCAGTCCCAGCTCGCGCCGAGGGCCGCGACGAACGCCGCGAGGCTCACGAGGGCGAGGACTCGGGGGTGGCCCGCCACGTTGGCGCCCTCACATGAGGCGCGCGGCGATCCATTGGAGGCCTTTGCTGCGGCTTCCCAGCATGAAGGGCCGGACGAGGCCGTCGAAGCCGTAGTAGCGGCCGGCGCGCGTGAGCCAGGCCACGAACGGCACCGCGATGAGGAGGACGGCAAGGTAGTCGGGCGCGTAGACGAGGCCGCCCCCGGGCCGGGGCGCGGCGAAGCCCCAGGTCCCGAGCGCCATGAGGCCGGCCCAGACGGTCGCGAGGAAGCCCGTGAGCCCGACGAGGATGCCGGCCGCGAGGGCGAGCGCGAGGGCCGCCTCGACGACGAAGCTCAGCCACGCCCATAGGTCGACGCTGGGCAGTATGGAGCCTTCGACGAAGGCGCGGTACATCGCGATGGGGTGGTCGGCCGCCGCGGTCCGGGCCCAATCGCCGAATGCCGTGGGGTTGGTGATGGGGTTGTACGTCATCACGCTCCACGCGAGAACGAGCGCCGCCGCGAGGCGGGCGGACAGGAGCGCCACCGCGGAGCCTCCCGGCGCCCAGACGGGTCGGAACGCTTCGCGGGGGTCGATGACCCCGAGCGCGTCGTGGGGCGGCGTGTCGGGAAGCTCGCGGAAGAGCCGGTCGGTGACCTCCGCCGAGGCGGGGGTCGCGCCGGCGTCGAGGTTCGGCATGCTCATGCGGCGGCGGAAACGGACGTTGGGGTCCTCCATGGTCTCGAACACCTGGGGCGGTCGCGTCGGGGACGGGGCCGCGGGCGGAGACCGGACGAGCCCGTTTTATGGGTTGTCCCGCGTCGCGGTCGCCCAACGCCTTAATCGGCGCAAGGTCCATGCATCGCCCATGCGCGGGCCGGCGTTGGTGGCGGCGGCGCTTCTGGCGGCGGGTTGTTCGGGGTCGCCGGAGGCCGGTGGAGGGCCGGGGAATTACAAGTCCCAGTACCTCGACGTCACGCTCGACGAGACCGCCGACAAGGTGACGGTCGACGACGTCCGGATGGAACGCACCTGGAACTACATCCAGGTCAAGGCGACGAAGGCGACGCTCCACGTGGCGGTGAACGCGAAGGCGTCGAGGACGACGCACGTGGCGGTCCTTTCGACGTCGAACCAGTTCGTGATCCTCGGCTCGCCCGAGTCGAACGTGAAGCGCGCGGACTACATGTCGTTCTGCGGCATGTCGGGCGCGAACGCGGCGTCCGTCGCGTCCGTCTCCTTAACGATCGGCGACTCGGGGTCGAACGAGGACCTCGTCACGGTCGCGTTCGCGTCGGTCAACGCCTGCACATAGGGCCGCCGGCCATCCCCAAACGCTTTTCAGCCCGCCCCCGGCTCGCCCGTTCGGAATGACCCAGACGGCCTCCTCCACGGTGGGCAGGACGCCCCGGGTCGGCGAGAAGGCGCCGAACTTCGAACTCCCCATGGGCCGCCAGGAGGGCACGTACAAGGCGCGCCTCTTCAACCTCCACGAGGCCTGCAAGTCCGGGCCGGTCGTGGTCGCGTTCTTCCCGGGGACGTTCACGAAGACGTGCGCCAAGGAGATGGCGTGCTTCACGAGCGATTGGAACCGGTACGCGTCGCTCGGGGCCCAGTTCATCGGCGTGAGCGTCGACAGCGTCCCGAACCAGAAGGCGTGGGCGGAGAAGCACGGGTACACGGTCCCCTTCGCGAGCGACCTCCGGGGCCGGGTCCTGCGGGAATGGGACCTTGTGTGGGAGTCGTGGTGGGGGCCTGTCTACAAGCGGGCGACCTTCATCATCGACCGCGGCGGCGTCGTCCGCTACGCGAGCGTCCTTGCGAGCGTCGACCTCGAGCCCGACTACACCGAGATCCAGGCCGCGTTGCGGGGTTTATAGGGCCAGGCCGCGGGGTCCGCGATAGGACAGCAAATTAAACAAGCGTCCCGGACTGCTCATATGTCCTCGACCGAGGTGGACGACCCGTGATGAGAATGCCGTCCGCCCGGTCCCGCTTCCAACCCAGTCGCATGCGCGGCGCGCTGCTCCTTGCCGTCGTGTGCTTTGCCCTGACGAACGGGGTCGTCGGCTTCGCCGTGGCCAACAGCGGGGCCTCCCCCTCGCCCGTTCCTTCGGTTTTCTCGGTGCCCGTTCCGCACGTCGGGGACATGGTCCGAATCTGGGTCGCCCTCGAGAACACGACGACGGGCGAACGAAGCGCCGACAAGCGGTACCTCGAGTTCACCTGGCTTCCCGATGAGGTGGGCTTCGACGAGGACGGCACAAAGCGTCTTCTCAACCATGTAAACATCACGACGTACGCCCATCTTGTCGGAAACCGTGTGGATGACGTCAGGCCCTTCACGACCCGCGCGAGGCTCGACCCCGAATCGGGGCGCCTCGTCGGCTCGTACGGCGAGTCCCGCCAGACGAAGTACGAAAACGGGACCTCGTCCACGGGGCTCCCGTATACGCGGACGCAGGCCAGCGTCTACGCCTCTACGACGTTCGTGCGTCCGGATGACACGTACTACTTCGGGGCCTTCTGCGGGATCCGCAACGCCTTCCAAGGCAAAGCCGTGGCGCTCGAGGGGACCGTCGACGCCTTCGGGCATTGCAATCCCTTTACGTCGGCTCGCGCGTCCGATCCAGCCCTCTTTGCCGCAGTCGAAGCCCATCAATCACTGAATGGCCAGGTCCTTATCCTGTCCGCCGCCAATGCGCAGAACCGAAGCTTCAGCGCATGGATGTCATCGACGAGCCCATACCCGATGGAGCTTGTCTCGGCCAGGGCAGCCTCCCCGACGGCCCTCCACATACGCTTCGAGGTCGTCACCCGCGGCACACTGCCCATCACGCTCCGCGAGGCGCCACCAGCGGTCCCTCGGCCGGCCCCGGTCGGCCTGGCCGCTCGCACCCCCTGGGGCCTCGACGACACGGGCGTCGTGCACGATTTTCCCCTCTCCCAGGCGTTCCAGTACGCCCAAAACGATCCCGGCTACCCGGACTTGCGAGATTTCCTGCGGGACCACCCGGGCGCGGTTCCGGTCTTCGCCCACTATTCGGAAGACGTCACCACGGAGGCCGAGCCAGCGAAGGCCACTGACCGGACGTGGTTTTTCCAGCTCGCGGACGGCTTCCAGAAGCTCTGCGTGTTGATCTCTCGAACGGACGGGTTGGGCGCCCGTCCGTTAACGGCCGCGGCCGCGCCCTACTCCTACGGTACCTGCGCCTTCAATGAGGACGACACGTTCCCGGCTGCTACCAAGCTTCCGGCCGACTGGCCCAGCGTGGCGGGGATGATTCGCGCGTGGCAAGCCCTCCGAGGACCCGAGTACGGCCAAGAGGCCGCCAACGCCTGGGGTTTCTCGGTCGTGTGCGACAACTGCTCGAAGCCGCACCTCAGTTTCTGCGCAGGCCGCGTTCAAGACCAGCACACCTACGGCCCAACCAGCACCTGGACGACCCGAGAAAGCAAGCTTGCGTTCTGGCCCGACGGCGATCTCCAGGCACTTCAGGAACGCTACCGCGACGACAGAACCGGCTTTCTCCCTGGGCCCCGCGGCGGGGCCCTCGCTGCGCCGCCGAAGGAGACTGTACTCTTCCCGCAGCACCATGCGCTAGCGTGGTCGCCGCCGGACGCGAAGGGCGCTGCGGGAATTGGGCTCTTCTCCCTCATGGCCGCGGCCCTGTATTGGCTTTGGCCGCTCCTTAAGGCCGGCCCGATCGGCGCGTTGTACTCGCGTGTCGTCGGCCCCAAGGTCATCGGGCATCCGAAACGGGCCGAACTCTTCCAGTTCATCCAGGAGAACCCCGGCATTCATTTCCTCGAGCTTTCTCGGCGCTCCGGGCTCGGCCACGGCGCCACCGAACACCACCTAGCCAAACTGCGCGAGTCCGAGATGGTCACGCGCGCCCAAAACGGCGAACACCATTGCTACTTCGTCCGAGGTGGCGTGGACCGACGCGTGATGGAATCAGCCGGCGTCGTCAAGGCCGAGGGCGCCCGGCTCCTTCTTGCCGCCATCCGGGCCCGACCCGGCCTGAACGGCGCTGAAGCCGCCCGGGCGACCGGAATGACTGCGCCCAACGTGAGCTACCACCTCGACCGATTCCGGAAATCCGGCCTCGTCGAGGCGCGACGAACCGGCGCGGGGCTTCGGCTCAAGCTCACCAGTCTGGGCGACCAGGTCCTTTCGTCCGCCTAGAGCCGGTTTCATGGGCTTGCCGGCCCTTCATGAAAACGTCGCACCCCAAGGGCCCGCCATGGCTGCCAGCCGCGCCCGGGATTCCGACGCCCGATTCCGGTTCGCGTTCCTCACGACGACTCTACTGAGCCTGGTAAGGCTTCCACGGGTCGCTCAAGGTGGCGGCACTGAACGGGGCGGAGATGCGCCCCGTACGGGCGAACCGGTAGAGCGCGACCTGGTAGCAGACCTGCGCCGACGATTGGATCGCGGCCACGATCAAGAAGGCCACCAGCATGAGGGCGAGCGCCACGCCGAGGAGGACCGTCACGGTCATCAGGGGCAGGTCGAGGGCCATGAGCGCCGTGATCACGCCGAAGAAGCCAAGCATCAAGAGGACCACGGGAACGAGGAGGGCCAAGGAGAGCGTCACGATGCCCGCCACGGACTTCCCCCACTGCTGGCGCGCGATGGCCGTGGAAGTCCGGATTGCATCGAGGGCCTTCCGTTCCCGCTCGACGACGATCACCGGGAAGACGAAGTACGCGGCCGTGGCCCACCCGAGCATGCCGACCGTCTGGACGATCCGGCTGAGATAAGGAACGAGGCGCAGTTTCTCAAGAAGAAGGCCGACGACCTGGAAGATGCCCGCGACGAGCATCGCCACGAGGTTGAACCGGGCGATCGTGCCCACGCGCGTCCGGCTCGCCCGCCACGCCTGCCTCGGCGTGCACGCGACGCCCGCCATGCGCTGGTAGAGGCCGTACGTCATGGCGCCGTTGCAGACGCTCGCGAACACCATCGCCGGATACATGAGCACGAGCGCCACGAGACCGGTCACGACGGATCGGCTGGGGCTGTCCGCGAACGCCTCCACCTGGCCCGTCGTGAAGGCGAGAAGCATCCCGCCCCCGACGACGATGACCATGTACACCATCGAGCCGACGATGCCCAGATACGCGAACGCGCGAAGGTCGCGGTGCTGGCGAAGGAGCTGGAACGACTGGCGCGCGATGGCCTTGCTGGTCCGATAGCGTTCGCCCCAGGGGACCTTGGGGCCGCGCGCCTTCCCGAACACGGCTCTCAGTAGAGCCCGGGGAACCATCAATGTTTGCTCCGGCCCTCCGACGACCCTGTGTCAGAACCGGGGCGACGCCAGCCCTCGCGGCGGTTCCCGGGACTAATGATCGCGGACGTCGGCCTGCCGGTCGAAAGCGGGGTCCCCGCTGATTAGGACCGCGCCCGCATGGCGTGCCGACGCGAGGATCATCGCATCGACGATGCCGGCGTGCTGGTTCCCGACGCGAAGCTGCGAGCGCAGGAATCCGCCTGCGATGGCAAGGTCGCGGCCGACGGGATGCACGCGGGCGCGGGCCTCGATCAACGCCAGCGCCTTCGGTCCGCGGACGTCGGCCTCGCCGAACTTGGCGGCGATCTCGGCCAACGTGAGGACGCTCGTGTGCACGCGGACGTCGCCCCTTGCCACGTACCGGGCTTGCAGGCGGCGGCCTCGGGCCGTGTTGGCGATGATTTCCCACCAGGCCCAGGTGTCGAAGAACACGTCACCGGGATTCGCGGTCACGGTCCTCCGGCGCGCGACGGAAGGGCCCGTCGTAGAGGTCGGGCGCGAGGCCGAGAAGCGTTTCCTCCGCCGGCGCGAGCGTTGTCTCGACGTCCTGCCCCGCGCGGAGGTTCAACTGGCTCGCCTGGCGGGCCGGAATGAGGACCGCGAGGCTGTTTCCGACGCGGCGGACGGTTGCGCGGAACGCCACATTGGGCATGTAAAACCCATGCGTTAAACTTGGATATATCCTTGTGGGTAACCGTGTTGGCCGAGGGCCGGGCCCCCGCCGTCGGCGAGGGGCCGCCGGTGCATCCGTTTTTAACCGGCCGGGTTTTCAAGGCGCCGCTTTGGCCGACCCCAAGACCTACCGACCGGACGCCCTCGAGCGCAGCGTCCTCGAGTTCTGGCGCACCCACAAGACGTTCCAGAAGTCGATCGACAACCGGCGCGGGAAAAAGCCGTTCGTCTGGCTCGAGGGCCCCCCGACGGCCAACGGGATGCCCCACGCGGGCCACATCCTCACGCGGACCATGAAGGACGTCGTGGGCCGGTACAAGACGATGCGCGGCTACCTCGTCGAGCGCAAGGCCGGATGGGACTGCCACGGCCTCCCCGTCGAGATCGAGGTGGAGAAGGAGCTCGGCCTCAAGAACAAGCAGGACATCGAGCGCTACGGCGTCGCGAAGTTCAACCAGAAGTGCCGCGAGTCCGTCTTCCGGTACAAGGGCGAATGGGAGCGGATGTGCGAGCGGATCGGCCAATGGGTCGACTACGCGAACCCGTACGTGACGCTCGAGAACGAGTACATCGAGAGCGTCTGGTGGAGCCTCCAGGAGGCCTGGAAGAAGAAGCTCCTCGACAAAGGCTTCCGCGTGACTCCGCACTGCCCCCGCTGCGACACGGGCCTCTCGAGCCACGAGGTGAACCTCGGCTACAAGGAGGTCGAGGAGCCGAGCGTCTTCGTGAAGTTCAAGGTCGTCGGCAAGGCGGACGAGTTCCTCCTTGCCTGGACGACGACGCCGTGGACGCTTCCCGGGAACGTGGCGCTTGCCGTCGGCCCGGACATCGACTACGTGCGCGTCAAGCCGAAAGGTCCCGACGCGCCGAAGGAGACGTACGTCCTTGCCCGCGGATGCCTCAACGTCGTCCGGGGTGAGCACGACGTCGTCGCGACGATGAAGGGCAAGGACCTAGTCGGAACCGCGTACGAGCCGCTCTTCCCGTTCCTCAACGAGAAACTGAAGTCGGTGCCCGAGGTGTCGACGACGGTGGGCCGCGCCTGGCACGTCGTCCCCGCGGACTTCGTCACGACCGACGACGGCACGGGCATCGTCCACACGGCGAAGATGTACGGCGAGGACGATTTCCAGCTCGGCGAGAAGCTCGGCATCCCCGCGATCCACACGGTGAAGTCGAACGGGACGTTCCACGACTTCGTCGCCCCGTACGCGGGGCAGTTCGTGAAGGACGCCGACTCGAAGATCATCGAGGACCTTCGCGGGGCCGGCAAGCTCTACCGCGTCAAGGTCCACAAGCACGACTACCCGTTCTGCTGGCGCTGCTCGACGCCGCTTCTCTACTACGCGCGCGACCAATGGTTCATCCGGATGAGCCAGCGACGCGACCGGCTCGTCGCCCACAACAACACCGTGAACTGGGTGCCGGAGCACGTGAAGGACGGCCGCTTCGGCGACTTCATCACGAACGTGAAAGACTGGGCGCTTTCGCGCGACCGCTACTGGGGGACTCCGCTGCCCGTCTGGACGTGCACGAAGTGCAAGCACCAGGAGTGCGTCGGATCCATCGCGGAACTCGTGAAGCTGGGCGGCGACGCCGTGAAGCGCCTCGTCGAGGGAAAGAAACTCGACCTCCACAAGCCGGCCGTGGACGACATCCATCTCGCGTGCCCCCAATGCAAGGCCCGGATGGACCGAGACACAAGCGTCATCGACACCTGGTACGACTCCGGCGCGGCCCAGTACGCGCAATGGCACTACCCGTTCGAGAACAAGGACAAGCTCCAACACCCGGTCGACTTCATCACGGAAGGCCTCGACCAGACCCGCGGCTGGTTCTACACGCTCCTTGCCGAGAGCACGGTCCTCTTCGACCGTCCGTCCTACAAGAACTGCGTCGTGATGGGACTCATCCTCGACGAGAAAGGCTTCAAGATGAGCAAGTCGAAGAAGAACTACACCGACCCCAACGAGATCGTCGAGAAGTTCGGCGCCGACTCGATGCGTTGGTACCTACTTTCGAGCGGCGCCGTCACGGCGGACAAGCGGTTCTTCGCGGCGGCCGTCCAGGAGACCCACGCGCGGTTCTTCCTCACGCTCTGGAACACGTACCAGTTCCTCCAGTCGTACGCCGAGCTCGACGGTTGGAAGCCCGGCGCGCGTCCGCCCGCGTTCTCCGAACGGCCGCTCATCGACCGCTGGCTCCTCACGCGGCTCCAGACGCTTTCCGCCCTCGCGGTCGACGAGGCGGACCGCTACAACGTCCACAAGGCCACGACCGCGATCCAGGAGTTCCTCGTGAACGACCTCAGCAACTGGTGGCTGCGCCGCTCCCGGAAACGGTTCTGGAGCGAGGAAGCATCCACCGACAAGTCGAGCGCCTACGCGACGCTCCACGAGGCCCTCCTCACGGTCGTCACGCTCGCGGCGCCCTACGCCCCCTTCGTCACGGAGCATCTCTTCCAGGACCTTCGGCTCCCGAACATGCCGGAGAGCGTCCACCTCGCGAGCTACCCGGTGGGCGTCGCCGGCCCCCAGGCCATCGAGCCGGTGATGGAGGAGATCCGCGACATCACGGAGGCCGCGCGCCGCCTGCGGGACCAGGCGCAGATCAAGACCCGCATCCCGCTCGCGAAGCTCCTTCTCGTCCGGCCCGCGCCCCAGGCCGACTTCCACCAGCTCCTCGACCTTGTGCGCGAGGAGGCGAACGTCAAGGAGGTGAAGGTCGTCGCGAGCGCGGCCGGCCTCGAGGAGCACGAGGCGAAGATCAACCAGCAGGTGGTCGGCCGCGAGTTCAAGAACGACGCCAAGCCCATCCTCGAAGCGGCCCGCAACGCAGATCCGAAGGAGCTCGGGAAGGCGCTCGCCGCGACCGGCCGCACCACGCTTGCCGGGAAGGACCTCGACATCCGCTTCTTCACCCTCAAGTCCGTCGCGGCCGCCGGGACCCTCAAGGCGGACCTCCCGCGGGGCGGGACCATCATCCTCGACGCCCAGCTCACGCCCGAGCTCGAGGCCGAGGGCTGGGCACGGGAACTCGTCCGTCGGATCCAGGAGATGCGCAAGGAGGCCCGCCTCGCGCTGGAGGACCAGATCGAAACGACAATCCAGGCGACCGACGTCGTCGCGGGGCCCGCGACGCGATGGCAGCAATTCATCCAGAAAGAGACCCGCAGCCGCGCCCTCCGCTTCAACGGAGGCACGAAGAAGGGCCTTGTGAAGGAATGGGACATCGAAGGCGAGAAAGTCACGATCGCCATCGCGAAGGCGTGAGCATGAGCCTCCTTGTCCGCGGCGCCCGCATCCTCACCCAGGACGCCCAGCGCCGCACGGTCGACGGCGACGTCCTCGTCGAGGACGGGAAGATCGCGAAGGTCGGCGGCGTGATCAAGGCGAAGGTCGACGAGACGATCGACGCGAAAGGGAAACTGCTCATCCCTGGCCTCGTCAACACGCACACGCACCTCCCCATGGTCCTGTTCCGCGGTTGGGGGGACGACCTCCTCCTCGATGATTGGCTCAAGACGCGCATCTGGCCCGCCGAGGACAAGATGAACGAGTCCGACATGCGGGCGGGGACGCGGCTTGCGGCGCTCGAGATGATCGAGTCCGGGACGACGTGCTTCAATGACATGTACTTCTTCGAGGACGCGGTCGCCGACGAGGCCGAGCAGGCCGGCCTCAGGGGGTGGGCGGGCTTCGGCATGGTCGACGCCGGCAAGGTGGGCCCCGACGAGCCGAACCCCAAGATGGCGGAGTGCGAGGCCTTCGTGAAGAAGTGGGCGAAGAAGGGCCGCGTCCGCGCGAGCCCGGCCCCGCACGCCCCCTACACCTGCGGGCCCGTCACGTATCGCCGCACGATGGAGATCGCGGAGAAGTACGACACGGTCCTCCACACGCACATGTCGGAGACGCGCGGCGAGGTCTACGACGTCGAGAAGACGCGCGGCGCGAGGCCTCCCAAGTACCTCGAGAACTCGAAGGCCCTCGGCAAGCGTTCGGTCCTCGCCCACTGCGGGTGGGTCACGAAGGACGAGGTGAACGCGGTCGCGAAGGCGGGGGCGAGCGTGAGCCACAACCCCGTGAGCAACATGAAGCTCGCGACGGGCGGCGCGTGCCCCGTCCCCGAATTCCTCGCCGCGAAGGCCGATGTGGGGCTCGGCACCGACGGCGCCGCGAGCAACAACAGCCTCGACATGTTCGAGACCATGAAGTTCGCCGCGCTCCTCCACAAGCACCTTCGTTGGGACGCGAAGCTCCTTCCCGCGCAGACCATCTTCGACCTCGCGACGCGCGGCGGCGCGGCCGCGCTCAAATGGGGCGACAGGATCGGGAGCATCGAGGTGGGGAAGCGCGCCGACCTCGTCCTCGTCGACCTCGACGATCCGCGCCTGCGACCGATGCACGACCCCGTGAGCCAACTCGTCTACGCGGGCCCGAGCCGGCCGGTCCACGCCACGATCGTCGACGGTGCGGTCCTCAAGCTCGGCGACGAGTTCCGGACGCTCAAACCGGACGCCGTCATCCAGGCGGCCGAAAAAGCCGCAGGCCGGCTCACGGCCGCGTGAAAGCCCGCCGACGCAAACCTTAACATCCCCCGCGGCGGGTCGGCGAGCAGGAACGTGCCAAGATGGATATGGATTCGCGCAGCGCAGGTCTCAAGTTGGTCGGCCTGGCCATGGTCGTGTTGATGCTCGGGTCCGGTTGCCTCGACCCGGCGGGCTCCGATTCGAAAGGCGCCAAGGGCAAGGACCTCAAGGGCACGCCGGTCGGGTCGGCCGCCGCCAGGGTCCTCCCGACGACGCTCGAGGTCCCCAAGGTTGTCAAGGCGCTCCTTCTCGGGTCCGGCGCGGGCGAGCCGAACATCGCCGTCGCGCCCGACGGCACGATCTACGTGACGCCGATCACGCGCCTGTACCGCAGCACGGACGGCGGGAAGTCCTTCAAGGACCTCGGCGCGAAGACGACAGGCACGGGCGACGGCGACATTGTCGTCGACGGCACGGGACGCCTCCACTGGCTTGGGCTCGGCGGCGGCAGCGCGGGCCCCATCCCCTACCAGTACTCGGACAACCAAGGCGAATCCTGGACGGCCGCGAAGGACCTCTCGTCGAAGACCGGCGGCGACCGCGAATGGCTCGACGCGACCCCTGACGGCGTGATCTACACGTCGTGGCGCGGCCGCGTCGGCGGGCAAGGCGTCATCTCCGTGAACGTCAGCATGGACGGCGGCTCAACGTGGCCGAACAAGCTTGCCACGATGAGCTCGGACGGCGTAGGCGGTCCCATCGTCCACGGGAACGCGCCCGGCGAGGTCTACGAGGCGATCAGCATGTTCTCGACGGGCACGGGGGCGGCCAACGGCAAGATCCTCCTCGCCCGCTCCTTCGACTACGGCGCGAAGTGGGAGACAAAACTTGTGGCTGTGCCGGCCCAGCACGCGGCGCAGGCGGGTCTCATCGGGTTCCCGACGAGCATCTTCCCTGTCGTCGCCCAGGACGCGGTGGGAACGCTCTACGTCGTCTACTCCGCGGACCAGCAGAGCATGACGCCGTTCCGTCAGGACCCCCTTCCCAAACCCCTCACCCGGTTCGGCGTGTACCTCACCACCTCGAAGGACCAAGGCGACACGTGGAGTCCCCCCAAGCTCATCTCGGACCCCTCGAAGGCCGCCGTCATGCCGTGGGTGGCCGCGGGCGCCAAGGGCCGGATCGCCGTCACGTGGTACGAGAACGTGAACGGCATCCCGAGCGACGTCCTTCCTGACTTCTGGCACGCCAGCTCACGACGGAACCCAACCACATCGGGAACATCTGCACGAGCGGCACGGGCTGCGTGGCGGGCCGGAGCCTCCTCGACTTCTTCGAGGTCGCCCTCGACAACAACGGCCAGCCGGTCGCCACGTGGGGCTCGAGCAACCAAGTGGGCGGCGCGCCGCTTGTGGGCCGCGCCGTGGTCCCGACGCAGATCTTCTTCGGGACGGTCGTCGGGACGCCGCTCAAGTGACACGGTCCGCGGCCCAAAGCATACCACAGGGTTAAGTCGGGCCCGGCATCCAATCCGGCCGTGGCAGGCGCGGCCGACGTGAACGGCGTCGTCGTCGAGGCCAAGGACGTCGCGAAGGTCTACGACCAAGGCAAGCTCAAGGTCAACGCGCTCGATGGCGTCTCGCTCGAGGTGCGCGCCGGCGAGATGCTCGCCGTCATGGGGCCAAGTGGCTGCGGGAAGACGACGCTCCTCAACTGCCTCAGCGGCCTGGACGAGATCACGCGGGGCGAGGTCCTCGTCCGCGGCCGGAACCTCCACCACATGAAGGACGACGAGCGGACGACGTTCCGGGCCCGCTCGATGGGCTTCATCTTCCAGTCCTTCAACCTGCTCCCGGTCCTCTCGGCCGTCGAGAACGTCGAGCTTCCCCTCCTCGTCTCCGGCCACTCCATCCGCGCCGCGCGCAAGGCAGCCGAGGCGGCGCTCACCGAGGTCGGCCTCAACCACCGGCTCAACCACAAGCCGAAGGAACTCTCCGGCGGCGAACAACAGCGCACGGCCATCGCCCGGTCCATCGTGAACAACCCCGACCTCATCTGGGCGGACGAGCCCACGGGGAACCTCGACTCGAACACGAGCAAGGAGATCGTCGACCTCCTCAAACGCCTCAACAAGGAGCGGCACCAGACGCAGGTCATCGTGACGCACAGCGAGGAGGTCGCGAAGGAGTGCGACCGCCTCGTCCGGATGCGCAACGGCCGCATCGAGAGCGTCCAGGCGATCCGCCTCCTGCGGGGGCGCCACGTCTGAACTGGACCTCCATCCTGTTCCCGCTCGCGCTCGCGGCCATCATCGTGCCGCTCCTCCTCGGGCTCCGAAGGCGAATCTTCGTCCGGATGGCGGCGCGAAACGTCCTTCGCCGGAAACGCCAGAGCCTCATGATCGCCGCCGGCCTCATGGTCGGGACCGCGATCGTCGCCTCGGCCGAGGTCGCCGGCGACTCGATGGGCTACGCC
Organism: Methanobacteriota archaeon; assembly: GCA_016180755.1. GTDB lineage: Archaea > Thermoplasmatota > E2 > JACPAO01 > JACPAO01 > JACPAO01. The sequence goes on from JACPAO010000143.1 coordinate 18,553, forward strand.
ATCCGGCGCGCGACGCTCGACGCGTTCGAACTCATCGACGAGACCGTCTTCCTGGACGGGTACGCGTACTACCCGGAGAGCGTCGAGGCGAAGCTCGCGGACGACGCCGTGCTGCGATCTGCGACGGATGCCATCGGATCGAACATCATCTGGGACGCCGCCGTCACGGATTCGCGCACGGGCCTCTACGAACCGTCCGTCCGGCTCGTCGGGTTCGATCCGGAGAAGGACAAGATCTGGGGGGACTTCCGGCACGGAGGGCGCAGTTTCGACGGGACGGCGCTCGGCCCGAACGACGCCGTCCTTAACGACAAGGTCGCCCAGAAACTCGACGCGCGGGTCGGCGACACGATCGTCGTCAACACAACGCTCCCCCAGGACCCCCTCATCCCGACGGTCCAGAACATCACCGGCGTCCTCAACGTGACCGTGCAGCCTGGCGGCGTCATCCCGACGCTGCTGCAGGACGTCGTCGGCGACCCCTACCTCATCCGCTTCCAGGTCGGCGAGAGCGCGGTGCGCGTGAACGTGTTCGTCCTGTGGCAACCAGCGCCACCCGCGCGCCAGGACCTCGACGCAGAGCTCCTCGACCCGACCGGTCGGGTCGTCGCGAGCAACCGCAACGGGACGCTGAACGCCCCGGACATCCCCGTCCTCCTCTTCCACAACCAGAGCATCGCGAAGCCCCTCCAGCCCGGCACCTGGACGCTGCGGATCACGGGCGAGGCCGCCGCGCGGACCGCCTTCGAGGGGAACATCGGGACCTTCTACGCCGTGTACAGCCTCGCCGAGCTCGAGAAGCGCGCGGCCCTCCTCGAGCGCCAGTTCGGGGGCGTCGACACGTCGGCGTTCACCGAGCCGCCCCGACGGACCATCGAACTGCGCGTCGCCGAGATCACGTCGGGAGGCAAGGGCCCCAACTTCCAGCTTCCCAACCAGCTCAGCATGTACCTTCGGATGGATACGACGCAGAAACTCCTTGAGCGCGAGGGCCAGATCAATTTCCTCAAGGTCAGCAACCCGGGCGGCAAGGAGGACGGCGCGGACCGCACCGACGAAGTGTACCCAATCCTGTGGGAACGCCTCAACGCGACGAAGGAGGGCGAGACCCACCCCGCCATCTTGGCGCTTCGCGCGAACAACGACAAACAGTACTGGCTCGCGGAGGCCGACCGCTACGGCGAGCTGTTCGGGGTGTTCCTCACGTTCGTGGGTAGCTTCAGCATCATCGCCGGCCTCCTGCTCATCGTGAACATCTTCACGATGCTCGCCGAGGAACGCAAGGTCGAGCTCGCGATGGCCCGCGCGGTCGGGCTGAAGCGGAACCACCTCGTCCAGCTCTTCACGTTCGAGGGCATCATGTACGCCCTTCCCGCCGCGTTCATCGGCACGTTCTTCGGCCTCGGTCTCGCCTGGGTCCTTGTGACGGGCTTCAACCGCCTCAGCGATCCGTCGACGTTCCCGCCCATCTCCTTCCGCCTCGAGACCGACGGCCTCGTCTTCGCGTTCAGCGTCGGGATCCTTCTCACCGTGGCGACGGTCTACCTCGGCGCGCGCCGGGCGAGCCGGCTCAACATCGTGTCCGCGATCCGGAGCCTCGACGACCCGCCCCACCTTCGCGGCTTACGCTCGCTTGTCGGCACAGCGCTCATCACGGCGGCGGGCGTCGTGGGGACCCTCTTCGCCCTCGCGACGAACTCGTTTACGTGGCAGCTCCTTGGCCCCACCGCCCTCGCCATTGGTCTCGCCCTCATACTTCGCCGCTTCATCTCCAAGAACACCACGTACCCGCTCGTCTCGCTCGGGCTCTTCGCGTACCTCGTCGCCACGTTGTTCGCCATCGAAGACCCGCAGACGCGTGAAGCCGACGTCATCGGGCCCATCCGAAGCGTCGTCATGACGCTCTGCGTCGTTGTCTTCGTCGTCTACTCGGAGCGCTTCACGCGGCTTCTGGGCCGCCTCGCCTCCTACCTCAGGCCGCTTCGACCCGTCGCGTTGGTCGCCATCTCGTACCCCTTGCACAAGAAGTTCCGCACCGGCATGACGCTCGCGATGTTCAGCGTCATCCTCCTCGTCGTCATGCTCTTTAGCATCATCGGGGCCCTGTTCTTCCCCGACGTCGAGAAGGAATCCGGCGGCTACCACGTCGAGGCCGTGAGCGGGCTCAGTTTCGCCACGCTCGAAGGACGCGGCGGCGACCCCCGCGTCCTCGACGGCGTCGAGCGCTACGACGTCCTTCCCAACTTCGTGCGCTTCGGTGCCGACCTCGTCACGGTCGAGAACGAGACGACCGGCCAGTTCGGACCGCCCCAGAACACGATCTTCGGCATGGGCCCCGATTTCGCCGAGCACAACGGGTTCACGCTCGTGCGGCGGCTTGCGGGCTACGCGACGGACCGGGACGCGTACCGCGCCGTCGCCTCGAGCGCCGACCTCGCCATCGTGAGCTACGAGTACAGCACCGACCGCGACGGCCGCGACGGGGCCCACGTCCCGGGCGACTACCTACAGTTGCGGGCGAAAGGCAGCGTGAAGGAGTTCCAGATCGTGGGCGTCATGGAGCAGTACCATTTCCGGGGCGTCTTCCTCGCGGAGCCCGTCGTCCATGGGCTCTTCCCAAACACGGACAGCTTGGTCCTCTTCCGGCTCAAGGACCCCGCCGACGACGAGGCGATGGCAAAGCGCATCGAGGCGAACTACAAGGACCTCGGCCTCGACGCGAATTCGATCCGCACGCGCGTCCTGGAGGAGAACGAGAGCTTCCGGCAGATCTTCACGCTCATCCGCGTCTTCCTGAGCCTCGGCCTCATCGTCGGGATCCTGAGCCTTGGCATCGTCACGGCGCGAAGCGTCATCGAGCGACGCCAAGAGATCGGCATGATGCGGGCCGTCGGGTACCTCCGTCGGCACATCCGACGAACATTCCTCCTCGAGATGCTTACGGTCGTGACGCTCGGCATCCTCATCGGCACGGCCGTCGCCATCCTCGTGAGCTACGCGATCTGGTACGGCCAGGTCCGCGAGCTGCGCATCCCCTTCTCGATCCCCTGGGCGGAGCTCCTTACCATCGCGGGGATCGCGTACGTCGTGACGACGCTCTCGACCCTTAGCCCGATCTTCCGCGCGGCGCGCACGCCGCCCGCGGACGCCCTGCGATACATCGAATAGGAAGGCCCAGGTGCGGGCGGGTTCGGGGCCATCCTATCGCAGGTTCCAGGCGGGGCCCACCGTAACCCATAAGCGGTGGCGTGCCCTCTTTCAGCCTGGTGGTCGCCCGCCGCGCCGTCCTCGTCGCGCTGATCTTGGTCTTCTCGTCAGCCATCGCCGGCTGCGCTTCTCCCGGATCGGGCGGCCCGTCCGGCACGCAGGCCACGCAGGCCCTGGGCGGCTCCCGAGACCCGTTCCAGCGTGATCGGCCGGCCAAGTCTGTCCATTTCAGCCACACGGCTGCCTTGACCGGCGGCACGTCCGGCGTGACGGGCGAGTGCGGCCGCGAGGGGAAGGGGAAGGACTTCGACGACGTGACCTGGAAGGCGGAGCCGCCCGCGAGCGCGCCCGAGGACGCGGCCGTCGAAGGCATGAAGGCGGCGTTCAAGATCCTCTACGAGACCGCGAACCTTTACAAGGTGAACTTCCGGGTCCTCAACCCGGACGGCGGCGTCGTCTACGACGGAACATCGGTCGGCCAAGGCGTGGGCCTTGGGACCAACAGCGGGGGCAGTGGCTTGCGTGCCATCGCCGCAACGGAGTGGGGTGCCTACAAGTTCGAGGTCCGCATCTGCTACAGCATCCAACTGCGGTACAACATCGAGGCCGACATCGCGTACCAGTAGGCCCGGGCCGCCGACATGCATTTATCGGGCGCCGCGCACTGCGCCTCGATCCGGATGCGGCGCTTCGTTCTTGCTCTCTGCACCTCGCTCCTTGTGGCCACGGTGTCTGGCTGCCTCGCGACCGAAAGGGATGCCGACGCCGCGGCGCCGACGGCCCCGGTTCCATCGTTCGGCGGGGAGGCGAACCCCGTTCGCCTGCCGAAACCCGACTTCGACTTCACCAAGGCCATCCAGTTCACGCACACAAGCCAGCTCGGGCACGGCGATCTCACGGCGCACAAGGGCGAACACGGCCTCAAGCTGGTCGGCTACAACCCGCTCACGCGGCCCGCCGCGGGCGAGGGCCCGGCGGAGCAGGGCGCCTCCTTCATCGCGATCGACACATGGCAGAACTACGTCTGCGTGGCGCAGTTCAACGGGCTCGGCGGCGCCATCATCGTCGACATCAAGGACCCCGCGAAGCCTGTCGTCGTCTCGAGCGTCCCGAGCGGGATGAGCAACTCCGACTGCCAGTTCACGGACGACGGCAAGTACCTCCTCGTCGCCGCCTACTCCGGGACGCACCAGGGCGTCCCGGGCGCCCCGCCTCCCGTGGGCGACCTCAGCGCCCAAGGCGTCCTCGTGTACGACGTCGCCGACAAGGCCAAGCCCAAGTTCCTCTACCACGACGCCCAGGGCGCCGGCGCGAACGGCTACCACAACGTGTTCACGGCGCAGATCGGCCCCACCCATTACGTCTTCCAGACGTACACCGGCAACATCCTCGCGCTCGAGCCCACGAAGCTCCGGATGGTGGGCAAGGTCGAGAGGGCCGACCACGACATCTGGGTCGGGAAGCACCCGGTCACGGGCGGCTGGATCATGATCACGGGCCACGGCCGGGGGGCCGGCATCTACGACGTCGACGACCCCGCGAAGCCGGTGCTCCTCGACCACTGGGAGAGCCACGACGAGCAGACGGGTTGGCACCGCCAATGGCCCCTTGCGCAGACCGTCGGGGGCCGCGCCATCATGGTCGTCGCCGGCGAGTACGACCGCGGCTGGCACACGGTCCTCGACTTCACCGACCCCAACGACATCCAGGAGCTCGGCAAGTGGGACATCCCCGGCCGACCGCAGACGGGATCGAGCACCTTCAGCCCCCACGAGTTCGAGACCTTTGACGGGTATGTCGCGACCGGCAACTACCACGGCGGCGTCTGGCTCTTCGACGTGGGCAGCCTCGAGCGGGCGAAGGATCCCGTCACGATTGGTTTCTACGAGCCGCACGAGAACCCCTACACGAGCGGCGGTTCGTGGAACAAGCCGGCCGGCAACCAACCCAACACATGGGGCGCCTACTTCGACGACCGGGGGTACATCGTCGTCGCCGACTCGTTCAGCGGCCTGTACGTCCTGAGTTTCGGCGCGACGAAGGGCGCGTAGCCCTGCGGGAACCGGTCCTAGCCTGGGAGCGTCCGCCAGAAGGCGACGCGCGCCTGCTCCGAGGCCATGTAGAAGGCGTCCTCGGCACGCATCGGCATGTCCTTCCTGCCTAGGGCGACATCCATGGCGCCCTGGATCGTGTGCTCGCTGACCTCGCCGTACCCCATCTTCGCGTACACGGCGACGGGGGAGTTGGCCGGCTGGGGGACGCAGGTGCCGGCGCCGCCGTCGAACTTCGAGGCGTGCGGATTGGGGTTGGCGGTCTTGCGGATCACCTCGTGGAGCTCCGCGGCCGTGAGGCGGCCGTCGGCGAGGGGTCCCTTCGCCGGCTTGAGCGCCGGGTCGGCTACGACGACGAGGGCGCCGTCCTGCATGCCGCCCGTCTGGTTCACGGCCTTGCGGATCTCGAGGAGGAGCTTCGCCGCGTAGCCGGAGATCCGCGGGGACGCGCTCGAGGTGCCGCCGAACGTCGACGTGTTGTAGTCGTTCGCGCTCGCGGCGATCGTGCCGGCCCCGTCCATGACCACGTGGGGGTCGGGGTTGGAGAACTCGGTGTAGCCGCAGTTGTCGTTCGCTCCGGCGACGAGCACGCCAGGCGGGCCCGCGTGGGGGCTCGTCTCGGTCGATTCGGCGAAGAAGTTCCCTCCCGCGCTCACGACGAGCTTTCCCTTCCCGACCGCATAGAGCACGGCCGCAGGGAACCCGTGGAGGCCCGACTGGGCTGGGACCTGTTCCCGGGCAAGCGGCAGCGGGTTCTGGATGTTCGTGTGGATGATGTCGATCCACGGCTGGTCGGCGGCCCATCGCAGCCCGTCCGCGTTGGATTGGTACACGCTCACACCCCCCTGGTCGTTCGTGCGGTCCATCACGGCGAGGAAGACGTCCGGCGCGATCGAGAATTCGAGGCCCGCGATCTGGCTGCTTGCCCGCGCTCCGTGCTGGTGCGTTCCGCCCTGCATCGTGGAGTTCGGCTGGTAGACGGGGATCTGGTCGGTCGGGTGGGCCCAGAGGCCTACGAGGTTTGTGCCGGGGACGTAGTACGGGAACCTTTTCTCCTTGAGCTTCGCGAGTTCGGAAAGCGACGCCTTCGTGTCGGCCCGGTACTCCTTCCCGAGGCGCAATTGGACGGCGCCTGCGTCGGCCGGGTAGCCGGGGATGAAGAGGCTCGGGTGCCGGGTCTCGTTGCGGCGGAAGGCCGGATGGAAGGGGTTCGTGCCCGTGTCAAGGGTGGCGACCACGACGTGGGGTTCGTACGCGGGCGTTGCACCCGGCTCCGAATCGTCGGCCTCGTCCTTCGCCCGGGGAGGGTCCCCTAGGCAGCCGGCACAGGCAATGCCAAACATCAGACCAAGCACGAGAAGCGACGTCGCGCGCACAAGGGGCCGACGAAGTGGCCGCGTTCAAATGGTTTGTCTCGCTCCGCCGGTGCGCCCCCGGGGCTACCGGAGTTTTTTATACGCCGACGCCCCATGAGCGCGCGTGCCGCCCCCATCGAAGGACGAGGTCCTCAAGGCCCTCCGCGAATGCTACGACCCGGAGATCCCCGTCAATATCGTGGATTTGGGGCTTATCTACAAGCTCGACATCTCCCCGGAGGGACGCGTGTTCGTCGAGATGACCCTCACGGCCGTCGGCTGCCCCGTATCCGCTTGGATGCAGGAGCAGGTCACGGACCGTGTCCGGTCGCTGCCCGGCGTGACCGATGCGCAGGTCGTGATCACGTTCGACCCGCCC